>JAFRDB010000135.1 GCA_017404065.1 Clostridia bacterium
CTAATGGGAGGTTTGGGAAAGTGTGTCTCGCGAATGTGCATAAGCTTTTTGGTACAGCGGACATAGAGATATATGAACGGTAAACCTCATAACAGTCATAGAGATACCATTATCGGTAATTAACATAGCTGCTGTGCCTAAAAGCGCTCTAAGCAATGAGCGAGACACACTTCCCCAAGCCCTTGAGCATCTAAGACAGCCGTAAACATCAAAGAGCAGAGCGCATCAAACCGGCGCGACACATTATGCTGTTTGTGTATAAGCCTTATGTGTGTATGGGGGTTGCATGGGGACGAAGTCCCCATGCTGCAAATACTTACTTCTCCCCCTCAAGATTGAGGGGGTCGGGGGGAGTTGACAACCCGACAAACTGAAATTTGTATTGCAAAACACAGGCAAATCAAAAACGGCGCAAGCGATCGGATGAAAAGCCGGCTGCTTGCGCCGTGTGTTGTTTTGATACAGACGATACAAATCAGATGTAGCTGTCCTCCACGACCTCAATGCGGTGTATGTCACCGCCGAGGGAAATAAACTTGTTTTCAAAATTCTCGTAGCCGCGATCTATATGATATATATCGCGTATCTCGGTAGTACCGTCCGCCATGAGTCCGGCGATTATCATTGCCGCGCCGGCGCGAAGGTCATTTGCCTTTACGTTTGCGCCTACAAGCTTGTCTACACCCTCTATGATAGCCAGCTTGCCCTCGACGCGAATGTTCGCGCCCATTCTCTGGAGCTGTTGTGTGTACCGGAAGCGGTCATCCCATACTCCCTCTCGCGCTGTGCTCGTGCCGGGTATGGTTGTGAGGAAGGTCACGAGCTGCGGCTGCATATCGGTAGGAAATCCCGGATAGGGAAGGGCGATAAAATTCACTCTGCGGAACGGTGTATCATCCTTTACCCATACTCTAACGGTATCCGTGCCATACTCCACTTTTGCGCCGGCTTCTATAAGCTTGGAGCCGATTATTTCAAGATGCCTCGGGATCACGTTGTGCAGCGTAACATCACCGCGCGTTGCGGCTGCCGCTATCATAAATGTACCCGCCTCTATCTGATCCGGTATGATTGGATAGGTGACACCATGCAGCTCGCTAACGCCGTTTATTCGAATCGTGTCTGTGCCCGCGCCGCGTATTTTTGCGCCGCACGCGTTCAAGAAGTTTGCAAGGTCTACCACGTGCGGCTCACGCGCCGCGCCCTCGATTGTTGTTGTGCCGCCGGCAAGTACCGATGCGAGTATCGCGTTTACGGTCGCACCAACGGAAACTATATCAAAAAATATCTGTGTTCCGATCAGATCTTTTGCCTCCGCTGCGACTATACCGTGCGAAGTGTCCACGGTCGCACCCAAAAGCTCAAAGCTCTTTATGTGCATATCAATAGGGCGTGTGCCGAAATCGCATCCGCCGGGCGGATCAACGCGGAATTTACGGAACCGCCCCAAAAGAGCGCCCATAAGATATGATGAGCCGCGCATACGCCTTGTGAGATCTCCGAGAGGCTCGTATGAGCCGACGGCGGAGCAATTCACCTCAACAGTATTTACATCTATATAATCCACCTTCGCGCCAAGGTTTTCCAAGATGCGAAGATACAGTTTTACATCGTTTATGTCCGGAAGGTTTTCTATTCTGCACACTCCGTTGACAAGCAAACATGCCGGAAGGATCGCGACCGCAGCGTTTTTTGCGCCGCTGATAACGACCTTGCCTTTGAGCTTGTTGCCGCCCTTGATCAACAGTTTCTCCACGGGTTAACACCCCTTTTACCATATTAATATTACCTTAATTACTATACCAATTCATAGTATAACACATATCCGCTGAAAATGCAAAGCATATTTTCAATATTATATATATTGTCGGAAATATGTAATATCTGTATTATCCGTTTGTAAAGATTGAAAAAAAACAGCCGGTGTACCGGCTGCTCTGATCATATTTAAATTATACGGCGCGCTGCACCTTTCCTGATCTCAGACAACGTGTGCAGACATGTAACGACTTCGGCGTTCCGTTAACGATAGCCTTGACCTTCATTACGTTCGGCTTCCACATTCTGTTTGAGCGTCTGTGTGAGTGCGAAACCTTTATACCAAAGCTAACGCCCTTTCCGCAAATATCACATTTAGCCATTTGTTTACACCTCCTACATATCAAACTAAACAAACATCAACAAGTATTTTACCACAAATTATTCTGATTTGCAAGAGATTTGTCCAAAAAAAAACTTTTTTTTCATTTTACTTAAAAACAGAGGCTCTTTTATGTGATTTCTTGTATATTTCTTATATAATATTGCTCAATTTTATATTGAAAAGTGAAGATATTTGTGTTATAATTATATTATTAATATTTATGTAATATTATAATTTCAGAATGAGAGGTATGCCGATATGGAGAAGGTCGCAAAGCTGCCGTTAAATAAGCTTATTGAGCATTTTCAGCTTGAGATCCTGTACGCACCGCAGAATATAGAATCTGTTGATATAAAGAATACCGATATAAACCGTCCGGGATTGCAGATGGTGGGTTTTTCAAAGTTTTTTGACGACACACGCATACAGATCATGGGTAAGGTCGAGTTCACATTCCTTGAGCAGTTTACGACCGAAGAGCGGGAAGGACGTCTTGATAACTATTTCAAGCTGGGTTTTCCGGTGCTTGTAATAACGCGCGGACAGCAGATCTTTCCGGAAATGGTCGTGCTTGCGGAGAAATATCAGATAGCGCTTTTGCGCACAGAGCATGGCACATCCCAGTTTATGAGCATGATAATACGCTATCTGAATGTTATGCTTGCGCCGTGCAGAACACGTCATGGCGTGCTTTGCGAGATATACGGCGAGGGCATACTCATAATGGGTGAGAGCGGAGTCGGCAAGAGTGAGGCTGCTATAGAGCTTGTAAAGCGCGGACATCGTCTTGTGGCAGATGATGCCGTTGAAATAAAAAAGGTGTCGGACACTGCCCTTATAGGCTCGTCGCCTGAGATAATCCGTCATTTTGTAGAGGTGCGCGGGATAGGTATTATCGATATAAAAGAAATATTCGGCGTCGGCGCGATCAAGGAGGAGCAGCAGATAGACATGGTCATCCACCTTGAGCCGTGGGATAAGAATAAGCAATACGACCGTCTTGGTATGGTGGACGAATATACAAATATAATGGGTATAAACATACCTTCGCTTACCGTTCCGGTGAAGCTCGGCAGAAATATAGCCGTTATAGTTGAGGTCGCGGCGATGAACAACCGTCAGAAAAAGATGGGCTATAACGCGGCGGTAGAACTGAACAAAAGGCTGATGCATCAAATGGAAGAGGAGCTAAACTTACAGTGAGGATTAAATTTGACACACATACACACACGTTGGCAAGCGCGCACGCGTATTCGACTGTTGCAGAGAATGCGGCATACGCGGCGAGGGTAGGAATGGATGGCTTCGCCGTTACAGAGCATGGACCTGCCATGCCGGACGCGCCGCATGAATGGTTCTTCCACAATCTTAAAAATCTGCCCGGCGAGCTTTACGGACAAAAGATGCTTATCGGCGCGGAGGTGGATCTGCTCGATAAAAATGGCAAGCTCGATCTCGGTGATGATTTGCTTTCCAGGCTTGATGTGGTCGGCGCAAGCATACACGGCCCCGTGTATGCCGATAATGACGCGGAGGATCACACGAGCGCGTATGAGGCGGCGGTGCTGCATCCGAATATAGATATACTGTGCCACAGCGGAAGCCCGCAATATAAGTATGATTATGAATACATAATAAAGCTTGCGAGGGATAACAATAAGCTGATAGAGATAAACAACCATTCGTTTTTTGTTCGCCGTTCAAGCATAGAGAACTGCAGAAGGATAGCGGAACTGTGTAAGAAGTACGGCACAGGGATAACGGTATCCTCGGACGCGCATTTTTTTACAGATATCGGTAATTATGCACAGGCGCTCGAGATGCTTGATGAGATCGATTTCCCCGAAGAGCTTGTTATGAATACGACGTATGAAAAATTTGAGACATATCTGCGTGAAAAACGCGGTAAAGAGCCGATGAAGTGGAGACTTTAGGGTTTTGAAGGGAGCATATTTTATAATTGGAGATTGAAAAATTCAGAACTATCGCGCCGCAGTTGCTTGTAAATGAGCCGATGTCAAAGCATACAACGTTCAGGATCGGCGGTGCGGCGGATATGTATGTCAGCGCAGACAGCGCTGAGCAGGTCGCGGCTCTTGCCGGCGCGGCAAAGGAAACAGGCACGCCGCTTACGGTGATCGGCAACGGCTCTAATATGCTTGTCGGAGACGGGGGCATACGCGGACTTGTTATTGAGATAGGCGCGGGAATGAGTGATATTTCCGTTAACGGCAGCGTTATAACCGCGGGCGCGGGCGCGCTGCTATCGCGGGTAGCCGCTGAGGCGGCAAAAGCATCGCTTTCGGGGCTTGAGCCGGTTTCGGGAATACCGGGAACGCTTGGCGGAGGTCTTTATATGAATGCCGGCGCGTACGGTGGCGAGCTGAAAAATGTTGTGAGATCAGTTACCTATACGGGTGCTGACGGTGATATAAAAACAATAGATAATGCCGCTTGCTGTTTTGGATACAGAAAAAGTATATTTTCGGACGGCGGGATGTATATAGTTTCTGCGGAGCTGGAGCTGACGCCCGGCAATGAAGAAGATATCCGTGCGGCTATGGCTGATTACAATAAGCGACGCAGCGACAAGCAGCCGCTGTCATATCCGTCTGCGGGCAGCACGTTCAAGCGTCCGGAGGGTTATTTTGCCGGAGCGCTAATAGAAGGTGCGGGGCTTAAAGGCGCATCGGTAGGCGGCGCGGCGGTAAGCGAAAAGCATGCCGGCTTTATTATCAATACAGGCGGCGCGACAGCGTCAGACGTGCTGGAGCTTATAGGATATGTGCAGAGGAAGGTAAAGGATAAATTCGGAGTAGAACTGGAACCTGAAATACGACTGATAGGGGAAAAATAATATGGACTTCACGATTTTAACGGGTATGTCAGGCTCGGGAAAAACAAAGGCAATGCATTTCTTTGAGGATATGGGCTATTTCTGCATAGATAATATGCCGCCGGCTCTCATACCCATGCTTGCGAATATGCTAAGCTCGGTAAAGGACAAGTTCGGAAATGTCGCTCTTGTTATTGACGCGCGCGTAGGAGATATGATAAATGAGCTTCTCGACCAGGTCGGCAAGCTCAGGGATGATTATGAGGTGCGGATAATATTCCTTGACGCCGATAATAAGACGCTTGTAAACCGTTACAAGGAAACACGGCGCGATCATCCGCTCAAAAGACAGGGTGGTTTGCTCGCTTCGATCAAGGCGGAGCGGCAGATGACGGAAAAGCTGCGTGATGCCGCTGACTACATTGTAGACACGTCCGCGTTCAAGGGTAACGAGCTGCGCGACAGGCTGATGGATATATATAATATCACCTCCGAGAATGCGATTTTTGAAATAAAGGTGCTTTCGTTCGGTTTCAAGCACGGCGTTCCGTCCGATGCGGATATGGTTTTTGATGTGCGCTGCTTCCCAAACCCGTTTTATATACCGGAGCTTAAGAATAAGACGGGCAATGATAAAGAGGTAAGCGATTATGTTATGAGCTTCCCGTCGGCTGTAGGCTTCTTTGAAAAGCTTTCCGATATGGTGACCTATATACTGCCGCTTTTTGTTGAGGAGGGCAGGAATTCGCTTATAATCGCAATAGGCTGCACCGGCGGTCATCACCGCAGCGTGACCTTTGCGAACAAGCTTTATGCTCTGCTTACGGAACAGGGACATAAAACAGAGGTTATTCACAGAGATATTAATATATAAAAGCTATGTCATTCTCGTATGAAATAAAGGATATACTATGTAAAACGGAATATATCTGCCCGGGGTGCCGCAGAGCGGAGCTTGCGGGCTTTTTCTCGTTTCCTGCAAAGCTCAGGAGCAACGCGACTCATTACCTGTGCTCGGGAGAGGTGATATCAAAACGCATTGCGGCGGCTGTGAATGAGGAGTTAGGCATAAGTGCGGTGGCTGACCGGCGGCGGATACTGCTTGGTAACGGCGCGGCGGAGAAGCTTCAGAGCGCGCTTTCGTCTGACGCGATCATAAACGATTGCTGCGCGATGGCATACGTGCGCGGCGCATTCCTCACGTCGGGCTCGGTAAGCGATCCTGAGAAAGCATATCATATAGAGTTTGCGACAGCGTCGTTTGACGAGGCTCAGAAAATGATACGCCTGCTTGAAGATGTCGGTCTGACACCGCGCGGCGCGAGACGGCGCGGCAAGCTGGTTGTATATATTAAGGAAAGCGCGCAGATAGCGGAGCTTATCGGTCTTATATCCGGCGGCATGGCGGGGCTTGAGATATTTTCCGCCCAGATAGAAAAGGAGCTTAAAAGCTCGGCGCAGCGGCGCGTAAACTGTGACAGCGCCAATCTGAAAAAACAGACCAAAGCGAGCGTAAAACAGCTTATGGCGATACGGAAAATCAAGAAGGCGGGAGAATGGGGAAGGCTGCCAAAGACTCTGCGGGAGATGGGATCAATACGTCTCGAAAATCCGGATCTGAGTCTTGAAGAGCTCGGCACGCTGCTCGACCCGCCGATAGGAAAATCCGGCGTCAACCACCGTTTGAAAAGAATAATTGAGTTTGCGGACGAGTGCTGACTGCGAAGCGTCACAAGCAACAAGACTGTGTACAAGACCCTGCGGCTTTCGGTATAGCATACCGCATCTCGTCAGCCAACACATCCGGCAGACGAGACAAAACTTGTTTTTACATCTACGCTGTTTTATAAAAAAAACAGGCTCCCGATAGGGAGCCTCAGCGTGTAGACAAAACTGTCTACACGCTGGCAGACGTCGAAAAATTAGGTTGGATTTGACGAAAACAAGCTCGTCGGCGTACGTTGGTACGTTAGAGCTTGTTTTCGTCAAAAGCGCACAGCAACGGCAATTACTCGATGTAATCGCCGTTGCTCTTTCTATGAAACTATCCTTTTGAATCACGCTCATAAAATGATCATGGGCGCGGTCCGACCAATTTGTCGACAGTCTGAGGCTCCCCGATAGGGAGCCTCATTTATGTTTACGAAACCGTTATTACCAGAACGACCGTTGTTATAAGGAAGAGTATCGCAAGTGTCGTTGTGAGCCTAACCTGCATCTTCTCCTTGGTTGTTCCGCCTGCTCTCTTGAAGAATGAATCACCCATATCGGATGAAGCACCCTGAATACCTCTCATACCCGGATCCTTGCCCTCCTGTAAAAGAACGACAACGATGAGCAAAACAGATACGATGAGATGCAGAGCTACAAACAATGTATTCAATGTCCAGACCTCCTTTATTAAAGGGCATAAAATCCCCTTTGATAGCGCTATACCCATCTATTATACCATATTTTTTTTATTTTGCAAGTGCTTTTTGAAATTTTTTTGATATTTTAAAAAAAATACTGTACAAATCAGTATTTATTTGGTATAATACAATAGAACAGCTATTTTAAATAATAAACTGCTATGGAATTGAGGTCATTTGGTGTGGAGCAGGAAAAACGGGAAAGAGTCATAACAGCCGGACTGCATAGAGGTCTGCGCGACGGCCTTGGCGATACCACCGAGGAATCGATGCGCGAGCTTGAGGAGCTTGTTGATACCGCCGGTGGCGAGGTCGTTGCGGAGCTTGTGCAGAACAAGGCTGTGCCTGAGAGCGCGACATATCTTGGCAAAGGCAAGCTGGAGGAGCTGAAGGCGGCGGTGGAGTCGCTGGAAGCGGACATAGTAGTATTTGATGACGAGCTTAGTCCGGGACAGCTGAGGAATATCAATGACATTTTAAAGGTGCGAGTGCTCGACCGTTCTATGCTGATACTGGATATATTCGCTATGCGTGCGCGATCACATGAGGGCAAGCTGCAGGTTGAGCTTGCCCAGCTTAAATACCAGCTGCCGCGTCTGCATGGCTGGGGACTTGAGATGCATAGGCTCGGTGCGGGTATCGGCACAAGAGGTCCGGGCGAGACGCAGCTTGAGATAGACAGGCGGCACATAAGGACGCGGATAAATTCGCTTGAAAGAGAGCTTGCGGAGATAAAAAAGCGCCGCGATCAGATGCGAGGCAGGCGCAAAAAGGATGATGTGATAACAGGCGCGCTTGTCGGCTATACGAACGCGGGCAAATCAACGCTTTTAAATCGTCTTACCGATGCGGGTGTATTTGCGGAGGACAAGCTGTTTGCAACGCTCGATACGACCTCGCGGCAGATAACGCTTGACGATAACCGGAGGATAATACTTATAGACACAGTCGGGTTTATAAGAAAGCTGCCGCACTATCTGATAGAGGCGTTCAAGTCTACGCTTGAGGAGGCCGCGGAGGCAGATTTTCTTCTTCATGTGATAGACTCGGCATCGCCGGAGGCGGATAATCAGGCAAGAGTGGTCGCGAGCGTTTTGGATGAGATAGGCGCAGGCGGAAAGCCGATGATAAACGTATATAACAAATGCGATAAAAACAGCGGATACGTTCCCGCGGCGGCAGCGGCGGACAGGAGCGTGTTTATAAGCGCGAGAACCGGTATGGGGCTTGATAAGCTTCGCGAGGCTATAGCTGCTGTCGCGCCGGGCGGCAAGCGCGAGTACCGGCTTCTGATACCGTATTCGGAGGGTAGCGCATTGGGTGCGCTGCACAAAAGCGAAAAGATACTCTCCGAGGAGTTTACTCCGGAGGGGACCGAGATACAGGTGCTGCTGGACGCGGTCATGTATAAAAGGTTCAGCCAATATGATGCCGATACCGCGCGGCGGCAGAGGTGACGGAAATGTCAAAAAAGCTTATATATAAGACTGTGGCGCGTGAATCGGAAACGCTGCTGGTCGAAAAAAAGAGTAAGTTCATATCGCATGTACGGCCGGCGGCGACAGAGGCGGAGGCGCTGGAGTATCTGGCAGAGATACGATCACGCTATGCGGACGCGCGGCATAATGTGTATGCTTATGTGATAGACGAAAATAATATATTCCGCTATTCCGATGACGGCGAGCCATCGGGGACGGCGGGAATGCCGGTGCTTGATACGATAAGAAAATCGGGGCTTGTGGATGTTGTAGCGGTAATTACACGCTATTTCGGCGGGACGCTACTGGGAACGGGCGGGCTTGTCCGCGCCTACAGCGGTTCGGCTAAAATGGGCATTGAAAAATCGGGAATAATAATACGGACAATGTCCGATATTATATCTGCAAGGGTCAGCTATGACCTTGTTGGAAAGCTGCAATATACGCTTGCAAACGATGGGTTTACAGTCGAGGACACGGTCTATGAGAACGATGTTACGTTTTTTATATCATCGCCCGTGTCGGACACGGATCGGCTGATGGCAAGGATCGTTGACATAACCGGCGGCAGAGCGGAGCTTGAGAAGGTGGCGAGAAAATATATAAACCATGAGGAGGGCTTGCGGGAGTCGTAACCGGAACTTGTGGGACGGAATTTGCAAAGAACGGAGGCGGTACAGATGAAGACTGAGAAGATTTTTGAGAAAAACGGATTTCCGGTCGTGGTTTCGACCGAATGTAAAAACATAAACAAAATATATCCGTTGAAGCAAAAGGCTGTAGCCGGACTGTTCTCTGCAGCGTCAAAGCACAGAGAATTGAAAAGAATATATATTTTCGGCAGCGCAGTAACTCCGAATTGCAGTGTTGACAGTGATATCGATATTTGCATAAATGCCGATACGACTGACGGAATGGCAATATATAACCTTCAACGTGAG
Organism: Clostridia bacterium; assembly: GCA_017404065.1. Classification (GTDB taxonomy): domain Bacteria; phylum Bacillota; class Clostridia; order UBA1381; family UBA1381; genus Ornithomonoglobus. Next base: position 9,810 of record JAFRDB010000135.1, read on the forward strand.
ATCGGAGATATATGTGATTGGAACTGTGATATCATAATGTATTCAAACATGGGCAGTCGGCTCCGTGACACGATAAACAGAGAGGGGGTCATTGTGTATGAGCAGAATGTTGACAATAGACCAGATTGAAAAGATCGCAGCTATGATCGCGGTTGAATTCCCTATAACCAAAATAGAGCTGTTCGGCTCTTATGCTCGTGGTACAAACAAGCCGGAAAGCGATGTGGACTTATTGGTGGAGTTTAACACCGATGCGGTTTCCTTACTCACTTTGTCTGCGATCAAGCTGAGATTTGAAGAACTGCTTGGTGTACCGGTCGATCTGGTACATGCTCCGATACCCGAAAACTCTGTAATAGAGCTTGATAAGGTGGTGCCGTTATATGCTGCGTAGAGATATAATAACACTGTCAAAGATAATTGATGAGATAAATGTTGCCGTAACAATGATGGGAGAGACGGATTTTGAAAGCTTTGATGCCGATGAGATGAAGAAAAGAGCCGTCTGCATGACAGCAATAAATATAGGGGAGCTTGTTAAAAATCTTTCATCGGAGTGTAGGGCGGATAATAATGAAATACCCTGGAAGCTTATAGCGGGATTTCGCGATATTGCCGCTCATAAATATGGTTCGTTAAGGATGGAAGACGTATATACGACCGTTGTAAATGATTTTCCTGTTCTGAAAGAACAGATATCGGAAGTGTTGAATGCGAAAGGTAACGAGAAAAAAATAAACCATGAGGAGGAATAAAAATGGAGATCAATTTAACAAAGGCAACGTATGACGGCGAGGTAACCAAGTCGGAGGTGCCGGTGCTTGTGGATTTTTGGGCGCCGTGGTGCGGTCCGTGCGGCATGGTGGGACCGGTAATTTCCGAGATCGCGGACGAATACGCGGGCAGAATAAAGGTGTGCAAGGTGAACGTAGACGAGGAGGGCGAGCTTGCGGCTATGAACGCGATAGTTTCGATCCCGACGGTGGTGTTGTTTAAAAACGGCAAGGTAGCGGGCAAGATAGTCGGCGCAAGGTCGTTTGACGACTATGCCGAAATGATAGAGGCGAATTTATAAATGTTGAATGAGATAAAAGAATTAGACAAAAAATATTACATGAACACCTTCGGTGACAGGCTGCCGGTTGCGTTTGAGCGCGGCGAGGGAATGAAGCTGTATGCCGATAACGGTGATGTATATTATGACTTTCTTGGCGGGATAGCTGTTAACGCTATCGGTCATTGCCACCCGAAATTTACCGCGGCGCTGAAGTCGCAGCTTGACAGGCTCGTGCATACATCGAGTCTGTATTACATAGAAAATCAGGCAAGGCTTGCCAAAAAGCTTGTCGAGAGCACGTGCGCGGATAAGGCGTTCTTCTGCAACAGCGGCGCGGAGGCAAACGAGGGCGCAATTAAGCTTGCGAAGATGTATTTCTATAAAAAGGGCATTGACCGAAAGGAGATCATCTACCTTGATCATTCCTTCCACGGAAGGACGCTCGCGACAGTAGCGGCAACCGGACAGGAGCATTATCAGGCGCCTTACCGCCCGCTTATGCCGGGCTTTGTGATGGCGGAGCCAAACAGCTTTGAAGCGGTAGAGGAGGCTGTTACGGAGCATACGGCGGCAGTTATTATCGAGCTTATCCAGGGTGAGGCGGGAGTGTTCCCGATGGATATGGAGTACGCTCAAAGACTGCGCGAGTTCTGTGATGAGAAGGGTATACTTCTGATCGTTGACGAGGTGCAGACAGGAATGGGACGATGCGGAAGGCTGTTCGCGCATGAGCTGTACGGCATAGAGCCGGATATATTCACGAGCGCGAAGGCGCTTGGCGGAGGCGTGCCGATAGGCGCGGTATGCGCGAAGGCGGAGGTTGCGGCAGCGTTTGAGCCGGGCGACCACGGCACGACCTTTGGCGGCAACCCGTTTGCGACTGCGGCGGGGCTTGCCGTGTTTGATGTGATCGAGAGCGAGGGACTGGTAGAGAACTCCGCCAAAATGGGCGAGCTGTTTTTGGTGAGACTTCGCGAGGTCATGGCGCAGCATCCCGATAAGGTGACGGCTGTACGCGGCGCGGGACTTCTTATCGGCATAGAGATAGCGCCGGAAAAGGCGGCGGCGGTATTTAAAGGACTGCACGAGCATAAGATGCTTACAAGCCTTTGCAAAGGTCGCACTATAAGGATCGCGCCAGCGCTTAATATCACAAAGAGCGAGATCGAGCTGTTTATAAACGCGCTTTGCGCGGTTTTGGAAGAGGTATAAATAAAAAGGTATAGGAGGAAACAAAAATGCAGGATCTTATAAGCTTACATGACTTAACGCCGGAGGAGCTGCAAAAGCTCCTTAAGCTTGGACTTAAGCTGAAGAAGGAATTAAAGCACGGTATAAAGCACAAGATGCTTGAGGGTAAGACGCTTGGAATGATATTCACAAAATCATCCACGCGCACAAGAGTTTCGTTTGAGGTGGGCATGACTCAGCTCGGCGGGTATCCGCTGTTCCTGTCGTCAAACGACATACAGCTCGGTCGCGGCGAGACGATACACGACACGGCAAAGGTACTGGAGCGTTATCTTGACGGAATAATGATACGCACTTATGCGCACAGTGACGTTGTGGAGCTTGCCGAGGAGGCGAATATACCCGTTATAAACGCGCTCACAGACCTTCTGCACCCGTGCCAGGTGCTTGCCGATCTTATGACGGCGTATGAGCACAAGGGCAGGCTTGAAGGGCTTAAGTTCGCGTATATAGGCGACGGCAACAACATGGCGCACTCGATAATGTACGGCTGCGCAAAGGCGGATATAAACTGTGCCATTGCTACACCCGCGGCATATCAATGTGACGCGGAGGTAGTGGAGAACGCGAAGGAGGACTTTGCAAAGTCAGGCGGAAGCCTGCTGCTCACGGAGGATCCGATAGAGGCGATAAAGGATGCTGATATAGTCTATACAGATACATGGGTATCCATGGGAATGGAAGAGGAAAAGGCAGAGCGGCAGAAGGTGTTTATGCCGTATCAGGTGAACAAGGAGCTGTTCTCGTATGCCAAGTCTGACGCTATATTCATGCACTGCTTGCCGGCATACCGCGGCTTTGAGGTGACAGAGGACGTTATAGACGGGCCAAACAGTGTCATATTCGACGAAGCAGAAAATCGCTTGCACGCCCAGAAGGCGGTAATGGCGATACTCATGGGATGATGGAAAGAGTATATTTTGAATCCCTGTTCCAAATACGGCTTGCGGACGAGGAAGATATACCTGACATAATGCGGATCACGCGCGAGGCGTTTCTTAAATACAAGGAGCTTGCGGGAATTGAGCATGTTGATGCGCTCGATGAAACATACAATGATGTCAAGCGCGATCTTGAGAGCAAAATCGTACTTTTGGCGCTCTCGGACGGAGAGCCGGTCGGCAGCGCGAGGATAGAGATTTTTCCGGATAACACTGCCGAGCTTACGCGGTTCGGCGTGAAGGTGACGAGCCAGAACAACGGAATAGGCAAGTCCATAATGAATCTTGTTGACAGGATGATGACGCGGTGTAACGTAAAGAGTATTCATCTGTTTACCGGCACAAAGATAACGCCTTTGATACGCTTCTATTATGGGCGCGGCTTTTACATAGACTCAACCGAACGTTCGCGGGGGTATATACGCGCAAAGCTTGTTAAGGATTATGACCGAAATCAAATATGCGAACAGTAAGCATAGCGAATAAAATCGATATAAAAAGCATATTATTTCATATCAAGCCTTTGGGGGGAACAATATGAAAAAAATAATATGCTTTTTTATGTGTCTTTTTTTTCTGCCTGCGGCGGTGTATGCCGAGGGGATAGACGGGGTTAACGCAAAGTCAGCGATACTTATCGAGCAGAGTACGGGCATGGTGCTTGCCGAGGATGAAGCGGACGAAAGACTGCCGATAGCGAGCGTCACAAAGATAATGACAATGCTCCTTATTATGGAGCGCATCGACAGCGGCGCGCTCTCGTACGATGATATGGTTTCCGTGAGCGAGAATGCCATGAGCTATGGAGGCTCAACGATGTTTCTGGAGGCGGGAGAGCAGCTTTCGGTGCGGGATATGCTCAAGGGCATAGCGGTCGCAAGCGCTAATGACGGCTGCGTGGCTATGGCGGAGCACATAGCGGGCAGCGAGAGCGCGTTTGTGGATATGATGAACGAGCGTGCGCGGGAGCTTGGCATGGAGAATACGCATTTTATGAACACCAACGGGCTGGACGAGGACGATCACTATTCATCCGCCCGTGATGTGGCTGTAATGTCGAGAGAGCTTTTGACGCATAATGACATAACAGAGTTTACATCGATCTGGACTGACGAGCTGCGCGGCGGCAAGTTCAAGCTTGCCAACACCAATAAGCTTGTGCGGTTCTATACCGGTGCCAACGGATTAAAGACAGGTTCGACATCCAAGGCGCTCTGCTGCCTTTCCGCCTCAGCGGTGCGGGATGATATGCAGCTTATAGCGGTCGTGCTCGGCGCGCCGACATCGGAGGAGCGGTTCGCGTCGGCGCGGGCGCTGCTGGACTACGGCTTTGCCGGCTATGGCGTAACGCGTTTCTGCAGCGCGGGCGAGGAGGTCGCGGATGCCGATATCATAAACGGCGTATCGCCTGCTGTTAAGGCAATAACGAAGGAGGAGAGGTCGAGCGTCGGAGAGAAGACCGGCGCGGGTGAGGCAGAGAGGCAGGTGCGGCTCAACGAAAATATAACCGCGCCGGTAAATGAGGGGGATGTAGTAGGCGAGCTTGATTTTGTTAGGGACGGAAATGTGGTAGAAAGTGTGGAGCTTGTCGCGGCGCAGGATGTTGCGAAAAAAAGCATACCAATGATAATTTTTGACCTTTTGTCAGGTCTTGTGGGAAGCAACTTTAAAGAAAAATAAAAAAAAGGTGGACAAATACACATATATATGATACAATGCTCATATATATGTGTATTTGGAGAGGAAGATACAGTGGGAAATAATGAAAAGAAGGTGCCGGAGGTCGTTATAAAGCGGCTTCCGAGGTATTACAGATATTTAAGCGATCTTTCGGCTCAGGATGTGCATCGAATCTCATCCGGTCAGCTTTCTGAGCTTATGAGTGTTACTGCATCGCAGATCCGCCAGGATTTTAACTATTTTGGCGGCTTCGGACAGCAGGGTTATGGCTACAACGTGGACTATCTCCGCGATGAGATAGCCAATATATTGGGGCTTAGTGACGGAAACACGATGATAATAGTCGGCGCGGGCAATCTCGGCAGCGCGCTTGCAAACCATGCTTCCTTTGAAAAACGCGGTTTCAAGCTTGTGGGTATATTTGACAGCGATGAAAGTAAGGTTGGGAGAGAGATACGCGGCATAAGAATAATGCACCAGGCTCAGCTTGCGGAGTTTGTGCGCGAGCATAGGGTAGATATAGCGATCCTTACCATTCCGAGCACCGCTGTGCATGACACGGCGCAGCTGCTGGTGAAAAATGGGGTAAAGGGATTGCTGAATTTCTCGCGCGCCGAGCTTGATCTGCCGAAGGATGTTGCAGTCGAGCATGTGCATCTTTCCGATTCTCTGATGACATTGGGATACAAAATAAAGGAATATCAGAAATGAAGGTCATAGCATTCGTCGGTCCGTCGGGCACGGGCAAGAGCTACCGCGCACTGTCTGTTTCAAAGGCGAACGGCGCGGACGGTATAATAGATGACGGGCTGCTCATCTCACACGGTAAGGTCATTGCCGGGACAAGCGCCAAGCGCGAAAAAACGCGTATCGCGTCGGTCAAGCATGCGCTTTTCATTCCGCCGCTGTGCGCGGCAGAAATGAAGCAGGCGTTAAAGCACGCCGATATAAATAAGCTTATGATACTCGGCACATCCGAGGGTATGGCAAAAAAGATAGCAAAGCGGCTTGATGTCGGAGAGATAGAGGAGTTTATTCATATTGAGGATGTCGCGTCCGAGAGCGAGATAAAGATGGCAAACCGTATGCGGCTTGAGGACGGAAAGCACGTTATTCCCGTTCCGACGTTTGAGATACAGAAGGAGTTTTCCGGCTACTTCCTGCATCCGCTTCGCAAGTTCCAGCCTAATCTTGACGTTGAGGAAAAGAGGGCTGCGGCGGACAAGTCCATAGTGCGGCCGACGTTTTCGTATCTCGGCGACTTTGTTATATCCGACAACGTTCTCAATTCGCTTGCGATACACGAGGCGATGAAGATCAAAGGTATTTCGAAAATAAGGAACATAAATGTGCGAAAGACATCGCACGGCGTGCACATGGATATAACCGCCTCGCTGCGCTACGGCTGCGACATATTACTGACCTGCCGCACCGCGCAGATGGCGATACGCAAAAAGATAGAAGAGCTGACCTCCGTTAATATGCGGCGCGTGCATATATTGGTCAGAGATTTAGAGATATAAAAGTAAGGAAACAGAGGGATAAAGATGTATTTAACAGGAGCAGAGATCGTTATAGAATGTATGAAGGAGCAGGGAGTGGATACCATTTTCGGCTACCCCGGCGGAGCGATCCTGAACGTATATGATGAGCTGTACAAGCATTCGGCGGAGATAAGACATATCCTTGTCTCGCACGAGCAGGGCGCAAGCCATGCCGCGGACGGATACGCGCGCGCTACAGGAAGGGTAGGTGTGTGCTTTGCAACATCCGGACCGGGCGCGACAAATCTTGTGACGGGGATCGCAACGGCAAATATAGACTCTGTACCTGTAGTCGCGATCACCTGCAATGTCGGAACGGCTCTTCTCGGCAAGGACAGCTTTCAGGAGGTAAACATCTCCGAGGTCGTAAAGCCGATAACCAAAAAGAGCTATATAGTAAAGGATATCGGGGAGCTTGCCGACACTATCCGCGAGGCGTTCAAGGTAGCGCAGTCGGGCAGGAAGGGACCGGTGCTTGTGGATATACCAAAGGATGTGACCGCGAATAAGACAGAGTACACACCAAAAGCGCCCGCGCCGATCGCGCCGGTAACGGATACGATAGACGAGGCGGCGGTAAAGCGTGTCGCGGCGCTTATAGACGCCTCGGAAAAGCCGTACATCTTTGTCGGCGGAGGGGTTATCGCGGCAGACGCATCGGAAGAGCTGCGCGAGCTGGCATATAAGATAGACGCGCCCGTGTGCGACACGCTCATGGGCAAGGGCGCGTTTGACGGGACAGATCCGCGGTATACCGGTATGCTCGGTATGCATGGTACAAAGACCTCGAACTTCGGTGTGAGCGAGTGCGATCTTCTGCTTGCGATAGGAGTGAGGTTCTCAGACCGCGTTTACGGCAACGCGAAGGCGTTTGCGGAGAAGGCAAAGATCGTGCATATCGATATAGACAGTAAGGAAATAAACAAGAATATCAGGGCGGACGAAAGTATAATAGGCGACGCGAGAGAGATAATAAAACGTCTGCTTGCAAGGGTCAGTGAAAATGACCACAGAGAATGGCTGGACAAGCTCAGCGAGAGCAAGCACCGCTATTCGCTCAGGTATAACACAGAGGCGCTTTCGGGCGGCGATGTGGTATCTGAGATATACCGTCAGACGCGGGGCGATGCGATAATCACAACAGAGGTAGGTCAGCATCAGATGTGGGCGGCGCAGTTCTATCATTACAAGCAGCCGCGAAGCTATATAACCTCCGGCGGTCTTGGAACGATGGGCTACGGGCTTGGCGCGTGCATAGGCGCGAAAGCGGCATTTCCGGAGCGTACGGTTATAAATATTGCCGGCGACGGCGGCTTCAGGATGAATATGAACGAGCTTATGACGGCATCCCGCGCAGGACTGCCGATAATAGAGGTGATCATCGATAACCGTGTCCTCGGTATGGTTCGCCAGTGGCAGACGCTGTTTTATGGCGGACGGTATTCACATACCGTTCTTGACGACGGCGCGGACTTTGTTAAGCTTTCCGAGGCTATGGGATGCGACGCGTGTCTTGTAACGACCCAGGGAGAGTTCCGCGACGCGCTCGCAAAGGCGCTCAAATCAAAAAAGCCGACAGTTATCGACTGCCGGATAGACCGTGACGAAAACGTGTATCCGATGGTTGCCCCCGGCAAATCCATCTCTACCGCCTTTGACGCGGAGGATATGAAGATTTTTGAGTGAGGATCGGTCATGAAGGTAACTGTTATTTGTGTTGGAAAACTAAAGGAAAAGTTCTATCAAGAGGCTGTCGCGGAATATAAAAAACGCGTCAGCCGTTTTGCTGAATTGGAGATCGTAGAGCTGCCTGACGAGCGCATTCCGGAGAATGCCTCCGCTGCCGAGCTTGAGGCGGTAAAGCGGCGCGAGGGCGAACGCATACTTGCAAAAATAAAACCGGAGAGCCACGTTATATCGCTCTGCGTCGAGGGCAAGCTGCTGTCGAGCGAGGAGCTTGCCGAGGATATCTCCCGCGCATCCATAAGGACAAGCCGTATAGTATTCGTTATCGGCGGTTCGCTCGGCCTTTCCGATGAGGTAAAGGCGGCATCGTCGGTTCGGCTGTCGTTCGGACGCATGACCCTGCCGCATAGGCTCATGCGGGTCGTGCTTGCCGAGCAGATATATCGCGCGTTTATGATAAATAAGGGCGCGGCATATCATAAATAAAGTTTGGAAAAAATGCGCTTTGAAGCTTGCACTCTTTCGCAAGCTTATGTACACTGAGTACACGGCGCTTGCTCAAAAGTACGATCTTCTGTGCGCATTTTCCCCAATTGGAAAAAAATCTCTGCGCATCTCGCACCTTTCTCACTGCTCGCATAGCAGTGCCTTCAGCACTTTTGACTACGTCAAAAGCCAGCCTGACGGCTGTCCGCCCATCTTGGCGGTGCTAATAGACTCGCAGTGAGAAAAATATGACCTGCTTTGAGCTTTTTCCCCAAACGGTTTTGTGGATGAAACCCATGTTCATAAGTTTAAAAGAAAGATCAGCCGTCCATTTTCGTGATCTCATATCTTGCCGCTACCTGCAGCGTCATGTCATGACCGACGTTTACGCCGTTATCGGTAAGACGGTTAAAGGTCTCCATCATCGCGATCTCGGGCAGGTTGTTCTTATCGCTCAGATGTCCGAGCATGATGTGCTCGGTGCCGCTTTTCACAAGCTCAAGCGCAGTCTCTGAAGCGAGTATGTTTGACATGTGTCCATGGCGGCCTAAGATCCTCCGCTGAAGCGGATAGGGGTACGGGCCGAAACGGAGCATATCGATATCGTGGTTTGATTCAAGAAGGATGCTTCTGCTGCCGATAAGCCGCGAGATGAGAGAGTCCGGCATATATCCTATATCGGTTGCTATCGTTACCTTGTCTGTTCCGTCGGAGAAGCTGTAGCAGCAGGGGTCAGCCGCATCATGGGGGATGGAAAACGGAGTTGCCTCTATGCCGGCAATGTCGATCGGCGTATCGGGCGAAACAAAACGTATCTGCTCATCCTTTATACTGCCGATGCCCATAGCAGCGTGCGTGCCGCGTGTGGCGTATACAGGCACGCCGAGCCGCCGCGCGAGTATCCCGACACCCTTTATATGGTCGCTGTGCTCGTGTGTTACAAGAATAGCGCTTATCGCGGACGGATCTATGCCGATATTATAGAGAGCCTCTGATGCGCGTTTGCCGGAGGTCCCGCAGTCTACCATTATATGTACCTTACCGTCGCTTACCACCGTGCAGTTGCCCGATGATCCGCTTATAAGAGAATATAGCTTCAGCATATTATGTTTTACCTCTTTAGAAATAATACGTTTATATTATCATAGTCGGCGTTTTTTTTCAAGGTGTGGGAGCGATTTTTGCTCTATCAACACAATTTTTTAAAAAAAATGTAAAAAAACTGTTGAGATTTTCAATATAGTATGATATACTGTAATATGTATAATTTCAATTGAGTGAAAAGGGTGTGGATCGTGTTCGGTTACGTGACGGTCGGTAAAAACCAGATGACCGCGGATGAATATGACGTGTTCCGCGCGTACTACTGCGGACTGTGCAGAGCGATGGGCAAAGCCGCATCACAGGTCTCACGGTTCGGTCTGAGCTATGATATAGCCTTCCTTGCGATAGTGCTCTCATCTCTTGCGGACGCGGAGCCGGCGGAGGGCTGCGGCAGATGCATGGCGCACCCGTTTAAAAAAAGCAGGTATGTAAAATATGATCCTGTGCTTGAATACTGCGCCTCGGCGGGCGTTATACTCGGCTACGCAAAGCTTGCCGATGATCTTTGCGATGACAGAAGCGTAAAAGCGGCGCTTGGTATGCTTGCGCTAAGGCGCGGCTTCGGTAGATCGCGCAGACGGTGTCCGGAGGTCTATGACGCGATAAAGGAGCGGCTGCGGCTGCTTGGTGAGCTTGAAAAGAGCGGCTGTGCGTCAGTGGACGAGCCGGCGGAGGAGTTCGGCAGAATAACCGAGCTGCTGTTTACGCCTGCGTTTGTGACAGGCGAGGCGACAAGGCGTGCCCTTGCATGGCTTGGCTATAACCTTGGCAGATGGATATATATTTTAGACGCATATAATGACTATGAAAGCGATATCAGAACGGGATCATATAACCCGTTTATAGCTGCCGGAGGTCTTAAAGCGGATGCGGTTGAGATGAGTCTCACTATCACGCTAAGCAATATAGCCTCTGCATTTGAGCTTATCGATTTTAAACGTAACCGTGATATCATAGGTAAAATGATATACATTAGTTTGAGACAAAAACAAGATAGTATTTTGGGGATACCCCGGACAAAGGATGTTGATGAATGAATCCCTATGAAGTCCTCGGCGTTAGTGAAGGCGCCGATGAGGAAACGATAAAGAAAGCATATAAGGAGCTTGTAAAAAAATATCATCCCGATAAGTATGTAAACAATCCGCTTGCGGATCTTGCGGCGGAGAAGATGAAGGAGATAAACAAGGCATACGATATGCTTACAAAGAATAAAGGCGACTCGGCGGTACACGGAAGCTATACTGCGGACGGAGCCTACAGCAGCGCGAGCGGGACGTATGGAGACCCGCGCTCCTATTCCGGCGCAAAGCCGACCTTTGGGCTTGTGCGCCAGCTTATCAGTATGGGAGCGTATTCGCACGCGCTGATGATGCTGCAGCAGCTTCCCAAAACGGCGGAATGGTATTACCTGTCGGGGCTTATAGATATGCGCCGCGGCTGGACGACCCGTGGTATGGAAAATCTCAGAAAGGCATGCGAGATGGAGCCGGATAACGTTGAATACCGTGACCAGCTAAGATATAACGAAACCAACGCGGGAGAATACAAAACAGGTAGCGGAGGCTATACTGCATCGGGCGAATGCTGTCCGCTGCCATGTATGTGTCTGCCGTGTATCTGCCCCGGCTCATGCTGTTGTGGCTGTTAACGGACAAAAAACGGTATTATAAGAGCTTTTGCCCGTTAAAGATCAAGAAAGGAATATATATGGCAAAGGAAGAACATATCACCTCCATAGGCGGCCAGGCGGTCATGGAGGGTGTGATGATGCGCGGTCCGCATAAAACTGTGGTCGCGGTCCGCAAGCCTGACGGAGAGATAGAAACTAAGATAGATGATACAGGTACAAAATCGAGAAAGGGTATATTAAAGCTTCCGGTGATACGCGGCTGCGTAAGCTTTGTAGACAGTCTTGTTATCGGCATGAAGGCACTTATGTGGAGCGCGGAGTTCATGGATATCGAGGGCGGAGAAGAGGAGTCGGAGAGCAAGTTCGATAAGTGGCTGGAGGATAAGCTTGGTGACAAAATCAAGGATGTTGTGATATATTTCGCAGTATTCATCTCAATAATATTCAGTGTGGGGCTGTTTATGCTTCTGCCGTCTGCGCTTTCGGGACTGGTGGAGTCAATACCGCAGATCAAGCCGTTCACGTCCACGCAGGCGTTTACCAGCGTCTTTGAGGGTGTTCTGAGGATGGCGATATTTCTCGGGTACATGGCGCTGATCTCACGGATGAAGGACATAAAGCGTGTGTTTGAATATCATGGCGCGGAGCATAAGACTATAGCCTGCTACGAGGCAGGAGAGGAGCTGACGCCGGAGAATGTCAGAAGGTTCACTCGTTTTCACCCGCGCTGCGGAACGAGCTTTCTTCTGTTCGTAATGATAATCAGTATAATCGTTTTCGCGTTTCTGCCGCGCTTCGACGGATATATAAAGATACTGTCAATACTTCTCAGGATGGGAACAAGACTGCTGTGCCTGCCGATAGTGGCGGGACTTTCGTTCGAGGTAATAAAGCTTGCCGGCAGAAGTAAAAATATATGCGTTCGCTGGCTGTCTAAGCCCGGCTTATGGCTACAGAAGCTTACGACGCGCGAACCGGACACATCGCAGATAGAGGTTGCGATCGCGTCCATGATACCCTGCATACCGGAAAATAAAGAGGAGGACAAATGGTAGTCAGTAGACTGCGCAGTGAGGTGCGCAAACAGTTAAAGGAAAACGGACATGAGGCAGACTGGATAATCTCACACGCCACCGGCATGTCCCAATCGGATTTTGTCATGAACCCAAGAGAGGTGACCGATGATGAAATGCAAAAAATCAATGAAATAATCACAAGACGGAATTCGGGCGAGCCGCTCCAGTATATTCTGGGCTATACGGAATTTATGGGTATGACCTTTAAGGTAAATGAGGATACCCTGATACCGCGGCAGGATACTGAGACGCTTGTGGAGACTGTTGTTACGGGCTTAGGTAGCAAAAAGGTGCGCGTGCTTGATATTGGAACCGGCAGCGGATGTATAGGAATAAGCATAGCAAAGCTTTGTCCGAACGCGGAAGTGGTTCTGCTTGACTACAGTGATGCCATACTGAGCGTTGCGAAGGAAAATGCGGAGCTGAACGGGGTGAATGTTGAGTTTATCCGCTGTGATATACTTGAGGAGATACCCAAAGGGGAGTACGATATTATTGTTTCCAATCCCCCTTATATAGAGACGGATGTTATATTCAGTCTTGATAATATTGTAAGCAGCTATGAGCCTGTGGAGGCGCTTGACGGCGGCTTTGACGGTTTGATGTTCTACCGCCGTATAATCGAGGAGGTCGCAAAGGAGATACTCAAAGAAGACGGCGAGGTCGCGTTTGAGATCGGCTATACACAGGGTGATGATGTTTCCGAGATGCTCCGCGAGGAGGATTTTTCAAACATAAAGGTGCTTCGTGATCCGTGCGGAAATGACCGCGTGGTTACGGCGCGCTTGAGATCTGGTATATTCCATTCGATCTAAGGAGTAAGAAAATGTACAAAGTAGGAATACTTACCTCCGGCGGAGACTGCCAGGGGCTTAATGCAGTTATTCGCGGCGTCGCAAAGTCGCTGTATGAGGAGTTTGATAACGATGTCGAGATATATGGCATAAAAGACGGCTATGCGGGGCTTATAGACGGCGAGATACGTAAAATGGAGCCTGCTGATTTTTCGGGGATACTCACTCTCGGCGGCACGATACTCGGCACATCGAGAAGGCCGTTCAAGATGATGCGCGTTATAGACGATGTTACCGGCATCGATAAGGTGCGCGCAATGAAAAAGAATTATAAAAAATTCGGGTTGGATTGTGTCGTTATCCTCGGCGGAAACGGAACGCAAAAATCGGCGCGTATGCTCAGCGAGGAGGGGCTCAATATTGTGTCCCTGCCAAAAACGATAGATAATGACGTATGGGGAACGGACATAACCTTCGGCTTTCAGAGCGCGTGCGATATAGCCGTAAATGTTATTGACTGCATCCACACGACAGCAAGCTCGCATGGGCGTATATTTATAGTAGAGGTAATGGGTCATAAGGTAGGCTGGCTAACGCTTCATGCTGGGATCGCCGGCGGAGCGGATATTATTCTGATACCTGAGATACCCTATAATATCCATAAGATCGCGGCCGTTATAAACAAGCGCGAGGCGGCGGGGAAGCGGTTTTCTATTCTTGCCGTTGCCGAGGGAGCAATATCCGATAAGGACGCGGCACTTAAGAAAAAGGAGCTTAAGGCTCTGCGTATGGAGCAGAATTATCCGTCTGCGGCGTATCGCATTGCCGATGAGCTTTCCGAATATATAACTAACGAGATCCGCGTTACTGTCCCCGGTCATTTCCAGCGCGGCGGAAGCCCGTGCGCTTTTGATCGCGTGCTTTGCACCCGTCTTGGTGCGGCGGCGGCGCGGCTTATCAAGCGCAGGCACTTCGGCTGCATGGTGGGTATGGTAAACGGCAGAACAGTCCCCGTACCGTTGTATGAGGTGGCGGGTAAGCTCAAGGTTGTGCCGATAGACAGCCCGCTTATTGAAGACGCAAAGGATGTTGGGATATCATTCGGAGACTGACGCAAAAATAATGGCATTACATTGCGGTGGAAGGAAAGAAAGGCATGGATAGATCAACAAGAAAATTTGACACAAAGGTGCAGTATCTTAAATATAAGGTGCTGCGTGAGGTTGCAAGGCAGGCATGGAATGATACTCTTACGGAGAATTTGCTTGACATACCCAAAATGATAGTGCCGGGAAAGGTTCCTACGATGCGCTGCTGTGTATACAAGGAACGCGCCATTTTGTCGGAGCGTGTAAAGATAGCTATGGGCGGCAATAAAGATAACCCTAATGTTATAGAGGTCATAGACATCGCCTGTGACGAGTGTCCGGCTGCGGGCTATGACGTTACCGATTCCTGCCGCGGCTGTCTCGCTCACCGCTGCGAGGATGTGTGTCCGCGCGGAGCGATATCGTTTGACCATAATCACGTTGCCCATATAGACAAAACAAAGTGTGTTGAGTGCGGACAGTGCGCAAAGGTATGCCCGTATTCGGCTATCACAAACAGGAAACGTCCGTGTCAGAATGCCTGCAAGATAAATGCTATCACGATAAACGAGGAAGATGCGGCGGCTATAGATGACTCCAAGTGTATCTCGTGCGGTGCGTGTGTATACCAGTGTCCGTTCGGAGCGATAACCGATAAGTCGTTTATACTTGATGTTATAAAGTTCTTAAAGGAGAGCGAGAATAATACAAAATACCGTACATACGCTATAGTCGCGCCGGCAATATCGAGCCAGTTCACGTATGCAAAGCTCGGTCAGGTGGTAACAGGACTCAAGGAGCTGGGCTTCTATAAGGTCATCGAAGCTGCTCTGGGTGCAGATATGGTCGCTCAGGCTGAATCTGAGGAGCTGGCGGAGAAGGGCTTTTTGACAAGCTCGTGCTGTCCGGCGTTCGTCTCATACATAAAGAAGAGCTTCCCGGCTCTTATACCGAACATTTCGAGTAATCTTTCGCCAATGGCAACGGTTGCGCGGTATATAAAGGGCAAGCGTCCTGATGCGAGGATCGTATTTATAGGCCCGTGCACGGCAAAGAAGATGGAGATACAGCTTGATTCCGTAAAACCCTATGTGGACAGCGCCATGACCTTTGAGGAGCTTCAGGCTATGTTTGACAGCCGTGATATCGATATAACAACGCTTGAAGAAAGCACGCTTGACCAGTCATCGGGCTTTGGCAGAAACTTTGCTCAGTGCGGCGGACTTGCGGATGCCGTTGCCGAAGGACTGAAGGAACAGGGTCTGGAGGACTTTGAGCTTAATGCTTGCGCGTGTAACGGTATAGAGGAATGCCGTATAACGCTTCTGAAGAAGAATAAGGGAGTTCTTAATGCGAACTTCATTGAGGGCATGGCGTGTGACGGCGGCTGCATAGGCGGCGCGGGATGTCTTACGCATGGACCGAAGAATAAGGTGCTTGTTGATAAGCACAGCAAGGAGGCGGGCGACAAGACCATCCTCTCGGCTGTTGAAGAGGGAACAGACCTGTAACAAATGCTGCAGTATACAAAAACGCTCATCGATCAGCGTTTAAGCTGATCGATGAGCGTTTTTTTACATTGACATTTCAGTTTGAATTATTAGCTTAGGGGGCTGCCGCCACAAGCTACGCTGCTGTTGCTAAGCAACGCAGCTACAACACTTATGGTGTTGTTCGCCTAAAACCCCTGCTGCACCAATAGTTAAGCAGGGGGCGCAGGGGACGGCAGTCCCCCCATAAACTGAAATTTGTCACAGCATCCAATAATGTGCTCCTTTTAACCTTATCCTTAACGCGCGGATGGATTTTAGCACAGCTATCATCATAACTTCCACTCAAATAAAGGTGTTAATGAAGCGAAAAACCATCTATTTAGTGATAATGAGCGATAATTATTAATTCTGATAATTGTTTTAACTATTATAAATAATGGTATATATGTAGTAAATAAACAAAAATGGAGGTTTTACAATGAAGCAGCAACGAAAAGAATTAAATTATCACAATATCATAAGTGTACACAAAACGGTTATATATCCTTTGCTCATAGCTTTTATTGTTTCGTGTTTTAATGTTCCGGCAATGGCTCTAAGCGAATCCGGCAGTTTTGATCATCTCTCTGATGAGGCTTTGCCGACCGAAGCGCCGGAGATTTCCGAAGCTGCTGAAGTCCTGCC
>JAFRDB010000136.1 GCA_017404065.1 Clostridia bacterium
CTGCTGTGCCTAAAAGCGCTCTAAGCAATGAGCGAGACACACTTCCCCAAGCCCTTGAGCATCTAAGACAGCCGTAAACATCAAAGCGCAGAGCGCATCAAACCGGCGCGACACATTATGCTGTTTGTGTATAAGCCTTATGTGTGTATGGGGGTTGCAGGGGGAAACGCAGTTTCCCCCTGCAACTACTTACTTCTCCCCCTCAAGATTGAGGGAGTCGGGGGGAGTTGACTCCCCGACAAACTGAAATTTATCGTGCAATTTCTTATAAAACAAAAAAATCACTATCGGGGCGGCGTGCGACCGTTCCGATAGTGTCTTTCATTATTCCAAAGTCTCTATGTAGGTCTTTACAAATTCCTCAAGCAGCTCGTCACGCTCTAATTTGGCAATCTTGCCGCGCGCGCCATTATAGCTCGTTATGTATGTGGGATCATCGGAAAGTATATATCCTACTATCTGGCTTATGGGATCATACCCCTTTAGCTTCAGCGCCTCATAGACCTGTGAAACTATCTCCCTGACCTCCTTCGATTGGTCAAGCTCCAGATTGATTTTCATTGTATCGTTGAATTCCATATTATCCCCTCCTGATATTACAAATATCCTCAATATACATCTTACTACACATCTACAAAAAAATCAAGTGTTTTTTGCAAAATGTTAAAATTTATTTACAGAATTATTTTATAAATATTTCATCTGACAAGTCCGTCTACGCTGTCTATCGGTCCCGTTGCGGCAACGCATATAGTTTTTAAATCGAGAACGCGGTCGATCATCTCACCGACCGAGCTTCTGTTTACCGCCTCGATCTTCTCTATCGTTTCCTCCGGAGTCATCAGCCGCCTGCCCAGAAGCGTTGCTCTGCCCAAAGCCTGCATACGCGCATCCGGATGCTCGTTTGAAAGCAGATAATTGCCCTTAAGCTGTATCCTTGCCCGCTCTATCTCGCTATCCGTGAGCCTATCTCGCGCAAGCCGCTCCACCTCTTTAAGCACAAGCTCCGTTACCTTCTCCGTATTCTCCGGCGATACGGCCGCGGATATATCGAACGTGCCCACGCCTATATACGCGCTGTGTCCCGCTCCTATCGAATACGCAAGTCCGTACTTCTCGCGAATATTCTGAAACAGCCTTGACGACATCCCGCTGCCGAACACATTGTTGAACACCAGCAGCGAATATACCGATTCATCATATATATCTATCCCGTTAAAGCCGTACACAAGCTGCACTTGCTCAAAATCACGGCATAACACGCTGTCCTTTGGCGTGTATACCGCCGGCTCACATTTCACTTCATTATCAGGCAGCTCATGCGAGCCGAAATATTTTTCAAGCTTATCAAATATCTCATCTGTAAAGCAGCCTGCCACGGCAATAACGATATTTTTACTTGTGTAGTGCGTTTTCATGTACTCTCGCATCACATCGGGAGTGATCCGCGCAAGCGTCTCACAGGTGCCGAGAATCGGCCGCCCCATCGGCGTATCACCCCATACCGCCGCGTCAAACATATCATATACCACGTCCTCCGGACTGTCGGAATACATGGCGATCTCCTCTGTCACGACACGCCGCTCCAGATCCATATCCTCCTCCGAAAGCAATGGCGAGAATATCATATCCGAAAGTATATCGAGCGCGGTATCGGCAAATTCGTTCAGCACCCGCGCATAGAAGCAGGTGCATTCACGCGTTGTGAAAGCGTTAAGCTGACCGCCCACCGAGTCCATCTCAAGCGCTATATCCCGCGCCGTCCGAGTATAGGTACCCTTGAACACCATGTGCTCTATGAAGTGCGAAATGCCATTCTCCTCGGCTCTCTCGTAGCGCGAGCCGTTGCCGACCCATACACCGACCGACACAGACTTCACATACGGTATATGCTCCGCCGCAACCCTTATCCCGTTAGATAAAGTCTTTTGTATATACATCTGATCTTTCCTTTTCTTTAGTATATGCCACACATTTTCAGTATAGCATATATTCATAATGCTATCAAGGCACAATCTTTTCCTCCGCCCATCACCTGTCCTATCAAGGATCAAGCAGCATTACTCTTATTTATGTCAACAGCTCCGCTATCCTTGCGAACTCCGCAAGCGACAGCGTTTCACCGCGCCTGCGCGGGTCTATACCCGCATCGTCAAGCACTGCCGAAAGCTGCTCTTTGCCGCTGCAAAAGCTTGCAGCAAGACAGTTTAAAAGCGTCTTGCGGCGCTGCGAGAACGCCGCCTTTACCACTCGGAAAAACATCCTCTCGTCCCTGACCTCGACCGCCGGTTTTTTTCGGAATCGCATTGCAAGCACCGCGCTGTCCACCTTCGGTCTCGGCACAAACAGTCCGGCAGGCACGATCCGTACAAGCTCAGGAACAGCGTAGTATTGGCACAGCACCGAAAGCGCGCCGTAATCCTTTGTCCCCGGCTGCGCCGCTATCCTGTCCGCGACCTCCTTCTGAACCATAACAACAAAATTACGTATCGGAAGCCTTGCTTCTATCACGCGCGTTATTATGGGCGTTGTTATATAGTAGGGCAGATTTGCCGCTATGCTGATTTTTTCGCCGTCAAATTCCTCGTCTATTATTGCGGATATATCGGTCTTTAATATGTCGCGGTTTATAACGCGGACATTGTCATACTCCGAAAGCGTGTCGTCAAGTATAGGTATAAGCCTATCGTCTATCTCGCACGCGACAACCTTACCGGCGCGTTTTGCAAGCTCATTTGTGAGTACGCCGAAGCCGGGACCTATCTCAAGCACACCGCCTCCGTCTATCTCCGCCGCGTCCGCGATCTTCTCAAGCACCTCCTGAGAGGTAAGAAAATTCTGTCCCAGACCCTTTTTGAAGGTGAAACCGTATTTTTGCGCTATTCGCTTTATCAGGTCAGGTGATATAAATTCCATCCGTAAACTCCTTTTCAAACGGCGCCTCAACGGAAAAGCTCCTGCCGCCAAGATATCCGAGCGGCGACTCCGGCTCCAAACTGTCAAACTCAAGCCTGACGCTCCAAAGCGCCTGCCGGTATCTGCCGCTCCCCGCGCCGTATTTTGTGTCCCCCGCAAGCGGGTATCCCGCCGCTGAAAGCTGCGCGCGTATCTGATGCGTGCGCCCCGTGTGCAGCTCTATCTCCAAAAGCGAATATCCGTCTTTCTTTTTCAGCGTTCTGTAATCAAGCGATACCGCCTTTGCGCCGGGCGCCGCACTGCCCTTTATCCGCGTTACCCTGCCACCGCGCTCCGCCATCCCTTCAAGGTGGCCGCGGCTTTCGGGATATCCTTCCGCTATCGCCATGTAATATTTTCGCACCCTGCGCTCTCTTATCAGCTTGTTCATACATCGCAGCGCGGCGGCATTCTTTGCCGCAATAACAAGTCCGCCGGTATTTCGGTCGAGCCGGTTGCAGAGCGCGGGTGAAAAGCTGTTCTCACCCGCGGGGTCATACCCGCCGTTTTTATACAGATAGCTCTTTACCATATCAACAAGCGTAGCCGCCGTTCCGCGGTCATCAGCGTGGACAACCGTGCCCGGCGCTTTGTTTATGATAATGATGTTGCTGTCCTCAAAGACTATGTCAAGCCTCGGCTCTACATATACGAACCCGCGCTCCGGCTCAAAAAATTCATCCTTAAAATACAGCGCAAGCGTATCTCCTTCATTCAGGAACACCGCTCCGTCCTTTACATGCCTGCCGTTGAGTTTAACACAGTTCTTTCTGAGTCCCTTATACAGCATCGACTTTGGCAAACGCGGCATGAGCTTTGTTATAAACCGGTCAAGCCGCTGTCCGCTGTCATTTTCATTTATCAGAAATTCTCTCATCTCAATTTAAAAACGAAGCTGTAAAAATATTTTACAGCCCCGTGTTGTCAATTCGCCATTAATACAAAGTGTACCTCACTGCCCGTATCCGAGAGCTGGATATAATTATAGTATACACCCTCCGCGTCCAGCTTCGCAAGAAAGTTTGCAAATGCTGTTTGTGTAGCTGTGTAACCGCCGCTTTCGGCTTTTATCCATGAGCTGTTCATACACGCTATTATAGTAACAACATCCGATTTGTTAACTATAAGCTTGTTTCGTGCAAGCTCCTTTTTTTCTTCCTCCGATATCTCATACGAGCCCATCGCTATCTGATAACGCTCGCCTTCTATCTCCGTATCCGGTCTCGCTGTCGGCGCCTCCGTGACCTCTGCGTTTGCTTGAGCTGTTTCCGGGATATAATAGCTGCCCTTTGCAATAGTGTACCTGTTCTTTGATGTGTTTTCAGCAGGCTCCGACGGTGTCTCCGTGACAACCGTCACATTTGTCTCCGTCTCCGGTATCACCGCCGCAGATGTCTCCGTCTGCACAGGCGCAGGCTTTGCCGCGACAGGCTGCGATACCGCCGACCTTGTGGAGGAGGGGGTTGCTACCGATACCGACTGCCGGGCGGGCTTCGCCGTAGCTGTCGCGGTTTTCGCCGCTACCCTCGGCCTTGCCGTCTGTACCGGCAGAGCTTTCTTCGGTATTTCTGTCTGCGCCGATATATCCTTCTTCGGCTTCGCCGTCTGCAATGGCAGCTCCGCAACTACTCTCTCAGTAGGCTCCGGCACAGCTTCCGTCGCAGCTTCCGGCTCCCCGGTCAGCTCATAATCACCAAGCTTTCTTTCATCATTGTCTCTGACTCTTGTTGTTGTACTTATAACACCATCCGTTGCGGCAGGATCCAGCTTGTCGCGGATAACTCCGCTGTTAAGCCCCACTATAAGCCCAACAGCAAGACATGCCGCAGCGGTAGCGTATTGCACCCTATATACCCTGAAATGCTCAGCCGCGCGGGCAAATCTTGAGTTCTGCTTCGGCATACTGTCTATTCGGCTGTTTACCTTATCGAGCAGATCTGCCGGCGGCTCTATAACGGGAAGAGATGCGGCCGTTTTCATTATAGAGCGGTAAAACTCAAGCTCTCGTCTGCATTCCTCGCAGACCTCGGCATGGTTCTCCATCTGTAGCTTGTCGTTTTCGCTGAGATCTTCATAATTATCCAGCATACGCCCAAATTCGATATGATCCACAATATTCTCCTCCCTTCTTTTTGATTTCATATATTAAGACGTTTTTCATTTAAAAAAGTTCCCTTTTATCTAATAATTTTTTCCTCAAAGCCGCGCGGGCACGGTTAAGCCTTGATTTTACCGTACCCACAGGACAGTTCAACACATCGGCTGTCTCGTCATACGAAAGTCCGCGGATATCGGCAAGGACGATCACCTCGCGATATTCATCGCTAAGACTCGCTATCGCCTCGCGAACCGCGCGCTGGCGCTCGCTCATCTCCACGCTCTCCTCCGGCGTTGGCATTTCCGAGGCAAGCTCCGCCGCTGCGCCTTTTTCATCCTCCTCCGCGTCTATGCTCACATTCACGCCGCGCCGCTGACGCTTTCTGAGCGCGTCATTGCATACGTTTGCACAGATACGGTAGAGCCATGTCGTAAATGACGATTGCCCGCGGAATGAGGCGATCGATCGGTAAACCTTTATGAATACCTCCTGCGCCGCATCCGACGCGTCATCGTAATCAGAAAGCATCCCGTACGCAATATTAAACACCTGCGTCTGATATTTCAGTACCAGCTCGTTGAACGCTTCCCTGTCTCCGCGCCTGCACCGCGTTATTATTTCATTTTCCGTCAATCGCCTCACCTCCCTATAAAGCGCATTTGAAATTGTAAATTTCAAATGCTAAAAGAATAGAGAATAAAGAATAGTTAATAAATAATAAAGATCAATAGTTACTTATTCTCTCCATATATGCATGGTATGCCGCGTCTATATCCGCGCGGCAGTCTCCGCCGAACTTGTCCGTAAACGCATTAGCTATCTCGAACGCCGCCGCTGCCTCGACCACGACCGCGCACGCCGGTACGGCGCAGACATCCGATCTCTCAACAGACGCGCTGTGCTCCCGTCTGTCCTTTACACTCACGGTGTGAAGCGGATTATACAGCGTCGGTATCGGCTTCATAGCCGCGCGGATAACGACCGGCTCACCGTTCGTCATGCCGCCCTCAATACCGCCGGCGCGGTTTGTAAGCCGCCTGTAGCCGTTATCGTACACTATCTCATCATGCACCTCTGAGCCACACCTTCGCGCCGCCTCAAATCCGAGGCCGATCTCCACGCCCTTTATCGCCTGAACGCTCATCACCGCCGCCGCGAGACGGGCGTCCAGCTTGCGGTCATACTGCGCATAGCTACCAAGCCCGGCCGGAAGTCCGAAGATGACCGTCTCCACCACTCCGCCGCAAGACTCGCCCCGCACCTTTATATTATCTATATATTCCATTGCCGCCCTCTCGGCAGCCGCATCCGCAAAGCCCACGGGTGATACTGCCGCCCTCTCCCACAGATCGGGCGCGGCGGTATCCGCCGTATCGGTGACTGTGCCTATGGACACAACGCGACTTTTAAGCTCCACACCGTACGGTTCCATAAACTGCCGTACAAGAGCGCCCGCAGCCACACGCGCCGCCGTCTCCCGCGCCGAGGCGCGCTCTAAGACGTTGCGCAGATCGTGGTGGTCATATTTCATACCGCCCGCAAGATCGGCATGGCCGGGCCTTGGGAACTCAACGGCGCGTTCGCCGTTAGCCGCCTCCGTGCCCATTACAGCCTGCCAGTTTTCCCAGTCACGGTTTTTTATCGTCATCGCTATCGGGCTGCCAAGCGTTACGCCGCCGCGCACGCCGGATAAGATCTCCGCACTGTCCTTCTCTATCTGCATCCGTCCGCCTCTGCCGTAGCCGCGCTGCCGCCTGCTAAGCGCGGCGTTTATCTTATCAAGACTCACCTCAAACCCCGCCGGAGCGCCCTCTATGATAACCGTAAGGCACTTGCCGTGGGTCTCGCCGGCAGTAAAATATCTCAACATATATTGTTTCCTTCCCATGCAAAACATATTTATACAGATTATATTTTATCATATTTATCGCTTTTTTTCAACCCTTTATACAATATATTTTACGGTTTTTGTGAGAAGAAAAAAATTTTTTTTGCATCGGGATAATGAATTCTACCATTTTTAATTAAGCTATGCAACTTTGAGATATGCCTATTTTAAATCAAAGTTTTGTGTTTATATTGATGCATTAATAATAGATTTAGCGCATTTTGCTGCGTAATGCATAGCATTATACGCACCACCACCTTGTTTAGTAACATAGCATATTATTAGATCGGAACGGTCAACTATGCATTTGTTCCTGACAGTGATAGCGGTTTTATAGTGACTGTTTGAAGATTCGCAGCATATTTCAACATCATCATAATACTGATGAAAGTATTCTTCGTTGTTTTCGTATTCGGCTGTCACATAAGGTAGTATTAGTATCAGAGAACAATCCTCATGCTCCAAACGCCTTCTTACTCTGCGTATAGTTGAGGCGGCTATCCGGTCAAACTCTCCGTTGCGTCCTACGAGAAATTCAACATATTCATGATTTTTCAGAATGTTTTCTATGATGGGTTCTAATTTATCTTCAACAGCTGCTACATCGTCAATGTATCTGTGACCAAAAAGGCTTACGGTGTAGATAATCATGCTTTTCTCCTCTATATCATATTTGAACTGATTATTAACCGCATTATATCATATACAATCCTATAAATTCAAGCATTTTAACGGAAATATTCTAATATTTTTTGAATAATATCGTATACAATATAATATAGGTGGTGAGTTATTATGTATGAAGAAGAATTTCCATTGAGATTAGCTCAGTTAAGAACTAAAAAAGGTGTTTCAGCAAGGGATATGAGTTTATCTATAGGTCAGAACCCAGGATACATCAATAATATTGAGTGTGGCAAAGCGTTACCGTCAATGACAGGTTTTTTCTATATTTGTGAATATCTTAATATAACTCCAGGTGATTTTTTTGATAACACATCAGAGAATCCAGAAAAAATAAATGACCTGGTTAAAAAATTGAAAAATCTAGATGATTTACAATTAGATAGTATTGCAGCTATTGTCAATGGACTTATACGCTAAATGCTGTCGTCTTTCGTCGTCGTGACGCCGACGTGCCGCCGAAATAGATACAAATAGATTTGAATAGATGTGTAGAACCATAAATAGATGTAAATACAAAAAATCTCGTAAAAGCTAAGACTTCTACGAGATTTATTTGTATGGTGGAGATGAGGGGGATCGAACCCCTAACCTCGTACATGCGAAGCACGCGCTCTCCCAGCTTAGCTGCACCCCCATGTGGCGCAAGCGGAGCTTGCTTAGATAATAGATAAAAGAGAATAGATAATAGATAATAATACAAAAAGCGCTCTGCTATCTATTATCTATTCAATATTATCTATTCTCTATTATCTTAGCTGCCGAATGAAATGAGGCAGCGCTTTTTGGTGGAGATGAGGGGGATCGAACCTTGGGCACTCGGTTTTGGAGAACTGATAATTTTTTCCACAAAACTGAGCAAAGTCAATATGTTTTGTATCTCGCCAGAAACTGCCGCCGTCCATTTGCCGACCTTTGCAGGGAGTTTTTGTTATGCCGTTTTGCATTCCTCGCCGTATTCATAGAGGATATCACTCGGCAGGTCAAGATAATCATTCCAAAAGATGCATGTGCGGCTCTCGTCAAGCTGAACATGCTTGAATAACCCGGTTATTGTTTTCAAGTCACTGTAGCCGGGTAAGGTATTAATATCATCTGTTAAATCGTAAATAACAGATCTTCCGTCATCAAACAAAACATAAAGTTTATAATCCTTTAACGGTTCCAGCTTTTTTATTCTGACTATCATATAAACACCTCCGATCAAAGGGGCGGCAGTTTCGATATGTTCTGTGTATCCCACATGGATTGCAATTCGTTTTGATACTGCATAAGCCATTCAATGACTAATTCCTGTGCCTTCTTTGGTAAATCGCCTTCAGTCATTTTCAGCGTCTTAATATTAAATATTCCGATATGTTCACCATATAATGCATGAATATGACTTGGTTCATGCTCTTTAGGCTTAAAGAACATTTTGATCACGATTCCATAAAATCTTGCTATTTCGGGCACTTAAATCACCATCCCTTCTGCTGTTCATATTGCTTTTTTATAATATTCTACTAATTCTTTAACGGTGTTCTCAAACTTTTTCTGCCCTCTATACAGTCCCTTATACGAGCTTTGTCTTCATTTGTAAGAGGCATACCCTCCATTGTCATTGTAGCATTTACATTGGCAATTATTCTCTCTGTTTCACTCATGGCAATCATCCTCCTGATGATTTTAGTATAGCATATATAACGAGAAAAAGCAATGATTAAAAATAAAATTATGAAAAAACGGCTCGATCCCTGTTATAGAGATCGAGCCGCCGGATAGATCTGTGTGGCCAGACAATATTTCCGCCCCCAAGTCTGCACAGATGAATAGTCAGAATAAAACTTTTAATAAAACTATTGACTGTCAATAACAAATGTGTTATCATATTGTATAGATAGAGATACAGCGTGATAAGAGGTTGTTTGTATGTATGATGTAGAGTTTTATTATGATAAAAACGGGAAATCGGAAATAGTTGAATATCTTGACATGCTGACAGATAAGGCAAAAACAAGCAAAACAGACCGGATAAACAGGGAAAAGATACTTACATACATTGGTGCGCTTGAGCGTTTTGGAACAAGGATAGGAAAGCCTTATGTTAAGCATATAAAGGATGAGATATGGGAGCTTCGCCCATTAGCTAACAGAATATTTTTCTTTTATTGGAAGGATAATAAATTTGTGCTGCTCCACCATTTTATTAAAAAGACTCAAAAAACGCCACAGAAAGAAATAGCAAAGGCGCAAAGCAACTTAAATGATTTTTTGGAAAGGAATGATACCGTATGAAACAAGTAAAAACTTTTGCCGAATATATGAATGATGAAACAAGGGTAATGCCTGCTGAAAAAGAAAAGATCAATTTTGAGATAGACCTAATCGGAAAAATGATAGAAGCCCGCGAGGAAAAAGGCTTATCGCAGAGACAGCTTGCGGAGCTGAGCGGCGTAAAGCAGCCGGCAATAGCACGCTTGGAAAGCATGAGGTCAACCCCTCAGATAGACACGTTGTTTAAAATCCTCAATCCATTGGGATATACTATTTCTATCGTGCCGTTATCGTCTGAAAATAAAGCAGCCGGTCAATAAAATTGTATATTTAAAACCAATGCGCCCGACTTTTGCCGGATGCAGTGGGATTATAGTATAGCATATCTAACGAGTAAAAGCAATGATTATATTTGTGAAAAAACAGCTCGATCCCTGTTATAGAGATCGAGTTGTTTGTGGCTAATCAGACAATAGAACCGTCCCCCTGTCTGGAACCGTCCCCCTGTCTGTCCCGAATTAGTCGATAAAATCAATAAAATAGCTGCAGATAATGAAACAAGCTTTAATAATGTGGTTATAAGCATTATAGAGAATTTCTTTGAGAGAGAAAGCGAATGAGGAAATAAAATAATAAGGCTTTTTCGTCGTCGTGACGCCGACGTGCCGCCGAAATAGATATAAATAGATTTGAATAGATGTGTCGAACCATACATAGATGTGAATACAAAAAATCTTTAGCTACGCCGTTTGTTTGCCTTTGGCAAACACGGCTATAAAACGATTTTCAATCGTTTTATTCACGTAAAAGCTTGAACCTCTACGAGATTTTTATTTATTACTCTTTGCTGTGTTTAAGGTTGATACAAGAATCCTTTTAATCTCAAGGCATTCATCCAAAAGTGACTGTCCTTCTTTTTCGGTTATGTATTCTGATAATACTTCATGCCCTCATGCTTTTCTTTGGTAAGATAACGGTGGAGCTTTACGATACGCGCGGCAAAGGCGAGGGATTTATCAAGTAATAAGCTTTTCTGTGCCATAGCAAAAACTCCTTTAAAACAAAAAAGATAATAGATAATAGATAATATTGAATAGATAATAATACAAAAAGCGCTCTGCTATCTATTATCTATTCAATATTATCTATTCTCTATTATCTTAGCTGCCGAATGTAATGAGGCAGCGCTTTTTGGTGGAGATGAGGGGGATCGAACCCCTGACCTCGTACATGCGAAGCACGCGCTCTCCCAGCTGAGCTACACCCCCATATATTGAGTCACCATTCGTACGGGTTTATTTGCCTCTATGCTTGTCTGGATACGCTCGCTCTGCGTTAAGCCGCTTGACAATACATCAAGTATTGCCTGCGCGCCTTGCCTTGACCGATCATATCTATCCTGCGCATATATGCAAAACACCCTTCTCATGGTTCCTTGTGTTTTGTTTTAAAATGTGCTTTTCGGTGTCATTCGCAATACGGTGAAGCAAAATGCTTCACCGTATTGCTTGCTTGGCAGGGGTACAAGGACTCGAACCTTGGGCACTCGGTTTTGGAGACCGATGCTCTACCAACTGAGCTACACCCCTATAATTGTCTGTGATCTCTCCGAACCACTATAATATTATACTCACTTTGAGCCGTTTTGTCAAGTGATTTTAAAAAAAATAATAAATAAATCCGCCAAAATGTTTTTATCGAAGGCTCTCCCCTATCGTTTCTGCACCGTGTTCAGGCTTTTTATCCCATAAACAGGACAATAGATCCTTGTCCGGTACATTTGCTTCTTTATATGATAAAATACGGATGAAAGGAAGTGAAAAGAATGGATAAAATAATAAACAAGATGAATCTTGCCGGAGCTGCGGCAGTATCTCTTCTCTCCGCGCTGCTTGGAGAATATTGGTATCTGTTTGCGGCGTTTGCCGTACTTAATATAGCGGATTATCTCACTGGCTGGTACAGGTCGGAGAAGACCGGAACGGTAAACAGTGGCAAGGGACTTGACGGCATACTAAAAAAGCTTGGCTACTGGATCGCTGTAGGAATTGCGTTTTTTGTCGCTCTTGCATTCCGCGATATCGGGATCAAGATAGGAATTGACCTCGGCTTTACGGTATTTATCGGCTGGTTTACGCTCTGCACTTTTATAATAAACGAGATGCGCTCTGTTCTTGAAAATCTTGTGCAGATCGGCGTGGCTGTACCGAGCTGGCTCGTAAAGGGGCTTGAGGTCGCAAACACGAGACTGAATGATATAATGGAGGGCAATGATGAACATAGTACAAAGCATAGTGACGAATAACCCGTGCTATAAAGCCGGGCGAAAGATCGCGGTCAAAGGGCTTATGCTCCACTCCGTCGGCTGCGCGCAGCCATCGGCACAGGTGTTTATAAACACCTTTAACAAGGCATCCTACACCGCCGCTTGCGTTCATGCGTTTATTGACGGCAATACAGGCACGGTGTACCAGACTCTGCCGTGGAACCACCGCGGCTGGCACGGCGGCTCCGGCAAAAACGGCAGCTGCAACAACACGCATATCGGCGTTGAGATCTGCGAACCTGCCGGTATAAAATACGCCGGAGGCGCGACCTTCACAGTAACCGACCGCGCCGCCGCTCTTGCCTCTGTGCGCCGCACATATAATGCGGCTGTTGAGCTGTTTGCATTTCTTTGTAAGCTCTATGGGCTTGACCCTGCTACTGACATTATATCGCACTGCGAGGGAAACAAAAAAGGTATAGCCACCGCGCACAGCGATCCGGAGCACCTTTGGAACGGGCTTGGCACAGGCTATACCATGGGCAGCTTCAGAAGGGATGTGAAGGCGAATATGGCAGGTGAAAAAGCAAAGATAGCTGAATATACGGATATTGAATCTATTGCCTGGGATCTGAATCATCGCGGCATCGTCGATGATAAGCAGGGGCTTATAGATGCGGTAAGAACAGAGCCGAACGGCAGACTGTATTGGCTTGCCCGTAAGACATTGCACTATATCCGTCAGCGCGACTGATCAATAGCCGGAACTTGACAGAGACAGTTTTCTTCGGTTTTTTGAATGAGTGGATCTTTTGTAAAAAAATTTTTCAGTTTATCAGGGAGGAATGTTAGTGGCGAAGCTCTGCCGTCCCTGCCCCGGGGCAAGGATAGCTGCGCATAGCCGGTAATTTGCCTGCGCCGCTAACATTTCTCCCGACAAACTTCAGTTTGTTTGCTAATTCAAAAACCGTGAAAAAATTCTTGTTTGCACTTGACAAACAAGAATTTTTTTGCTATACTGTATAAGTGTTTTGAGATCGGGGTGTAGCGCAGTTGGTAGCGCACGCGTCTGGGGGGCGTGATGCCGCAGGTTCAAGTCCTGTCACTCCGACCATTTGGATACGCAGCATATTTGCTGCGTATCTGTTTGCTGGTGTAGCACAGAGGTAGTGCACTTCATTGGTAATGAAGAGGTCGGCAGTTCGATTCTGCTCACCAGCTCCAAAAATCGGTAGGCTTTTGAATAAGCTTGCCGATTTTTATTTATCCCTATTCCCTAAAACGTGTCAGGTGAAATGTTTATCATATTGTCGAATTATCCTGATGAACAGCAATCGGATATGGAATAATAGTCTTGCAACAGAAAAAACGCTCCTTGAAATATACCCAATCAGACACATTCCAGGAGCTTCTCGAATACAAAGCGGCAGGTTTCGCGGCGCACCTCACGGCGTGTGCCGCGTATAAGCAGATGGTACACCGATATATCCCCGCAGATATTAAGTCCGACATAGACCGTACCGACCGGCTTTTTCTCTGTGCCACCGCCGGGTCCGGCTATACCTGTTATGCCGACTCCTATTTCGGCACCGGTATGGCGGCAAATGCCCTCCGCCATCTGATATGCCGTTTCGCGCGAAACCGCACCGACGCGGCGGAGCGTCTTACCGGACACACCCAGCTCGCGCATCTTTGCCTCGTTTGAGTAGGTCACGATGGACTCCTCAAACACCTCCGAGGAGCCCGCGACCTCGGTTATATAAGCTGCAAGCATACCGCCCGTGCAGCTTTCCGCCGATGATATACGCAGTCCGCGCTCTCGCAGGAGCGCGACAAGCTTTTCGTTTACACCGTTCATTCCGGATACACCTCTATCAACTCAACATCAGACAATGCCGCCCTCTCAAGCGCCTCAACATCCAGCGCCGCCTCTACGCGCTCAACATCGCGCCGCTTGGGATTTACCTTCGGATGCTTCGGAGTAAACACCGTGCAGCAATCCTCATACGGAAGAATTGAGGTGTCATAAGTACCGATGCTGACAGCGCGGTCTATGACCTCTATCTTGTCCATACCGATAAGCGGCTGTAAAATCGGCATATCCACCACGGCATTCGTAACATCAAGCGCGGCAAGCGTCTGGCTTGCCACCTGCCCCACGCTCTCGCCGGTGATCAGCGCCTTTGAGCCGTGATCAAGCGCGAGCTTTTCCGATATCCGCATCATAAACCGCCGCATTATCAGCGTCATGTACTCCTCCGGACACTTCTCGCGGATGGCAAGCTGTATCTCCGTAAACGGCACGATATACAGTTTTATCTTGGATGTGTACCGCGCGATTATAGACGCAAGCTCTATCACCTTTTCCTTTGCCCGCTCCGACGTATACGGAAAAGAGAAGAAGTTGACCGCGTCTATCGTAACGCCGCGCTTTGCTATCATGTGTCCCGCGACCGGACTGTCTATTCCTCCGGACAACAGCAGCGTCGCTTTTGAACTGCTGCCGATCGGCATACCTCCCTGACCGGGTATCTTCTTTTCCGCTATATAGATATACGCGCCCACCTCGCGGATCTCGCATTTTACCGTTATCTCCGGCTCGTGCACATCACAGACAAGACCCGGAAAAGCCTCGTCAAGCTCGCCGCCGAGCTCTATTGCAACCTCTGTTGAGGTCATCGGGAACGACTTATCCGCACGCTTTGCCTCGACCTTGAACCGCGCGTTCACGTCAAGATCATCTCTGAGATATTCCGTAGCTGTCTTTATGATAGTCGGCATATCCTTCTCGCACAGCGCCGCCTTGGTAATGGAGACCAAGCCGAATATGAGCGACATACGCTCCACGATAAGATCTATTTTTTCAATGTCAAATTCCTCGACATAGACAGTCGCCTGCCGCACCGTTACGCGACATGAGGTTATATTTTTGAGCGCATATTTGATGTTATCCGCCAGAAGCTTTTCAAACCTCGGTCTGTTTCCGCGCTTTAATATTATTTCGCCGTATTTTGCAAGTATTGTTTCCTTCAATTCAAATTCTCCTTTATTCCGTACTGATCATATTATACACCTTTATCATGACCAAGTCAATAAAAAAATGCCTGACGGCATATCACCCCCCCTGACCCCCCATTCTTGGGGGGAAGAAGTAAGTAGTTGCAGAGGGAACTGCGTTCCCCCTGCACCCCTATCAGTCCGATAAAATTCAGTTTATGAAACAGATGCTTGCGGCGATGCTCTGCTGTCCCTGCCTTGGGGCAGCCCTGGTCGGTCTCTCCGAGACCTGCTCGGGTTGGCATCCCAGGTAGGCTTTTCAAGCTTTGCTTGAAAAGGTCGGGTTGGGGTACGGCAGAGATAGATTTCATCTAAAGCCACTAAACGAGCAATTTCTTATAAAGTAAAAAGGAGCAGATTTCAAAC
>JAFRDB010000137.1 GCA_017404065.1 Clostridia bacterium
AAATACAAAAGAACCTTGTAAAAATAAATTCGTGCAGACATTTTGACAGAGGGAATACAAACAAAGGAAAAATCAAAGCTAAAAACACCTATAAACCAACATTTTGACATACACGAAAACAGAGCCTCTTTTTTTGAATGCAACAAATTGGAAATGTGCTATTTAAAACACAGAGAAAGGTAAATCTTATATGATTTACAAGAAAAGCAGCCGCCATTTTGAAGTGGAGCTGCTTTTCTTTGGCTTAAGTTGACCGCATTGCTTTGTTATGCGGTTTCATGGAGTTTTCCGCACCGTAAAATTGTATCAACTATACGCTTTCAATGGACATCGAATTAGGAGAAAGTATACAATTTAACCTTTTATCTCTTTGGGTGCAAATTGGGTGCATGGCGAATATCGTTGGGTGCAAAAAGGCAACTTCAAAATTGAAGATGCCCCAGCGTGTAGACAAAACCTTCTACACGCTGGCAGACTGCCGAAAATTGAGCCAGATTTTGCGAAAAGGAACTCGTCGGCGTACGTGGGTACGTTAGAGTTTCTTTTCGCAAAAAGCGCACAACCATGCTGTATTTCGATAATACAGCATGGTTGATTTTCTTTACCTTAAGTGTTTGAGCTTTATCGAATATATTAATACTTTTGCGCGTTCTGGACAATTTGTCGACAGTCTGAGGCAGCCTCATAATTGAAGCTGCCCTTTTGTGTATTTACTTTTCTTCAGATCCTTACCTGCATTCCAAGCCTTGCCGACCTTATTGCCGGCAACATAATAGCCTGACTGGAACTGATCGATCCAACGCGCCAGTCCCTCAAAGGCAGCCGATCTTCCGGCTTTCCATCCGATACAGCGCGTGGTAAAAGACCTTTATCCACCCGTTTTTCATTGCCTTGTCAAAGTTTTCTACGATATATCGGTTTTGCCAATAGGAATTTTCCTTTTCCCGGGAAAAATGCCGCCTCGCGCGTCATATTGCTTTCTATTCTTCTATGTGAAATATGCGTTATTTTCCCGACCGTACCGCCGCGTTCAACGCAAAACGGATAGCGGGTCTGAATTCCGGCAGAAAGCTGCAGCCGACAGCGAAAACGATATTTGAAACGACCGTTGCCACGATAAGATTTACTATGAGAGCGGGTATTCCGTCAAGACCTATACGGGTGCATATAAAGTAGCAGCCCGCGCACGCGGCAAGCGTAAGCGCTGAATACAGCGCAAGCTTCAGCAGGTATTCCGACAAGTGCTTGTCGGTGAAGTAGTATTTATACAGTGTCCGTCCGCCCCATACGCAATCGATGAAGACAATGCAGAATATCGTTGAGAACATAACGCCCGTTACGCCGATATATTTTACCAGCACAATATTTAAAACGAAATTGGTTATGGCCTCGGCTATCGGTCTGAACTTGTCCTGCCACCAGAGCCCGGCAGTCTGGCGGTAGATATAGCAGACCCTGTTGAAGCCGAGCGTAAGGAAGTACACGCAGAATATCATCATTATAGTGTCGTCAAACATCATCCCTTCGCCGACCCACAGCTTTATAAACGGCTGATAGCTGCTGACAAGGCAGGTCGTAGCCCATGCGTTCAGCCACATAAACAGCATCTGCAGCTTATTGAAATCGGCATAATTCTTTTCCTTGGCCTCAAGCACCATTGAATTTCCGACGCTTGCGGTTATGCTCGTGGTCGTAAGCATAAGCAAGCCGGTTATTGCATTTAGGATATAATAGTAATTATTATACATCGCGAGCACGCTAAGTCCTAAAAATGACGATAAAACTATGCTGTCGAGCGAGTTTCTGAAGGTGCTGCTCACCTTTGTCAGAAACATGCCCGCTATGCGCTTTTTTATGCCGTCCAGCGCCTCCTTCGGGACGGTGCCGCTGCATTGGTATTGGGGATACATTTTATTTGACAGTACATATATAACATAGTTCTTTGCCAATTCGCTCAAGGGAAGGATGAGGCAGTAAAAGTAATAATTTCTGAATATAATTACCGCTGCAGCCTGCACCGCCGACGAGCCGATCTTGAAATATGTATATATGTTATTGTTTATCGAATACTGCTGATTTGCGGTAAAAAGAGAATCGCGGTACGCAAACAGCAGATAGCTTAAGACCGGCGTTGAGAGATTGATAAGGTAGAGCAGATACAGGTTTGCGCCCGGCGGCAGCTCGGTCTTTACGATAAAATGTAAAAACGGGAGCATAAGCAGTCCGCCCGCCGCCATGATGACCGCGATCCATCTGTAAAATGTACGGTATAAATTAAGTAAAGCGCATACCGCGGGAGTATCTCCCTCCGCGATCGGCTTGTACATACTGAATACCATAGCCGCGCCGACACCCAGCTCCGCCAAAGACAGTATCTGCAGAAGCGATGCGAACAAGCTGTCCAGGCCAAGATACAAAGCACCCAGATAACGGATAATTACCGTTCTCATGATAAAAACAGCAAACATCGACACCATCTTGTTGATTATCGATGTAATAATATTGCGCTTTGCATGTTGAGTCCTTGTAGCCATTATATTTCTCCTTATCTCTTTTTTATTTTGTTCTTCAGCCGCCATGTATAGTAAGGGCTGATATAGTTCGTTATCAGGAAAACTTTTTGTGAAAGAGACAAAGGTTCTCTCAATAACGCCCTGTTTCTTTTCCTCATTTCCTTTGCAAACATCCTGAGCTTTGACACAAACGGCTCATGCCTGAAGTCGGCATGCTCGTATACGCCGTACATCACATAATAGCACCTTACGAAATTAATGTACCGCGCTTTGAGAGGGGCGTGTTTTGCTCTAAAAAAGTCGTCCCTGTCAAATCTTGACTCGATCTCGTCAAGGACATTTACCTTATACGCATGTGTTATGCTTGTTGGTCTTTGGATATAATTGCAGCCTATATATGAGATACATGCCACTCTTTCAACATCCCAGAATAGCTTGTGAACGATAAAATCATCCTCAAACGCCTTGCCGACAGGGTAGCGAAGCTCGCTAAATATTTCTTTTTTATAAAGCTTGTTCCACGCATAGCCCCAGCCGCATGCATTATCAGCCGCTCTCTTTTCGAGCAGTCTTTCCTTGCCGGATAATACTTCATCGGTTATGGCTATTTTATCGTTCCTGTCCTCATGCCCGCCAACATACCTGAATCGGCATACGCTTATATCCGCGTCATTTTCAACAAGCGCGTTATAGAGCTTTTCATACATTTCCGGCTCAATGTAGTCGTCTCCGTCAATAAAACCGAGATATCGCCCGGTAGCTGCCTCGATTCCGTGATTACGTGCATCGGAGAGACCGCCGTTCGGTTTATGGATGACCTTTATACGGTTGTCCTTTTTTGCGTACTCGTCGCATATTGCGCCGCAGTGATCCGATGAGCCGTCATCGACCAGAATGATCTCAAGGTCTTTATATGTCTGAGCTATAATGCTGTCAACGCACTTTCCTAAATAGCCCTCTATATTGTATACAGGAACTATTACGCTTATCTTATCGTATCCATTTTGATAAATTCACTCCTAAATAAGTGTTATCGTGTTATGGCACCGATTCCCTTAAGATGTTTTTTGCGTTCATACATCAGGGCATCGGCGCGTTCAAACACCTCTTTAAAATCATTGTCCCTGCCGGGCTGAAAGTCAGAGATGCCGACAGATACCACCGGACCGCCGTTTGTGATAGCGTCCACCGCGCCCTTGTTCAAAGTGTTGATGATCTTGTCGCGGTTTGCATAATCGGTTCCGGTCAGTATTACAACAAATTCATCGCCGCCTATCCTGTATACGGGACTGTATACCACATGGTCACATATAAATTTGCAGGCGGTCTTGATATATTCGTCACCCGCCTTATGACCGAGCGTGTCGTTTATGTGCTTCAGACCGTTGACATCACATACGGCTATCGCAAACTCATTGATCAGCCCCGCGTCGATCTCCTCGTTTATTATTCGTTCGCTTTCAGCGTAGGCAAGCTTGCTTTTTACTCCTGTGAGCGGATCGGTGCTCGCTCTCTTTTTTGTGCGTTTAAGCTCCTCTTCGTTTTTGACTATTCTCGTTTTCATCAAAGAATAGTTGTTAAGCAATATAAATATGGATACAGCAAAGAATCCGGTAACGACTATAATGCTCCTGAAGTTTGTACGCCGCAGCTCTGCCGCTTTGTTGGTTATAAAATGCTCTACGGTGGAATTGTAACGCGGATCGGCTATAATATAGCCGAAAAAGTCCTTAACACTGTCCAATGTACCGTTCGTGAGTGACATTGTGGATTTGCTCAGCCATACAAGCGAGGTGAACAGTATCAGCGACAGCAGCGCTATCCAGACCACTATTGATCTTCCGAAACGGTTTTCGTAGTCTCGCTTCAGAATATAGCGGAAGAATGCAAAGCCGAGAATTGCCCATACGGTGAACAGGAAATAAGTCTCTTTTGCGATCGAGCCGAGCACAAACAGCTCGGGTATCAAGAGATACAGACCGAACGCAAGCATAAACAGCATACCGGTGAGACCGGTAATTACCACAGTCCTTTCATTCTGTGTTTTTGCCAGCTTTAGCGCGGATGCCGATACAAATCCGTAAACAATGGTCGAGCCGATGGTCGTAACATCAACTATCCAACCGATCGTTGTTCTTCCCAGAAACGGTATCAATACTGATATCGCCATAACAAGGCATACCGCCTTCCACGGTATATTTTTTTTGTTCAGATCTGCAAACAGTCTTGGAAGTATTCCATCCTTGGCAAGCGCGTATGTCAGCCTGCTTAGGGCAAGCATATTGCCTATAAGGCTTGTTATTATGAGCGCAAGCAGCGTAAGTATGAGTATCGTAACGCCGGGTCTGCCGAGGTAGTGGTTTGCCGCATAAAATGCAGGGAGTCCCTTTATTCCTTCAAGCTTGCCGATATTCTGAATATATTCAAACCAGCTGCCGTATTCCGGCGGATATGCTGTCACGGAAAGAAGCGTGATGAAAACATACAAGGCTGTGGAAACGATCAGCGAGCATATAAGCAGCCGGCGCACCTTATGCATGGGGAAGGTGTATTCCTCTGTCATGTGTGAAATGTTTTCAAAGCCTATAAATGCCCACGGCGATATGCAGGCTATCCGTATCGTTTGAGACAAAGCGCTGCCTTTTTCGGTAAACAGTGGATCGAAGCTGAAGCCTGATCCCCCGTGACCGAGCATTGCCGCCAAGAAGCATACGGCGATGCCCAGCGTCATCAGTATCCCAAGCACCACAAGTATATGCGCAAGCAGCTTTTTAAAGCTCATGCACAGCACAGAGAAAAGGACTATGGCGGCTATGGTGAAAAGGATCTCGCCTATATACACATCATAATCAAATATGGAATATATGTATCCGAACTTAAATATACCGCCAAGAAAGTACCGTGCAAAAAGCGGCAAAGAGGTAGCATTTGCCCATAATACGGATATATATGTCAAAAAGAGGAACCATGCTGTAAGAAAGCCCTGATCGTAGCCGTAAGTCTCCTTTAAAAATGTATAGGCTCCCCCCGCATCGGGATAATGCTGCATCATATAAGAGTAATGTCTGCCTATGAGAAGCATCACGACCATGCCTATCACTATCCCGAGCACGCTGCCCAGAGGTCCTGCGTTGGAGAGGTAGTTATTGCTTGTCACAACAAGCGAGCCCCAGCCTATGGTCGTCCCCAATGAGAGTGCCCATACCTCAAGGGGTGACATAAACGGACTTAGCCCGCTGTTTTTGACCTGATCTGATTGTTGCATATTTATCGACCGCCCTATGTATATTTTTTATCAATTATTCACAAAATACTTACTATAGCCTATTATAACAAATAAAATAAAAAAATGCAATATGGTAACTTGGTTTTTCTCATTCTCGACAGTATAAAGTTTTTCTTCGACTTTGTCGACTTTTTTATCTATTAAGAAATTAGTACCGATAAGTACTAATTTCTTAATAGCAAAAAAGTCTACATATTGGAGTGGAGCGTTAGCGGAACGACCGTCCCGATAGGGACTTTTTTATAGGGAAGAAAAAGCTATAAAGCCTCATATTTTAACAACATTTTCCTTGAATATCTCCATTATACGCGCCGACAAAAAGCCCTTTGCTATTCCGCCGAGGTCAAGATTTCCACCGTTTGTGCTCTTAACTGTTTCACCTGAAACAGTTACATTATGCAATTATCTCCGTTCCGTTTATAAACCTCACCCGCACATCATCCTTGGCATATACGGTGATCCTGTCGGAAAGCATTATGAACATCTCATTGTCAAATCCGGTAATTTCAGTTTCCATGCCATCAAGCATCTGTAGTATATCGCTTATGCGGCTCTTGGTGATCCGCCGCCTTGCTATCTCATCAGCTGTAGCATCAACCTTGTTTTTGATGTCTCTATACTTCCTTTCAAGCTCGGCATATTCCGCTTTAAATTCTGTCTGGTCACATGCAAGCCGGGCATTCCGCTCAATATTTGAGTTCATTTTCCCTGCAAGCTCGTCAAGCTTCTTTTCCATCTGTTCCAGTGTCTTCTGAAGCTCTGCGGTATTATATAACGCTTCGGAAGCTTTAAATTCAGCTCGCAGCTGCTCCCGCATAGGCAGCAGCTTGTTTACCGCCCTCACAAATGCATCTTTCAGCTCATCTTCGGTAAAGTGCGGAGTAGTGCATTTCCTTTTATTCTTGAACTTTCCGTTGCACCGCCATATCTTCCGTCTATACTTGTCATTAGAATGCCATACCTTTGATCCGAAAACGCTGCCGCACTCGCCGCAGAACACTTTACCTGAAAGAACATATTTGCGGTTCCTATTGTTTATACCGTTTCTGCCGCTTTCCACCAATCTCTGTACCGCATCGAAGTTATCAACAGGGATGATCGCTTCGTGATCATTTTCAATGTAGTATTGCTGCACCTCGCCGTTATTCTTTTTCACCTTTTTCGTTAAAAAATCGACTGTATAGCTCTTTTGCAGC
>JAFRDB010000138.1 GCA_017404065.1 Clostridia bacterium
CGCGACCACAAAGTTCTCGGCTCTTGAGGCATCTGACGCGATGTCGTATATGGCAATGGCAGGCTGGAACTCGTCACAGATGATAGACGGTATCGGCGGTATCATGAACCTTGCCGCGGCATCTGGTGAAGAGCTTGCAAGTGTATCCGATATAGTGACCGATAGTTTGACCGCATTCGGACTTAAAGCATCGGATAGTGCTGAATTTGCTGATATACTTGCTGTGGCATCATCTAAAGCCAACACGAATGTATCTCTCTTAGGCGAGTCGTTTAAGAATGTTGCGCCTACTGCCGGAGCTATGGGCTACAGTGTAAGGGATACGACCGTCGCGCTTGGTCTTATGGCGAATGCCGGTATCAAAGGCGGTGCGGCAGGTACATCGCTTAACAGTGTTATGACAAGGCTTGCAAAACCTACCAAAGATGTAACGACTGCAATGAATCAGCTCGGCCTTGAGGCTGTGAACGCTGACGGATCTATGAAACCGTTGTCACAGTTCATACCGGAGCTGCAGGCGAAGTTTGCAACGCTTACGGATGCCGAAAAGGGACAGTATGCTACAATGATAGCCGGCAAGAATGCTATGTCGGGCTTTTTGTCTATCGTCAATTCATCACCCGCTGATTTCCAGGCCTTAACGGATGCAATGAACAACTCCGAGGGCGCGGCACAGCAGATGGCGGATACCATGAACGATACGGTAGCCGGAAAGCTGACACTGTTAAAATCACAGTTTGAGGGAGTGAAGATAGCTATATTTGACGCGCTCGGCTCATCACAGTTTAAGGGCGTGCTGCAAAGCGTGTCAGACGGACTTGCGGCGATCACACCGTATGTAACAACTCTGACGGTAGCTATAGGAAACGGACTGTTTGCCGCGATACAAGGTATATATAACATAGGCTCAACTGTGTTTAATGCAGTAAAGACAGCTATAGAGAATAACGGACCAGCGATAGATAACCTCAGAAATGCCTTTGATAGTGTTAAAACAGCATTAGAAAATGCGTTCAGCGGCAGCGGCGCAGGTCTGATACAGACGCTTGCGGATATCACCATCCCAACACTGTGCAATGCTCTTACACTTGCGGCTAATCTGTTTTCGGGACTGGTAACAGCGGCAAGCGCACTGTCTCCCGTAATTGCAGGAATAGCCGGAGCGGTTACGGCGTATAAAGTGGCTGTAGCAGCGGCAAACGCAGTGGAGAGCATCAGAAACGGATTGATCGCTTTCTCGGCAATAATGACAGGCACACAGGCAGCGGCGTTCGCGCCGCTTACAACGGCAACGATAGCGCAAATAGCGGCAACATCGGCATTAAATGTTGTAACAAGTGCGTTCGGTGCGATCATGACATTTGTGACCTCGCCGATAGGCTTGGTTGTAATAGCCATAGGTGCAGTAATCGCTATAGGCGTTCTTTTAGTGAAGCACTGGGACACCGTGAAGCAATGGGCGCAGAACCTGTGGAACGGGATAAAGAATGTCTTTTCGGGTATCAAAAATACTATCTCAAATGCATGGAATTCCGTAAAGGAAAAAGCGTCCGCTGTATGGGGCGGTATAAAGGACATTGTATCCACAAAGCTTAAC
>JAFRDB010000020.1 GCA_017404065.1 Clostridia bacterium
ATTAAGCGTTTTTATTATTCCATTCATCAAAGCAGATGTAAAATATTTGAATATGTCTGCTTTGTTTGCCATGTCATTTTTTGTTCATGAAAAAAATTTATATTTTTTCATTTTAGCTCTTGACTTTTATTATCTGGTCTCTATGTTTTATCAAGCTAATTATACCGTATATGCTTGTAAAAATCAAGTGCTTTTTATAATTTTTCATCCTTTGCTGCGCAAAGTGCTCCAAAAGCGCCTAAAAAAACCTTCCTCTATATGCTTATTCAGCTCCGCGCCGATAAGCAGCATATAAAGGCAGAAGAATACCCAGAGCATCATGAGCACAACAGCCGTAAGTGAACCGTATATAAGTGAATATTTTGAATAGTGCTCAATATATATACGATACCCAAACGAAAAAGTAAGCCATCCCAGCACCGTTGCAAGCGCGCCAGGAAACTGTCGAATGAATTTCAGCTTCCGCTGCGGCAGGATGGTATACATACCCATAAATGCCGGCACAAGCAGAATAAGCGAAACCACAATAATTATCCTTGTATCCGTCATCCAGTTCAAAAGGTAATGCGCCGGTTCAAAGTCATCCTCAACAAGTTTCAGAAGCGTGCTTCCAAATACCATCACAGTGCCGCTCGCCACAATAACGAGAACGAATATTAAATTATAGAAAAAAGATGCTATCCGCGCGGTAATCCAGTTATATGGTCTTACATAACCGTTTATCTGATTAAGTCCGCAATAGATCGCCATTGTACCTCTTGACGACGACCACAATGCGGCAATAACGACAGCCGAGAGCATAGCTGTTGACTTTGAACGATAAAACACTTCTATCAGCATTTTCGACAAAAATGACGAAACAGTCTCCGGGAAGGTCGTATTGATTGTGCTGATAACAGCATTAACATCAAACGGCACTATATATTTCAGTAATAAGATCACAAGCATAATAAACGGTACTGCGGACAGCACCGTGTAGAACGCAGACTGAGCAGCGAACTGCCCCACGAAATCCTTGCGCATATCATCAGTAAATTTGAGTATCATTCTCAGAACAACACTAAACCGCCAGAACCTGCCTCTGCGCTTTTTTATAAGCCCGGCATACGCGTCATCAATATTACCCCTGAGCTCATCTATATTCATATCATAACCTCTTAATATATTATCATATAATAGAACTATATTATTATATCAATTGTTTTATGATATGTCCACTATATTTTTATTAAGTTTTAATTAAGGTTATTTTACAACAAAGATCCCCGGCCTGCTGCCTGTGCTTGCCGCATAGCGTGTTGCAATGCTGTGAATAGCACTGTCCGTTCTGTCTTTTTCAGTCAGGCAGATAACACCCATACCGCATATACGCGCCGCAACAACACCATCAGTTTCCATTGCGCCGCGTACTGCCGCTACCGCCTCTGATGAAGGCGACATAAGTCTTTCTATTGCCTTTTCAGACTCATTGATTGCCTCAAAAAACTGCTCCAGCCTGCATGCGCGAAGCGCGAGCGCGGCATATTCTATCCTGTCCCGCTCACCCTCGGCAAATCTTGCATAACCATTATTTTTCCGTGTGCGTCCGCTTCGTCCCGCGCGGACAAGTATAACATTATAGTGCATCAGCGGCAACGGCAGCTGTGCCGCCTCCCCGTCCCTTTCGTGCGCGCACCAGCCGCGGCTGCCATATATATCACATAGCTCGGCAAGTCCGCCGGAATCAGGTCTGCGTATACGCCGCATATCGCATAAAAGCTTTAAGATCGTATATTCGGTAGTTTCTCTCAATCCGCTAACGCCGGCTATATCCTCCTTGTACAGTATCTGCGCACCAAGTCCGTAAGGCGCAAATGTAACATCACATTCATTCGAGCCTGCGTTTATAATTCTCAGTATATCACCGCATTCCCTGCCGTATGCTCTTACGCCGCAGCCCAAAGCAAACGCGAGTTTTTCCTTTCCGGCATCAAGGATAACACACGGCAGCCCTGTCCTTTCAAAATACAGCCTCAGCGCCGCGCTGCCGTAACGGCAGTAAAAATCCGATTTAAGCTCAATAGACGGTTCTGTATACATTAGTTTCTTCCTCCTATGTGTTCTCTTTATAAAAAAGTTTACCCAATAAAACTGTTGACAATTCGCAATAAAGTATGTATAATATAGGCATATTAATTTTGAAAGGTATGATCATAAATGTCAGAATCAAAGGAATATATCTTAACGCCGGAAGGTAAGGAAAAGCTTGAAGCAGAGCTTAACCAGCTCAAAAATGTGACGCGTAAAGAGGTATCGGCAAAGATAAAGGAAGCCCGCTCCTTCGGCGATCTGTCTGAGAATGCGGAATATGATGCGGCAAAGGACGAGCAGGCAGAGGTCGAGGCAAGAATAAACACTATAGAGCACATGCTTAAATATGCAAAGGTCGTTGATGTAGAATCAAATGACATAGTTACCGTAGGCAAAAAGGTACACCTCCGGTTTTACGGCGAGATCGCGGAAATGATGGATATGGCAGGCGAGGCTGTATATACTATTGTCGGCTCATCAGAGGCGGATCCGAGTGAGAACAAGCTATCGTTTGAATCACCCATCGGCGCGGTCTGCATAAATAAATCAGTAGGCGATGAGGTCGTTGCGGAAACCCCCGCAGGTGAGGTGCAGTTCACTATTCTTAATATAGAAAAAACAGTATAAATATTTGAATATGTATCAATACAAACGGCGCAGGCAGCCGGCTTTATGGTCGAATGCCAAACGCCGTTTTTTATATGCTTATATTTGTGATATGAATTTCAGTTTATATTATCTTGCTTAGGAGGCTGCATTCTTTATCACCTGTTGCTATAAAAGCTAAGCGGGACACTCAAAGAAAATCATTGCATATATACCCAAAACATGATATACTGTTGTTAATATAACTTGAAGGAGTGTGGTTAGAAAATGCCGTATCAGATCATAAGACAGGATATAACCAAAATGAATACCGATGCTATTGTAAACGCGGCTAATACAGCGCTTGCGCCGGGCGGAGGAGTGTGCGGCGCGATTTTTGCCGCGGCGGGTCATAACGAGCTTGAAGCGGCTTGCAGCGCGATAGGTCATTGTGACACCGGAAAAGCAGTCATAACCGAAGGATACAGACTGCCGGCTAAATATATTATACATACTCCCGGACCGATTTATTCACCGGCCAGAAGCGATAATGAGACACTTTTGTATTCCTGCTATCGCTCAAGCCTTGAGCTTGCAAAAAAACACAGGCTCGCCAGTATCGCTTTTCCGCTTATATCCTCCGGAATTTACGGATACCCGCCAGATGAGGCGCTTAGCGTAGCAACAAAAGCCATATCCGATTTTCTGACCGATAATG
Organism: Clostridia bacterium; assembly: GCA_017404065.1. GTDB lineage: Bacteria > Bacillota > Clostridia > UBA1381 > UBA1381 > Ornithomonoglobus. The sequence continues at coordinate 3,374 of JAFRDB010000020.1, forward strand.
AGATGGATATTTACCTCGTGGTTTACGATAAACGCTCATTCCGGATAAGCAGAACACTATATGATGATGTGCGCGAATATATAGATGAGCACATGGTAAAGGAGCCGGCTATCCGTGAGCGTATGCTGCACGAGAGCAGCTATTATATGCCGTCTGCAAAGCCAATGCAGAATATGCCGCAGCCTACGTACGCGTCAAATACGGGGGCGGGTAAGTCATTAAAATCTTCCGCACTTCGCGATAGAATGAATAAAAGCGAGCTTGATAGGATGTTAAAGAATCCTGACAGCTCATTTTCCGAGTATCTTCTTCAGCTTATTGACCAAAGCGGCATGACCGATACCGAGGTGTATAAAAAAGCGAATATCGACCGCAAGCTGTTTTCAAAGATACGCTCCAATCCCGCATACAGGCCAAGCAAGCTTACAGCAGTGGCGTTCGCTATCGCGCTTGAGCTTGACTGGCAGATGGCGCGCGAGCTTGTAAGCCGGGCGGGATATTCGTTTTCACACAGCTCAAAGTTCGATATAATCATAGAGTATTTCATAACGAATGGCAGCTATAATATTTTTGAGATCAACGAGGTCCTGTTTCAGTTCGATCAGCAGCTCATCGGAGCATGATAGGATGAATCACTACGGATGGTATTTTGTCAATATCAAAAATAGTTATAGGCTTGTAATTGTCGCTTGATAAGCGACCATACTCTCTTTTGTTTTATGTATAATAAAAGCATCAAATGAAAGAGAGGTACTTAACATGAACAAAAATCTTACAGAAATCGTTTTTATTCTTGACCGGAGCGGAAGTATGTGCGGTCTTGAGGGGGACACCATCGGCGGGTATAATTCAATGCTTAAACAGCAGCGCGCCGAAAGCGGCGAGGCATACGTTTCTACAATACTTTTTGATGACAGGAGCGAGGTCTTACATGACCGGATCCCTATCACAAATATTCGCGACATCACCGACAAGGAATATTATGTGCGCGGCTGTACGGCGCTCCTTGATGCGGTAGGAGGCGCGATACACCATATCGGGAATGTGCATAAGTACGCTCGTAATGAGGATGTGCCGAAAAAAACAATATTCATTATTACGACGGACGGTATGGAAAACGCGAGCCGCAGATATTCCTATGAGGATGTAAAAAGCATGATAGAGCGGCAAAAGTCGCGTTATGGCTGGGAGTTCATATTCCTCGGCGCGAATATTGATGCTGCGGCGGTCGGCGCAAGGATGGGTATTGACCGCGATCATTCGGCGGAATTTACTAATGACGGTGCCGGACAGAGAGCGAATTATAAAGCTATAAGCGAGGCGATAAGCCATGTTCGCAGCTGTTATATGCCTCTTCGCGCGGAATGGAAGCGCAGCGTTGAGGAGGATCATAAAAGAAAGAGATAACAAAGTAAAGCACGGGCTGCCATTACGGCTGTCCGTGCTTTATTTTCGTTATAATTCGCTTCCGACCGGTATATTTACGATAACCTTTTTATACAGGTGGCGGAAGAATATTATTGCTGTGCTGAGAGAAGAGATCTCGGCGATAACGAACGACCACCATACAAGGTTTACATCTCCGCTCGTGTGCCATGCTATCACTGCGAGAATTATCGCTGCTGGCAGCAGCACTAAAAGCTGACGTATGAGCGATATAAACATTGAGAATATGCCGTAGCCGAGTGCCTGGAAGGTCGAGGACAGAATTATTGCCGGACCGGCAAATATAAAGTGAATGCATATTATCCTCAATGCCGGTACGCCTATCGCAAGCATATCATCCGAAGCACTGAACAGCATAAGCAGCTTATCCGGAATAGCTTCAAGCAGGATCAGCCCCACGATCATAAGTGCTGTAGCGTATATCGCGCTGTATTTTATCGCATCAAGCATCCTTTTCCGGTTCTCTGCGCCGTAGTTATACGCAACTATCGGTACCATGCCGTTATTAAGTCCGAATATCGGCATAAAGATTATGCTGTTGAGCTTGAAATATACGCCGAATACTGCAACGGCTGTTGTTGAGAAATATATAAGTATCTTGTTGAAGCCGAAGGTCATGACAGAGCCTACAGCCTGCATTATCATTGACGGTATGCCGACAGAAAGAATAGTTCCTATGACCTTGGCATCAGGTCTGAAGCCTTTGAGCTGTATGTTGATATCCGTGTTTACCTTAACATTAAATATTATCGCCGCCGTAGCCGCCACGCACTGTCCTATTACCGTTGCAATGGCCGCGCCTCGCACGCCGAGTGCCGGGAAACCTAAAAGACCGAATATCATTATCGGGTCAAGAATGAGGTTAGTTACCGCGCCGATCATCTGGGTTATCATGCTGTATTTTGTGCGTCCGGTCGATATTAGCATTCGCTCAAACAGCACCTGCGCATACACACCGAACGACAGCATCATTATCGTTTGCAGATACTCAACACCGTAGTTCGTTATGACTTCGCCGGCGTTCTGTATGTTATAGAACGGCCGCGAGAGGAACAAGCCAACGAAAAAGAATATCACAAACGCGATCGCCTCTATAAACATCGCATTCACTGTCGATTTATCCGCAAGCTCCTGGTTTTTCTGCCCAAGCGATCTCGAAAGCAATGCGTTCAGACCAACACCCGTGCCTATTGCCGAAGCAAACATAAGCATTTGCATCGGGAACGCCATTGACACCGCCGTGAGCGCATCCTCACCTATCATTGCCACAAATATACTGTCCACCACATTATAGAGCGCCTGCACGAGCATTGACGCCATCATGGGCAGTGACATTGTTATCAGTAGCTTGTTTACGGGCATAGTGCCCATTTTATTTTCTGCCGCCATAATTCTAATTTCGTGCTCCCTTCATTAAGCTTATCCTAACCCTAAAGCCTCTTTGGCCAGCTTATCGGCCATATCGTTATATTTATTCCCCGAATGTCCTTTCACCTTGACGAAGCGGATATCCAGTCTGTCCTTCATCCAATTATAGTATTCCTTGTAGCGGATCGTACCGGGCTTGTTCGTTTTCCACGCGCCTGTGCACCAGAACTCTATTCCTGCATAGTCATAGTAAAGATCGAGCTTTTTTATATCATGCCCGACACAGTACAGCATTGCCTCCATCGCGCCTTGTATCTCTCCTGCCACATTACGCATTCCGGCAAGCTCCGGATCATCGAACACTTCATTTTGCGTGATCTCCTTGCCGCTGTATATTATCACCATACCATAAGAATACCGTTTTGTGTGTACGTCATAGCTGCCGTCAACGTATGCAGCAGCCGCATCCTTACGGATTTCCGGACTTTGACTGCCATTACCCATAAAGGCCTCTGCCTCTTCAAGAGTCATAAAGCCCTTGTAAACAGCCTTTCTGAAGTTGCCTACGTTGTCCTTGCATTCATCCCAGCTTGTGTATATGCCCGGCTTTCTGCCAACACGAACCGCATAAAATTTTTTTGCCATAGTCTTATACCGTTATTATATCTATATCCAATCCTTCAAATGTGTTACGCCACTCATGGTCAAGCCGCACATCGGTTATTACCGTATCCACTCTGTCAAGAGACGCTATCACGGGTATACTTTTTCTCCCGAGCTTGTTATGGTCGCACAGGAAAATGACTGTGTCCGAAACATCCATCATTGCCTGCTTTACATACGCCTCCTCCTCGGAAGCATCCGTGAGTCCGCGCTCTTCCGTTACACCCTTGCATGAGAAAAAGAACTTGTTCGCCGCAAAATTCTCGCGTATCATCCTCTCGGCAAATCTGCCGGTATAGGACATATTCCGTTTAGAGAGCAGCCCTCCGGTCGAGATAAGCTTAATATTCTCACATTCCGACAGCTCCGCAACGATGCTTGAAGCGTTTGTTATCACTGTCAGTCCGTGTTTATCCTTTATATTTCGCGCAAGATACAGCGCGGATGTGCTTGCATCCAGAAAAATCGTTTCACCGCTGCGTATCAGTGCTGCCGCGCGCGCACCTATCCTACGCTTCACCTCGGCATTCACAACGTCGCGCTCCTTAAAGGTCAGCTCCGCGCCTGAGCCTGTCGAAAGCGTAGCACCGCCATAGGTGCGGATGAGTATGCCTTTCTTTTCGAGCTTGAAAAGGTCTGCGCGGATGGTCTCCGGAGTAACGTCAAACTGCTCTGCAAGCTCCGCAACGAGGACACTTTTTTTTGTATTGATAATCGCCTCTATTTGATTTCTGCGTTCTACAGCAAGTGTCGTCATAAGCCCTTCCCTACCTTAATAGCTTCCGCCGGATCTATATTGTTTGTGTACAGCGCCTTTCCGATTATAACACCTTCAACGCCGCAGGGCACAAGCGCGCGGACGTGATCTATATTACCAACGCCGCCGGATGCTATAACATCTGCATTTACGCTCTCCGCCATCTCCTTCATTGCTGCCGTGTTCGGTCCCCCAAGAGTACCGTCCGTTGCTATATCGGTATATACTATTGTTTTCACGCCCAGATCCGTCATCTTTTTCGCAAATTCCACCGCGCGGAAGTCTGAGGTCTTTTCCCAGCCCTCGACCGCGACCATGCCATCCTTCGCATCTATACCGATAACGATCCTCTCGCCGTACTTATCAACAGCGCGTTTTACAAAATCCGCATCCGATACGGCTTTTGTCCCGATTATAACACGCTCTATGCCGCAATCAAGCTTCGCGCGGATATCCTCCATAGTGCGTATTCCCCCGCCGGTCTGCACAGGAACATTTACAGCCGAGCAAATACGTTTTATCGCGTCGGCGTTCACGCCATGTCCCTTTAATGCCCCGTCAAGGTCAACAACGTGTATGTACTCACCGCCGAGGCGAACCCATTTAGCTGCCATCTCAGCCGGATCATCGCCATATACGGTGATCTTGTCAAACTGTCCCTTGAACAGCCGCACACATTTTCCGTCCTTTATATCTATTGCCGGATATATCCTCATTTGCTTCTTTCTCCTGTTTTATCCATAAACGCGTTGACTATCTCCATAATACGCTCCCGCTCCATCTTCATGCTGACCTTGTTCACCACAAGTCTCGCGCTCAGAGGACATATTATTTCAAGCACATCCAATCCGTTCTCGCGCAGCGTCGCGCCGGTCTCAACTATATCCACTATTACATCCGAAAGTCCCACAAGAGGGCCAAGCTCGACAGAGCCGTTGAGCTTTATTATTTCTATTGTCTGACCCTTTTCATCCTGAAAATACTGCCTTGCGATATTGGGGTATTTTGAGGCTACCTTGAGATCGGTTATCTCGCTGAGTCGTCCTTTAAGCTCAGGTCTGCCGCAGACGCACATATTGCACGCGCCGAATTCCAGATCTACCATCTCATAAAGGTTCCTGTTCTCCTCCAAAAGCGTATCCTTGCCCACAATACCTATATCCGCCGCACCGTATTCCACATACGTAGGCACGTCCGATGCCTTTACAAGGATGAATTTCATTTTGTTTTTCTCATCAGTAAAAATCAGCTTTCTTGACTTCTCCTTCATTTCAGAGCAATCCATACCAATGGATGTAAATATGTCCATTGCAAGCTCCGCAAGTCTGCCCTTTGCCAAGGCAACTGTTAAATATCTCATGTTAATCTCCTTAAAACATCCTGAATCCCATTTCCTGTGGCTTTAGGGGAAGCTGATCGCCAAAGCTGTCATAGCCCAAAAACTCGCTTACGGAGGTTTCGGTAACACTGCCTCGCTCCAAATCATGTATATCAAGCTTTCCGTCCGGATACACGCGCAGAACGCCTGTGTTATTGGTTTTTGCCGCGTATTTTACCGCATCCTCAAAGCTGCCGCTGCCAATGTACATTTCCGTAAGACATCCGTTTATACGCAGATTTGCTGCCAGCTCATACGCGGGTGCGTCTGCGTCCGGCTCTGTATAAATAAGAGTAGAGGCTACCTCCTCCGGCTCATTCTTGCACACCTGCATGATACGGTTTATGCCTATGGCACAGCCGACCGCGCCCTTTGCCGCACCAAACATACCCATCAGGTTGTCATATCTGCCGCCTGCGGCGATGGGAAAGCCAACGCCATGCGTGTAGCACTTAAAGATAGAGCCTGTGTAGTAGTCTATACTCTGGAGCATTCCGAGATCGAGCGATATATACTGCTCAAATCCGTACACACACAAAAGCTCATATATTTTCCTCAGGTTGTCAAGCGCGATCTTTGATGTATAGTTCAGCCCCGGCACATTCGCGCGTTCAAGAATGTCGGCATCACCGAAAAGATATGGCAGATCTATCATAAGCTGCTTTATATTCACGTCTATACTGAGGTCTCTTACTATATTCTTTATGCCGCGTGAATCCTTGGAGTCAATTCTCTCGCGAAGCTTTTCTGTAGTCTCCGCATCAAGACCGAGCTGCTCAACAAGTCCGGTAAAGAACGCGACCTGACCGATCTCCATGGAAAACTCATCTATGCCCAAAGCGGTTATCGCTTCCATCGTCGCGGCTATGACCTCCACATCCGCGCGCGCGCTGTAGGAGCCGATAAGCTCTATGCCGCTCTGCGTTATCTCGCGCCGACGCACACCCTCTGTATGCTCGGCTCGGTACACGCTGCCGTTATACATATATCGGATCGGAAGCGTTTCCCCCGCCGCCTTTGTTGCCGCCATTCTCGCAATAGAGGTAGTAAAGTCCGGTCGAAGGGCAAGTATTCGTCCCTGCTCGTCAAAGAACTTATACAGCTTTTCCTGCGAGATCTGACCTGTCTCACCGCTGTAGCAGTCATAGTATTCAAAGGATGGCGGTTCTGTTTCCTTATAACCGAAGGTGGAGAATACGACGCGTATGGTCTCCTCTATATCCTTTTTTGCCGCGCATTCGCGAGGCAGTACGTCACTAACGCCATTAGGCGTGTGCAGTTTCCAATCGGGCATTATATTATCCTCTTTCTAAAATAATCATAATAATACCATTATAGTATACCACGCAAGCGGACATTTGGCAAGAGTTTAATTTAAATAAATAAGAAGGTGCAAAGTTAAAAAATTGGGTGAATTAAGACAAAAAACATGTATACTAATACCGCACTTGAGAACACCTTATTCTGCGTTTAACAATATTTTTTAAATAATTTAAGATTATTGTTAAAACAAAATCAACAATAAAAAGTTTCACACGATTTATTGACAGTGTGTTTTTTTTGCTATATACTCATAATGGGAACGTTTCAGAAAAAGTAGTCCGATAGGGTTCAAAGGTATTCTTAAAATGAAAATTATAGACTTTCATACACATATATATCCGGATAAAATTGCGATAAAAGCGAGTCAAAGCATTTGCGATTTTTACAACTTAGACTATAATTTCAAAGGGAGCGCAGATGAACTGCTAAGCAAAGGAAAAAAAGCAGGTATTTCAAAATTTCTGTTGCTACCGGTTGCCGTAAGATCGGAGCATGTACGGCATATAAATGAATTTACTGCTTACGAGACGTCAGAGCATGAGGAGTTCTACGGATTCGGCACTATTCATGCGGATATGAATGATATTTTATCCGAAATCGATGAAATCACGGCTATGGGCTTAAAGGGAATAAAAATTCATCCCGATACGCAGGGATTTGCGATTGATGATAAACGATTATATCCGATGTATGACTATGTTCGTGATAAGCTCCCAATCATTATCCATTGCGGAGATCCGCGCTATGAATATTCAAGACCGGAAAAGCTCAGAAAAGTGCTTGATGATTTCCCTAAATTACGGGTAATAGGCGCGCATCTCGGAGGATGGTCAATGTTTGATAAAGCGTTTGAATATCTTAAGGATACAAGCTGCTATTTTGATTTTTCAAGCTGCATGATGTTTATCGGAAAAAAGGAAACTGAAAAATATATAAAAGGATACGGCGCTGACAGGGTTTTATTCGGCACTGATTTCCCTTTGTGGGATCCTGTGGCGGAGGTTGAGCGTTTTATGGAGCTTAATCTCAGCAATGAAGATAAGGCTAAAATTGCCTATATCAATGCGGAAACGCTGCTCCTATAGACCGAAGCTTAAAGTTTACGTCTTTGTTACACATTAAACGGTTTTTTAAACCCCTCTGCCTCAACAAGCTCGTTTGCGCGGATAAGCTGCGCTGCGCGGTATTCAAACAACGCGTGTGTGTCCGAGCCGACGCTCACTCCGATACCGGCATTTCTTATCGCGTCACGCTTGCGCTTATTAGTAAGGAAATCATAGTAGCAGCTGTAATGACCGGAGGTGTTCAGCTCCCAGAATATATTTTCGGACTTTAATACCTCGGTCATATCTACGCCGTACATATCGCTCATAGCAAATATATCGCAGTGCGCCAGCCCCACCGGACAGTCGAAGCGGTGCCGCCATGACACGAACTCATAGAAATCCATCGCACGGTAATCGTCAAGGCTTTCAAACAGAACATAGTCAAGACCGGCGATATCGTGCGTAAGAAGGTCGTCCGGTTTCGGGCGCGTGCCTATCTCAAGCCCGGCAAGGACTTTTATCTGTCCGGAGTATTTTGCCTTGCATTCGGTAAGCTTTTTTATATAGTCACCAATTCCTTCACCGATAGAGAATTGATGGTCGGTTATTCCGATAACATCAACACCGTTATTGATCGCATTTTCTATTATCTGCTCAGGCGAATTCTGCCCATCATAGCTATATATAGTGTGATTATGCAGATCCATTATCATATCGGCTCACCGTCCTTTTAAAGCTTCTTATTTGATTATACCACATTCCCGCCCGTTTTGCAATAGAAAAATCAATGATTTCTCCTTTGAACAGTTATAACAACATCCGGCACACAGTCAAGCGTGGAGGAGGTCAAGAGCCAAATGGCAGACGACGGTGTAAGCGGCAGTGACATCAAGGTCATATCATGGAATGATATGACAGCGTTGTTCTGAAGCATACGGATATAATGCCGAGATCAAAGATCCGCCTCGCAAATTGCGGAGCGGATCTTTTAGTGTGCTTAAAAATCAATCAACCTTCGGCAGCTTTGCCAATGATTCGTTAAGCTCGGCGTCTGTCGGGATATAGTCTGACATCTGTCCCTCGTGGAACCTCTCGTATGCGACCATATCGAAATAGCCGGTGCCCGTGAGACCGAATACAATTGTCTTTTCCTCTCCGGTCTCCTTGCACTTCATTGCCTCATCTATAGCAACGCGGATCGCGTGGCTCGATTCCGGCGCGGGAAGTATTCCTTCTACGCGAGCGAACATCTCCGCTGCCTCAAATACAGAGGTCTGCTCAACGGATCTTGCCTCCATGTATCCATCATGGTAAAGCTGTGAAAGTATCGAGCTCATTCCGTGATAGCGGAGTCCGCCTGCGTGGTTAGGCGACGGGATAAAGTCGCTGCCAAGCGTGTACATCTTTGCGAGCGGACAAATCATTCCCGTATCGCAGAAGTCATAAGCGAATTTGCCGCGCGTGAAGCTCGGACAGGATGACGGCTCTACAGCGATTATTCTGTAGTCCTTTTCGCCGCGGAGCTTTTCGCCCATAAACGGAGAAATAAGTCCGCCAAGATTCGAGCCGCCGCCTGCGCAGCCGATGATTATATCCGGTGTTATACCGTATTTATCAAGCGCCGCCTTTGTTTCAAGACCGATTATCGACTGGTGCAGAAGCACTTGATTGAGCACGGAGCCGAGAACATATCTGTAGCCCTCGCTCTTTGTAGCTGCCTCTACAGCCTCTGAGATGGCGCAGCCCAAGCTGCCGCCTGTGCCCGGATGCTCAGCAAGTATTTTTCTGCCGATCTCTGTTGTATCTGACGGCGATGGTGTTACATTTGCGCCGTAGGTGCGCATTACCTCGCGTCTGAACGGCTTCTGCTCATACGATACCTTTACCATATATACCTTGCAGTCAAGATCAAAGTATGAGCAAGCCATCGAAAGAGCTGTGCCCCACTGACCCGCTCCGGTCTCTGTAGTCACGCCTTTGAGCCCCTGCTTTTTAGCATAATATGCCTGCGCGATTGCCGAGTTGAGCTTGTGGCTGCCGGAGGTATTATTTCCCTCAAATTTATAGTATATCTTAGCCGGTGTACCCAGCTTCTTTTCCAAACAGTAAGCGCGAACTAAAGGTGCAGGTCTGTACATTTTATAGAAATCGAGTATCTCTGCCGGTATCGGGACGTAAGCTGTGTTATCATCAAGCTCCTGAGCGACCAGTTCTTCGCAGAATATCGGCGTAAGCTCCTCAGCCTTAAGCGGCTGAAGTGTGCCCGGGTTCAGTAACGGCGCCGGCTTATTTTTCATGTCCGCGCGCATATTGTACCATGCCTTCGGCATCTCGCTTTCTTCAAGATAGATTTTTTACGGAATTTTTGCTTCTGACATATCACATGTCTCCTTTCATAATAATTATTAGGGTTTCGGGACAATCTCTTTGAATAAAAAAACTGCCCCTGACAAATTAATGCCGGGACAGGAAATTCCTGCGGTACCACCCTGCTTGACGCTTTCGCGCCCGCTCACGCATATTTCTATGCACATTTTTGTAACGGAGACTGTTACTCCGGCTCGCCTAATCCCATACGGATCCTTTTACGGTTTCAGCTTGCCCTCCGGGGCCCATTCGTATACAGCCTTACTGCCGCGCTCACACCTGCCGCGGCTCTCTCGGAGCAGACTCTGTATATTACTTACACCCCTTCAACGGTTTATAATATGTTACCACACAAAAATCCATTTGTCAAGAAAAATTTTTTCTGATTTTTAATTTTTTTTGCAGCAATAAATTTGAAGCAACCCAAGTTATTAATTTAAACTGAAATCCAATTATAATACATCCTTTTTTAAGCAGATCGTTCTATCGACGCGCAGGCCTTTTGACATTGCATCAGTCATTATATTCACAGCATCGCATATAGTTAGTATGAGGTGACTGATTTGAAAAATATTTTACTGGTTTCATATTCATTTATTGCCGCGCTTATCGGCGCGGGCTTTGCGTCAGGACGCGAGATCTTGACATACTTTGCGCTCTTTGGCAGGTCGGGTACTTTTGGCATTGCCACTGCAGCGATTTTGTTTTTCGTGTTTATATACTCAGTTCTCAGCGTCTGCTCGGTATATGGCTTTCACAGCTTAGAATCTTTCCTTTCCATATCACATTTACCCTTTGCAAAAAAGCTGATCCGCGTCATGCTTACGATTTTTTCGTTTGCGGTTTATGCTGCAATGCTCTCCGCCTTTGGAGAAATACTCTCAACTCTCGGCATAAAGCCGCTGACAGGCTCGATCGCTACTGCCGCAATTTGCGCCGCTATCCTGTCATTGGGCAGCAGCAAGGTATTTGAAATCAATGGACTTCTCGGTCTTGTCCTTACCGCCGCAATAATCACATGCTGCGTATATATGCTCAGATACCGTGAATATCATACCTTTTCTCCAATATCATCAGCCGCGGCGAACGGCAGTGTCTATTCCGGCTTTAATCTGCTCTCATCTCTTCCCGTCATTACCGTTATGAGCCGCCGCATATCCTGCCGACGCGAAGCAGCGGCGGCGGCAGTCATATCCGCCGCCGCCGCAGGCACATTACTGATGCTGATATACATATTGCTTGCCACATACTCAGGCAAAATCCCGCTCGGCGAGCTTCCGATGCTTACGCTTGCCGCACGACAAAGCCCCGCGTTTGCCGCCATATATCGTGCCATACTTATCATTGCTACTGCAACAACACTGCTGTCATCCGGCGGCAGCATACTCGAAGCACTCCCACTCCGAAACGCGCCCGCAGCTGCGCTCCTGTCAGGCGCAGGCTTTCTGCTATCACGTGTTGGCTTTTCGGGGCTGATAAATTCCGCATATAGACTATGCGGCTGTATAGGAATAACAATATGTCTTTATATAATATATCTGTGCATAGCTTTTTTAAAAGCAAAGAATAATAGTGTAAATTTCCGTAAATATTAGATTTTTGGAGATATTATATCTTTTTAATAAAAAATCGCGGTCTTTTTCGTTTGCAAATCAGCATCTATTATGGTATTATATTTTGGTCGTGACGATACGGATTATTGAATCAACGGGATGTAGCGCAGCTTGGTAGCGCATCTGGTTTGGGACCAGAGGGCCGCAGGTTCGAATCCTGTCATCCCGACCACTATTTATGGCTATGGGAGTTTAGCTCAGCTGGGAGAGCATCTGCCTTACAAGCAGAGGGTCACAGGTTCGAGCCCTGTAACTCCCACCATATAAAACTTAATATCTATGCTGGTGTAGCTCAATTGGTAGAGCAGCTGATTTGTAATCAGCAGGTCGCGGGTTCGAGTCCCATCACCAGCTCCAGGGAGAGTTCCCGAGTGGCCAAAGGGGGCAGACTGTAAATCTGTTGTCGACGACTTCGATGGTTCGAATCCATCCTCTCCCACCAAAAAGCATCGCTGAAGGCGATGTTTTTTTGTGGTTTGAGGGGATGAGATTCGAAAAGGGCGACGGCTTTGCCGGGAAAAAGGTCCGGTGGACCTTTTTTAGCCCGCGGCTCGCGAATCCATCCTCTCCCACCAAAAAGCATCGCTGAAGGCGATGTTTTTTTGTGGTGTGAGGGGATGAGATTCGAAAAGGGTGACGGCATAGCCGGGAAAAAGGTCCGGTGGACCTTTTTTAGCCCGCGGCTCGCAAATCCATCCTCTCCCACCAAATCAGAAATGGCTTGAAACTTACGGTTTCGAGCCTTTTTGTTTGTCTGGTTCACAGATCATCAGTCACCCCATTTGGATAAATATGTATTTTTAGACCTAAGCCTGTTTTAGTTTCTACCTATGATATTAGCAAAAACATCAAGTGCTGCCCTTTTATCTTTGTTGTCAGCGTGTAAATACAGGTTTGTCGTTCGCACATCTGAATGTCCAAGATAATCACGCACAGCAGTTATACCAACGCTACCGGAGTTTAATGTCCAAATTGTCATCAAATTATTGCTGTTTTGTCTGAAATATGTTATAATTAGGGTGCTTTTTTCGGTTTATATAATAGATGAAAATAAAGAAATATATTGAATAGTGCAGGACCTCCAAAAATGATATATAATAAAAATATCATTTTGGAATTCTCGTAATAACTTTACACAAAATTGGGGGGTGCGGTCATATTCAAACTTCTTTTGAAGTCCGAGAGTATGTCCGCACCCCCGTCTATTAAATAGCTGAAATAACAGCGGCTGTACGTTTTGTTGGCAGAGAAAACTTATCCAATAAAATATACTCGTCCTTGCTGTGTACATTATCGCCTATTACACCCATCGAATCAATCACGGGTATTCCGGCAAGAGTTACGTATGCCGCATCCGAACCGCCGAAGGTGAATATTGCTTTAACTTCGTTCAGACCCGCGCTTTTTAGAATTGAATTTGTTTTATTCAGCAGATCATAATTTTTCTCCGATTTTGGCATACTGGGTCTGTAACCTATCTCCCTGACTGCACAGGAGGTATTTAAAACACTGCTCTCTTCTGCAACCTTGTGTATAAACGAACATATTTCTTCATATTGTTCTTGGGTTTTAAATCTTGTATCCAATGTAAAAACACACTTTTCGGGAACTGTATTCGGCACGGTGCCTCCCTTGATAGTTCCGCAGTTGCAGGTTATACCGTCCTCGTCCTTGTATTTTTCCAGCTGCAATATCTTATTTGCCGCTTCTGCTATTGCGCTTGCGCCGCAGTAACATTTCGATGCATGTTGGGAAACTCCGGAAACGGTAAATTCAAACTTTGCGATACCCTTTCTTTCAAGGATCACACCTATGTCCGAGAGGTTCGGTTCCATATTGAAAAACGCGACTGCATCCTTTGCTCTTTCCGTAATATATCCGATCGTCGCTTTATTACTTTCACGGCTGCTTGTTTCCTCATCGGTTTGCAGCAAAAGCATAACAGGCCGCTTATCATAACCCATTTCGGAAAGCGCGTCCATTGCCCAAAAGGCATTCACGCATCCGCCCTTGCAGTCGCACACTCCGGGACCTATCATCTTGTTGCCGTCGATCTTTACACACGGATCGCCGAACAATCCAACAGGATGTACCGTATCGATATGTCCGGAAAGGCAGAACGGTTTTTCCTTCGACTGCGGATTCATTGTTATAACCACAACGTTTCCTGCTTTTTTTTGTTCAAAAACCTCTGTTTTCCAACCGTGATTTATGGCTTTTTCGATAAAATACCTTCCTACCGCGTCAACGCCTTCTTTATACGGTGTAGGGCTTTCTATCTCCGCTATTTCCTTTAAAAAAGTTATGTATTCGTCTCTTTTTGATTCAATAACTTCAAATAATTTTTCCATATCCATATCATACACTCCTGAAGCCTCTTCCGATTATCTCATTGCTTGTAGTAATTATTATAAACGATTTCGGATCCAATTTCTTTATATGCTTCCTCAGCTTTATTGCCTCGGCACGCTTACAAACAGTGTGCAGCATTGTTTTTTTTTCGCCCGTATATTCTCCGATAACTTTATTTGACGTAACGCCGTGATGCAGTGTTTTCATGATATATTCCGTAAGCTCTTCCTTTTTTGAAGTGATCACGACAAAATACTTGCAGGTATTAAAGCTTTCAATAACTCCGTCAACTATAAATGCCTTTGAAAACAGACCCAAGAAAGAGTACAAGCCTATTTTTATGCCGAACAGAAAAAACGAACTTACCGCAACCGTAAAATCGGTTATCAAAAGCGCCCTTCCAACATCTATTGACGTATACTTTTTCAATATCAGCGCAATTATATCGGTACCTCCCGAAGATGCATCACTGTAAAATATCAGCGCAGAGCCGATTGAAGTTAGAAGCATTGCATATATAAGCTCCAAGAACATCTGGTCGGTCAAAGGCGCGGTAAGAGCAAAATATTTTTCAAATAAAAATGTAATTGCAGAATAAAGCATGCCGCAATAAACCGTCTTAATGCCCGTATCCTTACCTAATACACAGAATCCGAGGATCAAAAGAGCAATATTGAGGATCCATATCCAAACTCCGGGGCTGATAGGTGTTACTGCTGCCAGAATAACGCCGATACCCGTAACGCCTCCTGTTACAAAATTATTTTGGATCTTGAAAAAATACACGCCCGTCGCTAACATAAAACAACCAAGGGTCATTTTAAGAAAACTGTCAAACTTCTTCTTTTGCATAAAATCACCTTATTTCAACTATTCCAAAACCTTTCTCATTTACGGTTATATTTGTTCCAAATTTTTCAGACATTTCAGCAAGCCGCTCAATGATACCATGCTTATTGCTGAATCGGGGGTCACCCATCTTCCATGTTCCTTTTTTATCAAAATTAAGCTCGATCGGCATCAG
The DNA here is from genome assembly GCA_017404065.1 of Clostridia bacterium. GTDB lineage: Bacteria > Bacillota > Clostridia > UBA1381 > UBA1381 > Ornithomonoglobus. Next base: position 18,711 of record JAFRDB010000020.1, read on the forward strand.
TTCAAGGTATTTCAGTTCGCCGTCTTCCATTTCAAAATACGGTACAAAGCTTTCCAGCATTCTTCTGTCGCGCATAAGACCGCGCGTATATCCCTTGGAGCGACTGTAAAAAAGTTCACGCATTGTTGCGTCATCGGTAAGACTTTGACTTTCGTACATTTCATACGGAGCGCACGGAATACACTCGTTGTGAATAACAAAATCACCCAGAGAATAGAATATCGGACGCTTTTTATATATTTCTATCGGTCTTATAAGATGCGGGCCATGACCGATAACAGCGTGTGCACCTGCATCTATGCATTTATGCGAAAATTCACAAAGAAAATCCGCGGGATTTTCCTTTGAATTGCCCGAAAGCTCGTGCGAGTGAACACTGACCAATATGTAATCTGCCTGCATTTGTGCCTCATATATAGCCTTCAAAACACGGTCTGTGTCCACTTGGTTCGGATGCACAACATATTTTGTTTCATCTCCCACCTTAAAGATCCTGTCTTTAAGAACTGCCGAGCCTTCTTGAACCGGCGGAAGATACCCTTCGGCTCTTACGATATTATATTCGGCGTTGATATTACTTTGCTCAATAATTTCATTCAGGACTTCAAACTGGCTCGGTGTTACCTCAACGTGCTCATCGATCCTCAGTCCGTTTACGCCGGGACGTCCCTTGAACCTCCGTGACTGCCTCCCTGCCATTGCCGCTCCGTTCATCATGGTTGACACGACAGATATAAGCGCTACGCGCCCGTTTTTGGTGTCAAGATAGGCAGGCGCGGCAGCTTCGTCTAAATTGGCTCCCGCTCCCGCATTCGGAAATCCCGCCTCGTCAACTGCCTTTTTTGTTGACATAAGTCCTTCATGCGAAAAATCCATAGAGTGATTGTTTGCAAAACTCAGCATATTAAAACCAAATCTTTTTGCATCGTCAAGCACAGCCGGCACTGCCATCAAATAACTGCCACCGCAGTATTGATTTGCAAAAAATTCTCCCTCTCCGATTGTTGTTTCCAGATTGAAGAATCTGGCATCGCCTTTTTCAATATATTGCTTGACCTCGGTAAACCCTTCATAATCGGACGGAATGCGTCTTTGGATCAACATGTCGCCCGCAGCTGTAAATTTCATATACAAATCCCTTCCAATCTTGTAAAGCATTATTATATTTCTTTCTCGTAAAAAAGCCTGTTTCCATTTATTAGATCCTGAGCTTTTTTACAAATTAAAACCATAAAGATTATAACACAATATCTTAAATTTGTAAAGGGAAAGCGCGCAATTTTTCAACAAATCGCACAAAGTTTCAACAAAAATTTTAAATTGCACTATCCAATCTTATAATACACTATCCTATTCGCTTGCTTTTTAAAAAAAGATATGCTATAATATATAGAGTAAACATTTCAGAAAAAAAGGTGTTAAGATGAAACAGAAGATACGAAAGAACTGTGATACTCTTGCCTCTCTCGGCATAGGAGTCTGCCTGTTAGGGATATGGAGCGTCGCTAAAAGTACAATGTACTATATACTTAATTTTAGCGAATTCAACAAATTTCTTATAAGTCAAGACGATAGTCCGATATTATATTATATCATAGCCGTTATGACTATGATCGCTTTTTTGGCTGTGCATCTATATATAGGTCTCGCGGCAAGAGCCGTGGGTACACGCGGCAAAAACCATATCGTCTACGCTTTTCTTTCTATTCTGCTTGCCGTAATATATATTATCAGTATACCGGAAGAGTTGGATATTAGTGAGCAGCCCGGTCAAACGATCGCCGACGCGGTAGCATCGATGATAACCGATGCCACAACCGCCATTATTCTGCTGCATACAGCTTATACGTCTTTTAAACTACGACTACTGAAAAAGCAAACAAAAAAACAGGAGGCGGCATAATGCAAAAGGATTTTCATTATTATGCTACATACTGCGCGGCATACATAGCAGGATATACCCATGAGGAAAGTCTTGATATTGCTTACAGCGCACAATTTGTTGATTTGTGCTCCAGAACCTATCTTGCAAAAATAAAAGCGCCGCTCTCGGCAGCTACAACACAGCTCCAGCTTGAGCTTATGGATTCAAGACTGGATCTTATGGGACTGCAGGATATAACGCGTATCTGGGCTTCATTCCACTTCCTGCCGTACGATCTCTACGCAGAGAAAAAGCACTGCTCAAAGCGATATCTTAATAAATACCGGCTTATATGCAATACAAACGGTGAGCTTGTCAAGGAGACTGTAGGTCTTGCAAAAAAAACGAGCTTGCAATCAGTCGGGATCGCTATGCATATACTTGCCGATACATGGGCGCACCGCTATTTTGCAGGAACCCCCTCGTATGTTATAAATAATACCAACCGATACTTTTTCGAGCTTTTGCCTGACGGAAAAAGACCGGTTAGGTTCCGGCACAGCGCATCCGCACCTGATGATTTAGAACATAGCATATACACAAACACGATACATCAGCCCGGCGAGAACACGATAATGAATCTCGGTCACGGCAGAGCCGGACACCTGCCGGACTACAGCTTTATCAAATATGAATACCTCCCCGTATGGAATGATTACGAGGAAATTGTAAAGGACAATCCTCACGACTATATGCACGCATTCGCGCAAATGGTATACGCAATGCAATGCATTCGCTGCGGAAAAAGCTTTGAAACCCATCTCTATGCATGGGACGATATCGAGCCGTATAAGGAGGATATAGAAGTCATACTCCAAAAGCGTCAGCTTGATTCCTGTGCAGATTGGAAAGCATTCGGCGAAGGACTTACAGGCTGTGAGATACCGGATTTTGAACTGAGCAAACATGAACAGGAATACGTCGCCGCATCAGAACCGGATAACAGCCAAACCTTCCTCGGTAAATTCATTATTGCCGCGCTTGCACAAAAGAGCATGGTAACGAACAGAATATATGCATCAAAGAATATGCTTGCCGGTTTTTCGGTCGACTATGCAAAAAAAGGATTCAAGGGGATCAGAGATTTCATCGGGTTGGTTAACGAAAGGAGTCGCGATAATGACGAAGCTGCAGAGAATTAAAAATATTTTTTCAGGACTTTTTTCACTTGCGTTCAGCCTTCTGATCCTGTGGGATCACGAGGACGGATTCGAGCTGATAATGCTTGTGCTCGGTTTTTCCATGCTGATACGCAGTATTAACTCGCTCGTGTATTATTTTACAATGGCGCGGCACATGGTAGGAGGAAAATACTCACTGTATCTCGGTATAATCATGTTTGACTTTGGTGTGTTCACACTTGCGATGTCAGACATACCGAGAATATACATAGTTTTTTATCTGATGGCATGCCACGCATTCTCAGGCGTTATAGATATAATGCGGGGACTTGAGGCAAAAAGCTATGAGACCCCCTGGAAGCTTAATACTACACACGGTATAGTAAGCATACTTACAGCGATCATTTGCTGTATTTTTATAAAATCTAAGCTTATACTTGTATACATATACGCCGCAGGGCTGATATATTCCTCATTCACTCGAATAATCAGCTCATTCCGACGAAGCGCGATAGTGTATATACCTTAGCTTATATTTTAAAGTGTTCTACCAAAACAAACGGCGCTTATCGATCAGCTTTTCAGCCGTGAACCGCGCCCAGTCAATTAGACAGTTTAAATAACAAAAAATTTTTGGAGGGGCTGTTGCATTTTGCTACAGCCTCATGTAGACATATTTGTCTACATGCTGATGGCGGCACCCATGCCGCCCTTAAATCATCATTACCAGAGGTCTACCGAAAGTGTTCCTACCGAGCCTTCGACCGAGCCTTCGACCGCGCCGTTCTGCGCGTCATTCATTGCCTGCTCTACAGCCGTAGTCTGCGGACCGCCGCCGGAGGTCGTTACTGCATTTTCATTCTCAAATACGGAGATCTTAAGCTCCGGTGTCTCAAACATTTTCATTTCCCGTTTCCTCTTTATTCTACAGTTATTGTTACCGATTCGCCGTTTACACGCGCTGCAAAAGTATTAATATCATCAGCTACACCGTTGAGCACTACTAGGTCGCAGTTGCAGGTGTCGGTACGGCATCCGCAATGTCAGTGAATGCCCGAATAAGCTGTTGCCGTAATCAGCATAGATAACGCAGCTCCCGCGCTCATCAGATCTTGCAGTCATTTGACCATTTTGCACCGTCCCTTCTCTTTAATAATAAGGATGACAAGCAATATCTGTATATACAAAGATCTTATCTTCAGCCTCAAGCGAAACATTTATTTCAGACAAGTCGCCGCTGAAGATCATTGTTTTGCCATTTGCTTTTATATAGCCGAGAACCAATGCGGGATATCGCTTTTCCGAGTCTTTGGCTGATGAAACAGACGCTTCAAAGACGGCGCGCACCAAATCGTAAGCCGTACACGGAGGAGGAATCTCCCTGAAGAAGGACGAGACCTTTTTAAGCTGCGGCTTTTTGATTTGACCACCCGGCTTTTCCGAAGAATAACTCATCAAGTCCTTATAAAAATCATATATTGACTCATTTCCGCCTATTTGTGTGATAATATTACCTGTAAAACGGTTGGTGATCACCGCGTCCGCCATATTGTAGCCCTTGACTATATCATAATGTCCCGGGTCAGTGATCTCAACAATCGTTTTTACCCTTTTTTTGTCATAGCCGGATTTTTTTTGGATCATTCCCTCGATAAAGTCCTGAATATAAACCAAACGCATCAGAGCTGAGGCGTCGGCATTTTCATCAACCTCCGTATCATCGGAGAGAATCAGTATGCTTGTTTCCGCTGATGTGTCAGAAATCAGGCGATCAATTGTCTCAAAGACTTTATCGATATTATTAATATCCCATTCAGCAGTATCTTCAACAAAAGAATAGCGCCGGAAATAATCCATCCTCCTAAGACTGTCGGCTTCATCTATCACAGCAACTTTAAGCGGGCTGATCTGCTTATCGCAGGTCTGACATGATATGTAGGCTTCGTAGCAGCTCATGATCTCTTCCACCTTGCTGTTGTGACCTATAATTATCACTCTTTTGCATTCGATTTGCATATTGTTCAGCTCAACACTGCAGCCCGAGCTTTTAAGCGTATGCTTTTTGCTAATACTGCTCTCCTTATCTGCCGCAAAGACAAAGCAGCTTTCGCCGTTATGGTTAAGCAAGGTGAGAGGTATGGCGTTTTTGTTTGTTGAGAGGTAATCCTGGATATAGCCGATCTCATCATCAGTCTGAACAGGCTTGGAATAAAACGCCACTCCCTTGTTTGAGAACAAATTGCCGTATACAAGTGTCATTTCCGGCGTTATTGATATTTGAGCCAGCAGCTGACCAAGGATCTTTTCAACATAAAACATTACAATATTGCATTTTTCGCCAAGTTCTTTACCGCTGATGATCCTCTGAACGATATCATAAATCCACGGATCGGTGATCTCGATGATGAGGTTCCGCTTGCGAGCGGCGTTTCGTGCCGACATAATATCCGCTGCCTGCATCAGAGCTTTTACAGCTTGAAGGCTGCTCTTATCTGACTGTGTGCCATTTTCGGCAGCAGGATTCGACGGATCGCTGCTTAGTATAATTATAGCTTTAGCCAAGTCTATTCTTATATCCTTGAGTTGCTTTTGAGAGAAGACATTTCCTTCAATGACAATAAAAGAAACGTTGTTGCCGAGCATGTTGTTTTTTAGATACCGCCTGCGGGCAAAAAAACTCATTGTCTCTGATTTTTTAATGACGACCGCATTCTCTTTTTCAATAGTAAGATGGAGTCTTTCTGCGATTTCCTTTTTAATATTATCTCCGCCCGATCTAACCAGAGCCACTACCGTTTCCTTATTATCGCTGAAAAGGAGATCGCCCACGATCTCGGAAGCTCTTGCGTTCCAATTAAGGATGACAGTGTGATTGGATAGATAAAGCCGCGTATTGCCTGCGCTCGCATTTTCTATAAAATCGTTGAGAATGTTTGTAAGATAACCGATAACCGCTCCCGTGAAGGTTATCATACCGATGATGATGACCGTCAGGCAGGTCAAGGTCAATGCGACACCCGAGGTACCTATATCCTTTATAACAGACTCAATACATCCCGCATCAAGGATCATAGTCACCGTATAATAAGCGGCGTGAAAGAAATTCATTTTCTCGGTCCCGCGCAAAGAAAGAGAACTGATCACCGCAGCGGAAGCAGTGATAAAAAGCACGTTGAACAAGATAATTAAGACCAACACCACACGTTTAGGATGCTTTGCAACCTGGACACTTAGCCAACTTCTGAACTTTATCATGAAAACCTCCCGCAACATCCGTAAAATAAGAATGAGCCCGAATTAACTATAGACACTTGCATCAAAATATGCAAGTGTTTGATAGTTGGTTTGATTTTAGGCAAATTCCGACTGCAGAAATCTTGACAATCCCGATGCCGATTTATAGTCGCGGTTTTTGAATAATCGAACAAACCATTAAAGATGTTATGTATGTATTATGCGCCGCGCACATAGCCTTGTCAACCATTTATGCAAATTATAATTATCGGTATTGTATCATATCCAACGCGGATTTGTCAAGGATAACACTGCCGTTATTTATTCGGTAATATTCCCGCCCACACCCTCATATATTGTACAGAAAATTTCTAATTTGGGGGTAGTTATGAAAGACTATATTGAAGATCGTGTAATCGAGATCGCAAATTACATAATTGATAACAATTCCACCGTCCGCGCCGCGGCAAAGGTGTTTCACGTCAGTAAAAGCACAGTTCACAAGGATCTGCAGGAAAGGCTGCTGAGGGTCAATCGAGATCTCTACAAGCAGTGCAAGAGGATACTTGATAAAAACAAGGCCGAACGGCACATCCGCGGCGGACTTGCCACGCGGAAAAAATATCTGAGTAAGCACTCTTGACAACCACGCGATTGAGTTATATAATACTACCACATATAACAGAAAAGAGTAGATATAAATGAAAACAAAAGATATAGATATGACGAGCGGATCGCTTTGGGATAAAATATTGAAATTCGCACTCCCTCTTGCGGCAAGCAGCATACTTCAGCAGATGTTCAACTCCGCTGATGTCGCAATAGTCGGCAGATTTGCCGGCAGCCAGGCGCTTGCTGCAGTCGGCAGCAACGGGTCAATAATAAATCTTCTCATAAATATATTCGTCGGACTTTCGATCGGTACGAATGTTGTTATCGCGAGATTCATCGGCAAAGGCGATACAAAAAGAATAAGCGCCGCTGTTCATACGTCCTTAGTAGTAGCAGCTCTGAGCGGACTGTTTGTGAGCATTATCGGACTTATAATAACCCGTCCTGTTCTGCTTATGATGGCAACTCCGGATGATGTTATAGACCTCTCAACAACGTATCTGAGGATATACTTCCTCGGAATGCCGCTTATTATGCTGTATAACTTCTCGGCATCGATACTCAGGAGTAAAGGGGACACAAAACGCCCGCTCGTATGCCTTACCATATCCGGTGTGATGAATGTTATACTTAATCTCATATTCGTCATAGGATTTAAGATGAGTGTCGCAGGCGTAGCGATAGCAACGGTAATATCTCAGCTTGTAAGCGCATCACTTCTGATAATCCTCCTTGCCCGTGAAGAAGGCGCGCTGCAGCTCAGCTTTAAGAAGCTTCGGATAGATAAGCAGATATTGCGTGAGATAGCGCGTATCGGCATACCGTCAGGACTACAGGGCATGGTATTCTCCGCCTCAAACGTGGTCATACAGTCCTCAATGAACAGTCTTGGCTCAACTGTTATTGCCGCCTCATCGGCGGCACTCAACTTTGAAATATTCGCATATTATATGCTAAACAGTTTTGAGCACGCAGCAGTAACCTTTACCGGTCAGAACTACGGCGCAGGCAAATACGATCGATGCAATGCAGTTGCGTACCGCTGTCTGCTTCTTGGCGGCATATTCACCGGCGCTCTGTGCGCGTTATTTATCGCCTTTGGCAACTCTTTTATCCGTATATATACAACAGATGAGGCTGTTATCCCACTCGCGCTTCAGCGGGTGCGGCTTGTGCTGTCATTCCAGGTAGTGAATATGGCACTAGAGGTTTTCTCGGGATGTATGCGCGGACTCGGCCATTCATTAGTTCCGGCAATAGTTTCTATGGCAGGTATATGCGGTGTGCGTCTGGTTTGGGTTGCAACTGTGTTCAAGGCATCACCGACCTTTCCGACTCTCATTGCCGTATATCCGCTGAGCTGGATCGTAACGGCGGTGCTTATAATCATTGCATATTTTATTATAAGGAAAAAAGTTTATGCGAATGCTGAAGAAGCGGCAGTATAAAAAGTGAAAATAAATAAGAGATAAGCTATGATATTATAATGTAAAAGCGTATTTATTTTCACCTTCAACCCTCCGCTTGCAAGCGAAACGTTTTTAAACGGATCTATTGATGCATCCCCATGTTACAGCTTTATTCTGTACATATCCACCTTGTCATCATAAAATGCGCTTGCGCCTTCAATATGCGGCGCGATCGCGCTTATCTCCGCGATCATTCGTCCGTCTGTTATATAAGGCTCGCCGTTCAATAAATTTTCCTCGCCGTTAATGAGCATGTGCGTGTGTCCTGCCTCAAGCTCGATCGTCTTGGAGCCGGTGACTATGATAAGCTTATCCGCATCACGTTTATAGCTTAGTTTTTCCGGTATCTCTTGCGCTATACGCTGCAGCACTATCTCTATCGGTCCGTATACCGCACCGTTTATATTCTCCGGTGATATTCCGCGCATATCCGGCTCGCTGCCGTTTATTACAACCTTTACCATCACCTTATCGGGCTTTGTGTATTTTACTTTATCTGCCTCCGGTATCGCGTCAAAAGCATACGTGTTTCCTTCAAACCTCGTGTTTCGCATCCGCGCGATCTCCTGTCGCGACAAAGCCGCCGTATCAGCCGCTGAACTGCTTAGATTCAGCTTCGCATATATTTTACCCATTTTTGCCTTTAAAGTTATTTCTCCTGCCGTCATGGTCGTTCGGATAAAAACACGATTTGTACCGCATTCAGCATAAACGTAACTTTTATGTATAACGCTGTCCGATCTGCCGTATCCATCAAATCTTCCGCTATTATAGCCGCCAAGGAATATTCCCTCGCCATCGAGCTCAAAATCTATCCTGTCATAGCATAACGGACATACGATCCCGTTGCTGTCCACTACGTCTATATCGACCGCCTCAACATCCGCACCGTCTGCCATAAGAATACCGGTCACAGGGGTCAGGCGTATCGCGTAAGGCTCGCCTGCCGACTTTATGACATCCTCCGTCATGCTTCCGTCATAACCGTATGCAACTGCCTTTATACTGCCGCTTTGCGTAACATCAACACCGGAAAAAATATATACGAAGCTATGTATCGGTGTATCGCATACGCCAACAAACTCATCGTTTATATACAGCTCTATCCGTGCTATATTGTAGCTGCCGATCACATACACCGTCTTGTTCTTTGGGTCACGATACCCATATTCGCCTGTCTTTTCCCAATATCCGCCGTTAAACTCCTTTAACGGATATTTGTAGTTATCACCGCCCTCCGGCGGATAATTCCAGTGTCCCATTATCTTAACAGCAGCCTTCTCCGACTGCATAACACGGAACACCTCAAAGCTCTGCTTCTTGACACGCGCCGCATCAACTCTGCCGCTCATACGCGCATTTTCGCTCGCACTCTGCCTGCCGTGCTGTGCTGAATCCGACCAGCAAAGCGCAGCTGCCGCAGAATACAGATCTCGTCCCGATGCGCCGCCCATTCGGTCATTGAAAAATTCACTATAACCCATAGCCGCGCAAACGGCAAACTCCTCGGCTGTGAGATCATGCACATCTATACCCGGCTTCTTTACGCCGCCCTTTCCTGCCCAGCGGTTATCATAGTCAAAGTCAGGCGGCGAAAAGTCATCCCACACTCGACGCGGCGACTCCTCTCGCAGATATTCCGTTTCAAGTATCGGCATAAGCTCGGACTGAAACCGTCCCGCATTGCGGTTGAGCATTGTGCCTACATATTCCGCCTCGCACACTGTTTCCATTTCAGAAAGTGTTCTGCATCCGATGCGCCGTCCTCCGCTCGGATCAAGCTCCTGCTTAAGCAAGCGCATCTCGCGAATATGCGCGGCATTAACCGCGTTGTTACCGACCTCCCAAAACAATATAGAGGGACTGTTGCGGAAATATATTATAACGTCGCGCATCAGCTCCATCCGCTGTCTCCATTGCCGCCCGAAGTTCTCGCGCTCCTTATCACCCGCCGGCTGAGCGCATACTATACCGTATTCATCACAGGCGCGTATATCCGCAGGACAAGCCGCTACGTGCATCCAGCGTACATGGTTTCCGTTGCTCTCGCGCATGAGCCGCGCATCGAAGTCCTTCAGCTTATCCGGCGCTGCACCCACCGCCGCCCACTCATTTGCCGCGCGCTGAGCATAGCCGGTTAGCCATACGTTTTCACCATTTATATTAAGTCCGCGGTTTGCATCATACCCGATCTTGCGGAAGCCTGTTATGATAACGAGCTCATCCGCCTTTTCACCATCGACAAAAAGAGACACTGTTGCCGCATATAGTCTCGGCGAATTAACGCTCCAAAATCTCAGTCCGCTGACACGCTCTGCGGCGGCTATAGCGCGCACTCCCTCCGGTACAGTCTCAACCGGAGCAAGCGCCGCCTCATCCTCTACCGCCTCGTAATGCTCCCCACGCTTTACATACGCATCCCTTGGAGTTATCGAAAGCGGCGGCAGTCCCTCACGCTTAAATACAAGGATCTTTTCTTCATCCGATCTGATTTTCGCACACGTTCTGCCGTCCATATCCCTTACGACAGTCTCTACCCGGCATTTTACAGCTTTCTCACTCTCATTGCGTATCTCTGCGGCAATATTTATATCCGCTGACTTGCCCTCTACATCAAAGTTATCAGCCCATATATATGTTCCTGTCGTTTTCAGATTTGAATACAGCGGCAAAGTAAGATATACACTACTCTTTACGTGTAGCCTTATATTTTTAGTAAGTCCGCCCACAGACGGATTAAAGTCGTTGCAGTTCCAAAAAAAGCCCACACCGCGCCTGTTTGGCTCCACGGTATCAGGGTCAAGTTCAGCCAGATACGAGCCCGGCTCTGCATCAGGATAATTGGGCGTTTCCGCCATACAGAACGGCACATTTCTTGTTGCGGTGTTATCTGTCGCTATCGCGATAAGATTTGCGCCCTCCTGCACGTATGGCGTTATATCAAAACCAAACGGCGCGACTCCATTCTCGGAAAAGCCCGCAAGAGTGCCGTTAATATATACAAAGCATGACTGCCGCACACCTTCAAATTCAATAATTATCTTTTTTTCCGATATATCAGTCAGTTCAAATAGCTTCCGGTAAAACGCAAAAGTCCGCGTCTGACTGCCTCCCGCATCCTCAATACGTGTAGAAAACAGCTCGCCGTCATTATACGTATGCGGAACGCTTACCTCCGTCCAGCCATCTTCGATATAGTCAGGCTCAAAAAAATATTTTCCGTTTTTATCGCAATGTGCAGTAAGAGCTTCTGCCAGTGGGAATACGTTCGCAAGCTTAAACTTCCACTTATAGTTAAAATTATATACCATGATTATGACCGTTAAATCCTTTCACAAAACCGAAGTTTGCTGTAATATAGCCTATTTTACCACATTCCGGCGCGTTTGTACATAGATACAAGAAATTTTTATTGACAATTAAGAGTTAAAAATGTATAATTGAAGTATCAAAACTACAAGGAGTGTTCTTCAAAATGAGTGAAGTATATACAATGACCATTGCTGGGCTCACGCGCGATCTGCCTCTGTGCCCGATAAGCGACAAAACAAACATAGCCGGATTTGTTATGTTTTCAGACGTTGAGCTTACAGTAGCAGCATCGACCGCATTATTGGAGCGTTCACCGGAATTTGACGTTATAGTAACGGCGGAATCCAAGGGTATCCCGCTTGCATACGAAATGGCACGCCAGAGCGGTAAACCGTATGTTGTTGCGAGAAAAAAGATAAAGCTATATATGCCAAACCCTGTATCTGTAACGGTAAAGTCCATAACAACGGCAAACGAACAGACGCTTCATCTCGGTGATGATACGGCTCATCTTATAAAAGGCAAGCGCGTACTGATCGTTGACGATGTTATAAGCACAGGCGAGTCTCTTCTTGCGCTCGAAAAGCTTGTAAATACAATTGGCGGAAGCATTGTCGCAAAGGAAGCTGTCCTTGCCGAAGGCGGCGCTGCGGACAGAGATGATATAATCTTCCTTGAGCCGCTTCCGCTGTTTGCAAGAAAATAAAAGTCGATTTGTTTTCTTGACTCTCTGCTACATACAAGCAGACATTGTTGCAATTACAATATCGGGTTTTGTTGCTCTTTATTTCTTAAAAGACAACTAAAACCATACAGAAACGGGCTGCCGCAAACTGATTTTGCAGCAGCCTGTTCTCTGTATGATCTCATATCATCTTCCCTGCTTTAAATTCGGATTCCACAATGAATCCGGATCATAGTCCTCATTCGGGTTCTGGTTCGATTCTACTTGGAAATCGGCATTATCGCTAAATTCCACCTCGCCCCTTCCCTGCTTCAGTCCGGCGCTCCAAAGCGAATCTGCATCATAATCCTCATTCGGATTCATAACGCCCTCTCCGTTTATCTCCTCATTCTCATACTCATTCACTATCTCTTTTGAGTTTATATCCCAAAGCTTTTCACTTTCATAATTCTCCAACTGCGAATCTATTTTAACGTTTTCAGGAGTTTCATCAAAATCAAGCACCTTCTCCGGTATAGCCGTCTCATTACCACCCTGATAAAATTCTCTGTTCCACAGCGTTTCGGAATCATAGCTATTATTCACATTCACTTCGCCTCTCGCCCTTGAGCGAATATCACGAAGCATTACCTCGTTTCTCTGATAGTTATGCCGGATACTTATAAGCTTATTGAACGATTTCAGATACCACTGTATTTCTTCCTTTTTTTCTTTGAGCCGACTGCGTTTCTCGACAGGCGGCGGGGCAATAACTTCATCGTCATCCTCAAACTGCTCCAGCTTCTCCTTGCCATTATATATCTCGTTCTCCCATAGTTCGCTTGCATCATACGCTTCATGCGGATTTATATTATTAGCAGCGACACGGTCGTTCTCATCAAAATCATCCTCCGGATCATCCGGTGTTTTGTATTCTATTTCCGAGCCGTCTCCGCGTTTAAAATCACTCCACAACTTATCCGGTATCGTATCCAACTTCTCGAGATGTGTCTTATGCGCCTCCTCGATCTCACTGATAATCGCGTCGTTCATCTCCTCGACTGTCATAATATTGACGCTTTGATTGTTCTGAACAGCTTCACTTTCAGTATAATATTTTTCAAGCTCCGTAACATCCGGCGCAGATTCCACACCCAATACTCTCGTCATGAATTCCATGTGTCTATATGCAACAAATCTGAACACAAGCATAACGACCATAATAAGCACATTTGAAGCATATATTGAATAGAGCGTCTTTATATGGAATATCTCAAACACTCTGAGATTTGTAAAAACCAGCGAAAACATAAGATATCCAAAGAAATAATATGCAAGTATCGATGCTCCGGCATACGCAAGGAATGTGATCCCGTTTATAACAAAAAACTCTGTCTTTCTGCCTCCTCTGGATACTATGTACTTAAGCAAAAATCTGCAATTCACCGCTAAAAAGCTTGCCATGCATATTATCGACATAAGATCCCAAATCCGCTGATTGGGTTTTATAAATATCATTATAACGCACAAAAGAGACAGTATTATTCCTGACATAAAAACCTCTGCCAGCCTAATAAACAATATTAATGCCTGTTTGTAGTGTTCTTTCCAGAATAAACTGAATTGACTTTGTTCCATATCCTGTGCTCTCCCGGTTATTTACTGAATCTTTCTCTTATATATTCCTTCAGATTATGTATTCTGCCCTCTTCCATGCGGTCAAAGGCGCGCTTTGCAAATTCTGCTCCCTCGTCAAGAAACTCATATCTTTCTTCTTCTTTATTCATTCTTATTACAGTGTATAAAAGGTCTATTGAGATACATATCAGCGTAACTCCGAGGAATACCGAACGCGCACTGTTAGAAAGCGCCTCTGTACCCGCCTCTATAAAAGGATGTATCATCCTTAACTGTATAACAGACATTATACCAAATCCGAGCGAGGATATGAGACTTATTCTACCGTTAATATTACACGGCCAGTTAGAATAGTCCCACCATCTTTTATCAAACAAGGTTTCCAGGACGTATGAAACTGTAAACTCAATTACCGAAATTATCAGCATACTCATAATAAACAACAGTGCATTATTTTCGATCCCATTCAGCAATGCGACATTTGCAACACATGCCAGCCCATATATCGGACAAAAGCATCCGTGCAAAAAGCCCGTATTTACCGGTTTTCTGAGCTGCGCGCTGTAAAACAGCGATTCGTATATCCATCCCAGGAAGCTGTATACAACAAAATAAATACAATATTTATCCATCATTGTTCATTTTTCCTCCATTTTTGCTCGTTACGATATATCATTCTCTTTATCTCAGGATAAACCCCGCGTACTGTTGCTTCCTTAACCGCGCATATCTTGTCTGCTATACATATAAGCCACGCTTCTCGATATCTGGGCGGTGCGATCGTAAGCGGAAACATGTGCTTTTTAATGATGTCCCGCTCTCGGTCTGTCAGATCAAAATCTTCCTCGGCGTTTCTGAGCGCCTTACCGGGATGCGTGAAACCGTGTATGCGCCGTTCCGGTTTACCGTCATGCCAGTCGTATAAAAAGTAGTCATGGAGTATCCCTCCACGTATAAGCTCCTTCTTATTGATCTTAATTTTCAGTTTGTTTGCTATGTCGAGGGCGCAGTACACCACCGCTATAGTATGAGCCAGACACGGTGTATCGCCATGCTGATTATGATCTATCATATCCGAGAGTCGGGAGTTCTTCATCATCTCCCGCATACAGCTGATAACCTCGCGCTCCATTACATTCTCCATTACGACATAACCATGCATAACGCAAAAAAGCAAACCGCGTCCCTTTTCGTCAAAACCAAAAGCCGTTAAAGACATGTGCTGCACTATCAAATCTATATATGTATGTGCAAACCAGCACAAAGATGCGAATTGCGCCGCTTATTTTTCGCGTTATCGTCAAATAAACTAACACACATGATATTATACCCCACTACTATAATTATGTCAAGCGGAAAATACTGAATAACACAAAACTATTGCTATTTTGTAATAATTATGTTATACTGTGCACAGGAGGTATATCATATATGAAACAAATATTAACAACACCGGCTCCGGAAGCCATAGGACCGTATTCTCAGGCTATTATTTCAGGCAATATGCTGTACTGCTCAGGACAGATACCGGTTGATCCAAAGACGGGAATTATACCGGACGGAGTTAAAGCTCAGGCCGATCAGGCTCTTACAAACGTGAAAAATCTCGTTTCCGCAGCGGGCGGAAAAATAGAAAATACAGTAAAAACGACTGTATTCATAAAGGATATGAACGATTTTGCCGTGATCAACGAAATATATTCGAAATACTTTACAGAGCCGTTTCCGGCGCGATCCTGTGTTGAGGTCAGCCGGCTACCAAAAGATGTTCTTCTTGAAATAGAAGTGATAGTAGCTTTATAAACCAAAAGGGGCTGCCCACTTTTGCGCAGACCGCTTAATGGCTTAACCCCCATGTTTATGAATATAACAATTAACAAATGAACACAATTACGGTAGAGATTTGCTCATTTGAGCAAATCTCTTTTCATTGAATGCCATTAAGCTATGAACGAAACTCACCGTGTACCCGAAAGAAGTCAGGCGGCGCTTGCGCCGGATTTGCAAAGCAAATCTACTGACAACGACGTACCATCGTACGCCTTCGGGCAAGGTATCATGCGGTTTTGCCACATGATACTTCGTTTCGTCCATTCTGCATCAAAAGCCAATCAGCCCCTTTGTCGGCTGTTGCATTTTGC
>JAFRDB010000139.1 GCA_017404065.1 Clostridia bacterium
CCAATGTCATTAAGTTAGCAAATAACTCCCCCTTGCCGCTTCGCGGCATTCCCCCTCAAAGAGGGGGACAAGCTTGCCTCCCTCTTTGAGGGAGGTGCCCGAAGGGCGGAGGGAGTCCTTAACTAAGTGACATTGGCCCCGGGACATATCATCGGGCTGAAAAGGTTACAGCCACAGCGCTTGCTTCTAAGCCTGAGTTGTCGGTAACACTAAGACTGTAATTGCCCGCAGATAATGAGGGCAGCGAAAAGTCCTGAATGTCGGATATATCGGTAACAGAATCAGGCAGACCGGTGTCGTATGTCGTGTTTGATATATATGCGATCATAACATTGTTTTCATCAAGCCACGCATTGAGCTCAGACGCGCCGTAATCGGACAGGGTATCATCAAAAAATCTGCTGTGGAAGTACATAAGTATGCGTGATGCGGTACCGAACAGCACTGTATCCGTTTCGCTTGATGATGTCGATGAAGAAGATGATCTTTTAAGGTGTGTGCAAAACCCCGGGTCATATCTTCTGTCACTTGAAAAGAACCGGTTAGTGCCGTCCCCGGCAATACCGCCGAACGCGCATCGGCTCTGCGCCCATGGGCCGTACATGATCCCGTGCGGAGCGGGGCAATAGACGATCCTGCGCTCAACAAAGGCGGAAAGGCTGTTGAGATCAACTATAAGCCTGTCCGCGTGTCTGCCGACCTTAAAAAGAGGAGCGTTGAGATACAGCGGTATCGTGACGGTTTCGGCTCCGTAGAGATAAAGGAGTATCCGATATTGTCCGGTATGAGCGCCTTCTGTCACCGGTTCGCCGAAGGCTTTGATAGGCGAAGGGTTATCCGGTGTCGGAGCAGGATTATTTTGAGCGGTATTGCCGTCTATGGTAATACTCCTAAGTCCGTTTGATGCCATGTTCGGGATAATAAGCGGCGAGGTGCCGCTCACAGTGACAAGCCTGCTGCGCGGTGATCCGGTTCCGGTCATGTATCCGAAGCCGCAGATATTATCGTTATACATGATCTCACCTCACTCTACCCGCATTACGGAAATGTCTCCGGACGCGGCGGGAGTCAGATACAAACGGCTTCCGGGCACCTTTAGATTATTGCAGAATGCGCCGGCAGCTATTTTGATACAGCCCGATGCGGTGCTGCCGCTTGCATATTGCTCCCGAAGCGCGACGGAAACTATGCCGTCGGTGTGGTTGAATATGCTTACGGAAAATGATGTGCTGTAGTCGATAACGTATGTTTCGTCAGCCGTTGCGCTGATATTTATAAGGCGTTCGCCTTTTACAGTTGTCATAATATGACCTCCTTTTGGTTTATTATGAAAATATTATAGCACACAGAGAGTTAAATGTAGCGGACATTGTATATATAAGTATATAGAGTATTCCGTTTTGGAATTTTGGGAAAAATGCTCGTCGCATCTCGCGCCTTTTGCCCTGCTCGCATAGAAGCCTATTGACTCGCAGCGCAAAAAACACGACCTGCTTAGAGTATTTTCCCCAAAAGGTTTTTGGGAAAGAAGTTCACTATGTTAAGATTAAAAGAATTACGGGAAAAACGAGGTTTTACGCAGACAGAATTTGCCGAGCGATTGGGTGTCCCGCAGTCAACCTACAGCAAATGGGAGACGGAAAAGCGGCAGATGGATTATAAAACGCTTATAAGGCTCGCGGCGATATTCGGGGTTTCAGTGGATTATTTGTTGGGTAGGACGTTAAAGAAGTAAATGGAGGATTGAGGAAAAATGACTCGTGAATTCTGTGATATGCTCTATCTGATGAGCTGGAATTATAAGAACCGGCTCACTGATGACAAGCATTCATACGATGTTGAAGGGATAAGGAAGCTGTCCATATCACAGGGAGTGTGGACGCTTGTTTTTCCGGAGCTTGAAAAATATGCGGATCTTTCAGCATATCAGAACGAAATCGTCAAGGCTTTAACGTACAGTATAAGGCAAAGCACATTTCAGCTCGGCATCATATCAGATCTGAATGCGGCGGGACTCAGGGCGTGCCTTTTGAAGGGGGCGGCAATAGCTGCCGCTTATCCCGATCCGCCCTCCAGAGTTTCCGCCGATACCGATATTCTGATCGAGCCGGAAAAGGAGCCGGAGGTCATAGAGTTTCTGAAAGCGCGCGGATTTTCCGTTAAACCGAGGGAAAAGAACGATCATCATTTTAAGGCATACCATCCGATCGGAGGAGTGCTGGAGGGTCATGTCAGGCTGTACAGTATTCCGACAGAGAAGGTCTTGCTTGACGGCGCTTCGCTTTATAGTGAGGAATGGTCTATGGAGAATATTGACGGCTACGATATTCCCATACTCGGTCTGAATGACGGATTGATATACCTTACCGCGCATTATATCAAGCATTTGGTAAATGAGGGCGGCGGAGTACGGCAGATGCTCGATCTTTTGCTGTATATAGAGAGATATAAAGACAAGCTTGATTTTGAGCGTTATGACAGACTTTTAAAGCAGCTCAGATACGATAAGCTTGTTGATGTGATAAAAACCATCGGCGCAAAATATTGGGGCTTTGATTATCCTATCCGGTATGAGGAGCTTGCCGAAAAGCTTTTGACCGACAGTGAGGAGGGCGGCATATTCGGCTATGACACCGATAGCAGAGAAGGCTTTTATAAGGCTTATTGCGACCGCAGAGCAAAGGCGCCCGGCACGAAGCTGATGGTATTTATAAAGGGTGAGCGTGACTGGAAAAAAAGGCTGTTCCCATCAAGGAAAATGCTTTGCGCGGAGGGGTTTAAGGGCGCTGAAAACCGGGCGCTGTACCCGTACTATTTTATACTTCATTATATTAAAAAATTTAAGGACAGAAAGCATCAGGCGAAGGTCGGGAATAAATTTATAGATGAAAGATTGGATCTGATGAAGGATATGGAAATGATCACATGACGGGCGCGGTTAAAGATATTCAATATGTGCTGACGGGAATTTTGCATGTACTGTATCAGTACAGCGGCGGAGCGGTGCTTCTGGCATTCCTTGCGGTGGTAATGTATTCTTATGCGCAAAAATACGGACGAAAGCGAACGATACGGCTGTGGCTGAGATGCTTTAAGCATTCCTCAACATTCAGGTCTGCATTCTTCATGCTGATCGCGGTATCGATGCTGCTGTATAAAACGGTGCTGTGCAGATATTTCACAACATCACCATTGGCGTTGGTTATCGGACATTGGCGTATCATGAACGCGAAGGGAGCACTGTTCACGGAACCGCTCGAAAACGGGATATTATATATATTCATAGCCTGTTTTGCGTCGGGTATAAAGAGGCGTTCAGATAACGGAGAAGCGTCGGCGCAAAGGAAAACGATAACGGCGCTGTACATCAGCCCGCTCGTGCTTGAGCTTGTGCAGGTGTTTATGTCGACGGGGCGTTTTCAGGTTTCGGATATAGCCTATTCATGGGCGGGGATAACCGTAGGTCTTTCTGCGTGGTATATAAAGGATAGCTGTAAAAGAAAAATTGTGAACCATGATTTGTAAAACTATATTGTCCGGCTTTTATACGGTTTTCGGAGCCGGTATAATTACTGCGGCGCTCTCTATGTTTCTGTTTCTTGAATGCAGAAAGCGGCCGCTTAGGGATATTATAAGAGATATGCTCGGCAGGATAAGGCGGGACAGGGAATACAGGTTTATATTTATTTTTGCGGTTTATATTGGTTTTGTCCTGTTTAAAACCGTGCTTTTAAGAAACATAAAATCCGATGTATTCGGCGAGATTATGGAAGGCTGGTATATAAGGAATACGGAGGAGGGTTTTAACGCGCACGCGGTCGATAATATTATTTTATTTGTGCCGATGATGCTTATGCTTGACATACACAGCTTTGGCGACGGAAAAAGGACTGTAGGAACGAGAGCTGTAGTAATGAACATTATAATGCCGTTCTCCTTGTCGCTGTGCATAGAAGCCGTGCAGCTTGTGTTCAGGATAGGCTCGTTCCAGCTGATCGATCTTGCGTGCAACACTCTTGGCGGTGTGATCGGCGGCATAGCGGGTCTTCTGTATTGCGAGATCAAAAAACGACGCGGCGCTTTGCGGCAAACAAAGTTAAAATGTTGAATATAATACCGAAAGGATAGATAAATGATGAATGACAGAAAGGATCTTATTTGCAGCAAACAGGATCTTAAGGAATGGCTGGACTATGAACTTAACAAATACAGCGGAAGCAAATGGGGCGGAGAGGCGGCTATATTAAGAAAGCATCAAAAGCTGCTCAGGAAAACAGAGTATTATAAGAATACAGGAAAAAAGATCATGTATTTGGTATATAAGCTGCGCCTTAACTCTGTTCAGAATAAATATGCGCTGCACATCCCTTTGAATACGTGCGGAAAAGGATTTAAAATAATGCATATAGGTCCTGTCCTGATAAATGACAAGGTAAGAGTGGGAAAGGACTGTTCTTTTCACATCAACACGGCGATAGTCGCAGGCGGAAGGGATAACGGAGCGCCGACGCTGGGCGATCATGTAGTGGTAGGAGTAGGAGCTGTTATCCTCGGAAGCATACATATAGCCGATAATACCGCAATAGGTGCGAACGCTGTCGTAAACAGGTCATTTGAAGAGGGCAATATTGCTATTGCCGGTGTGCCGGCTAAAAAGATCAGCGATAACGGCAGTTTAACTTGGAATAAAAAAGCGAAAGGAAATAACCAATGAAGTTTGAAGCACTATACCCCGAAGCAAAGGAAAAGAATACGACCTTCTGCCCATACCGTGTGTGTCCTTTGGGCGCGCACGTTGACCACCAATTCGGCAAGGTAACCGGGTTTGCCATAGATAAGGGCATAACCTTTGAATACTCACCTACCGAGGACGGCTCGGTAGAGGCGGTAAGCGAGAATATGCCGGAGAAAAAGACCTTCCGCGTGCAGAAGGTCACGCATAAGGTCGGCGATTGGGCGGATCACCTCAGGGGCGTTATCCGCATTTTAAACAGCGAGGGCTACACGATGGAGCGCGGTGTTAAGTGCCTTATACAGGGCGACCTGCCGATAGGCGGACTGTCCTCCTCGGCAAGCGTTATAATCGGGTTCATGCTCACGATCTGCAAGGTGAACGGTATTGAGCTTTCGGCGGAGGAAATAATAAGGCTGGCGCAAAAGGTCGAGAATGAATATGTCGGCGTCAGCTGCGGCACGCTTGATCAGAGCTGCGAGGTATATTCAAAAGAAAACCATCTTTTGTATCTTGACACGCTTAACGGTACATATAAGCTGCTGGAGCAGCACAAGGATATGCCGGAATACGAGATAGGCATATTTTTCTCGGGCGTTCCGCGCTCTCTTGCCGGAACAAAATTCAATATGCGCGTTGACGAATGCCGTGCGGCGGCGTATTATATAACCGCGGCAATGGGCAAGAGCTACGGCAAATTCAATGAAACCTATCTTCGCGGCGTGCCGATAGGGGATTTTGAAAAGCACAAGGACAAGCTTCCGGCAACCTGGCGCAGACGTGCGGAGCATTTCTACAGCGAGCAGCGGCGCGTGGAGCTGGGCGCGGAGTTCTGGCAGAAGGGCGATCTTGTAAGCTTCGGTAAAACGATAAACGAATCGGGCTTCAGCTCGATATACAGCTATGAAACAGGCTCACCTGAGCTGAAGGCGCTCTATGAGGCAATGCTAAGGACCGACGGCATCTACGGCGGACGCTTTTCCGGCGCGGGCTTCAAGGGCTGCTGCATGGCGATCGTGGATCCCGCATATAAGGAAAGTATAACAAGAAGCATAACAGAGGAGTATCTTGCGCAGTTCCCGGAGCTTAAAAACGCATTCAGCGTGCATTATTGCAAAACAGCTGATGGGGTAAAGAGATAAACTGAAAATTTACAATAAAGAAAAGAGGTATAGAATATGAAATGTATAATACTTGCCGCGGGGTACGCGACGAGACTTTATCCGATAACGGAGAATTTTCCGAAGCCGCTTTTGGAGGTAGGCGGCAAGACTATATTGGACTGGCTTATTGAGGATATAGATAGATCAGGGACAGTAAACGAATATATTGTTGTATCGAACCACAAGTTTGCGGAGCACTTTACCAAATGGGCAGCTGAAAGCAGATTCAACATAACCGTGATCGATGACGGCACAACATCAAACGATAACCGTCTGGGCGCGGTGAAGGATATAGAGCTTGCGTATAAGAGCCTGTCTGTACAGGAAGACTGCATGGTCATAGCGGGAGACAACGTGCTTGATTTTTCGCTTGTGAGGTTTATCGAGTTCTTCAGGGAAAAGAACGCGTCCGCCGTTATGCGCTACTATGAGCCGGACAAGGCAAGGCTTAAAAAGAGCGGAGTGCTTGATATAGAAGGGGACAGTAAAGTTTTGGAGATGGCGGAAAAGCCCGCCGAGCCGAGATCCAACTGGTGCTGCCCGCCGTTCTATATCTATAAGGCTGAGGACATTGCAAGAATAGGCGAGGCGCTGGAGGACGGCTGCGGCTATGACGCACCGGGCAGCCTTGTGGCATGGATGTGTAAAAAGGCTGACGTATATGCCTTTGAGATGCCCGGAAAGCGGTATGATATCGGCAATGTGGAAAGCTATACAAGGATAAAGAACGAGTATAAGGGGATATCGAAATAAATGGCATTCGGACAGCGGAGACGATCAGATTGAACAGTTAACATAAAACTTTCATGGATTCTGTGTGTCGTGAATGTAAGTTCGTTCTCCGGTCTGTCGCAGACAAGGTGAATATGAAATAGCTATTGTGGGAATTGGCTATGCCGGAATTTCGATAGTGGTATTGATGAAAAACAGAATTAAATACATAATTAAAAATGAAACGGTTTTAAGCGTGGCGATCATACTTGCTGTCGTATCTTCTTTATTTGTTTTGCCCGATAGGGAGTATATCAACTATATAGATTTCAGAACGCTCTCACTTCTGTTTTGTCTCATGGCTGTTATGGCGGGATTTCAGAAGTCGGGCTTTTTTGACGTGGCAGCAAAAAAGATCCTCGGAAGGATTCGCGGCATAAGAGGCTTATCCTATATCCTTATCATGCTGTGCTTTTTCCTGAGTATGCTTGTGACAAACGATGTTGCGCTCATCACCTTTGTGCCGTTCACTTTTACCGTCTTCGGCATGGCTGAGGGTGAGGAAAAGGACGGGTTGATAATAAGAACGGTCGTTATGCAAACGGTTGCGGCAAACCTCGGCAGTATGCTGACTCCGATCGGCAATCCGCAGAATATATATCTGCACGGTCTGTCGGGAATGAGCGTAGCGGGATTTATGCTGCTGATGATGCCTTATACCGCGCTGTCATTTATGCTTCTGTCCTTATGGACGGTGCTCCGATGCAAAAGCAGTGAGCTTGATGTTTCGCTTGATACCTCGGCGCGAGTTAAGGATAAGAAAAGGGTGGCAATTTATTCTACGCTGTTTTTGCTTTGCCTTGCGTCTGTCGGCAAGCTTATAGACTATAGGATCACGCTGTTGATCATAGCGGCAGTTATTGCGGTTTCGGACTACAGGATATTGGCTGAGGTGGATTATACGCTTCTTTTGACTTTCATAGCATTCTTTGTATTTATAGGCAACATGGGAAGGATAGATGCATTCAGGACCTTCGTAAGCGGCGCGGTAAGGGGGCGCGAATGCTTAACCGGAGTGCTGTCGAGCCAGATTATCAGTAATGTTCCGGCTGCTCTTCTTCTTTCCGGCTTCACAAAGGATATAAAGCCGCTTATCGTGGGAGTGGATCTCGGCGGGCTCGGAACGCTGATAGGCTCTATGGCAAGTCTTATTTCGTTTAAGCTGGTAGGACATGAGAACAAATCGCTGCGCGGCAGATATCTCTCATATTTTACCTTTGTAAATATTATATTTTTGATATTTCTTTTGGTTATGTATTATATATTACAACAAGCGGAGCAATCAATATTTGCGGTATCATACTGAACTAAGCAACTGAAGCGGACTGCCGAAAATTGAGTCGGATTTTGCGAAAAGGAACTCTAACGTACGTGGGTACGTTCGAGTTTCTTTTCGCAAAAAGCGCACAGCAACGGCGATTACTCGATGTAATAGCCGTTGCTCTTTCCATAAATCTATCCTTTTGAATCACACACATTGAATGATTATGTGCGCGGTACGGCCGATTTTTCGGCAGTCTGAGAGGTCGTATGACCTCTGCTTTGTTGTATAAATCAACCGAAAAAACACTTGCGAAAAAAGGTAAGATATGTTATAATATAAACAACAAAACGCAAAAGGAGAGAAATATATGGTTAAAGTTAATTTAAAAAAGACCGTATCACTGGTTTCGGCGTTTGCAATGCTTTTATCCGTAAGCGTTTCGGCATCGGAGCTTAACGGTACAACGACCATAAAATGCAAAGTGGGAGATAATATTTCACTTGGTGACTTTTCGGCATCCGCGGCAGAGACACAGAAGCTTATTGATTCAAGACCGGATATTGAGAGACAGGTCGAGGATATGGGCAGAGGTTTAGTTGCAGTAAAGAGTAATAACGGCGTTTTCGTTTCATGGCGCTGGAAGGGCACTGAGAGCGTGGATGTAAAGTATAACCTCTATAAGAACGGGACTAAGCTCAACAGCTCACCGATGAGCCTTACAAACTACATGGATAACTCCGGCAAGCTTACGGATAAGTATGCTGTAAGCGCGGTAATTGACGATGTTGAGGACGAAAAATGCCCCGAGACAGGCGTATGGGACGGTTATTACGAGATACCGCTTGGCGAGCCGCCCTCACCGGCTCCGGTAGAGGGCGTGACCGATAATGACGGCGCGTATACCCCTGGTGAGATCGCAATAGGCGACCTTGACGGTGACGGAGAGTATGAGTTCGTTCTGAAATGGAACGCAATAACCCGTGACGCGGGCAAGGCGGGATATACAAGTATATGCTATCTTGACGCATACGAGCTTGACGGAACGTTTATGTGGCGCGTGAACATGGGACCGAACATCCGCTCCGGCGAGCATGACACGCAGTTCATGGTCGGCGACTTTGACGGCGACGGCAAGAGCGAGATGGCGTGCCGTACCGCCGACGGTACCGTTGACGGCAAGGGCAAGGTCATAGGCGATGAAAAAGCCGAGTGGTATAAAGAGAACGACGGCAAGAATATCAAGGGTCCCTTGTATCTTACCGTATTCTCCGGCGTTGACGGCTCGGAGATAGACACGATAGATTTCTTTGTTCAGAGCAAAGGTAAATGGACAGACGGCGAGGAATGGGACATATCCTCATGGGGCGATGACTGGGGCAACCGCTCGGAAAGATATCTGGGTTCTGTCGCGACCTTTGACGGCGTGAGAACATCATTCATACAGTCAAGAGGGTATTACGGCAGGACGTGTATCGGCGCATGGCATCTTGAGGACGGAAAGATAGTTGAGGACTGGACCTTTGATTCGCATTACTATCCGACGGGAGAGGGCGAGAAAAGCTTTGCTGGTCAGGGCTATCACAATATGACGATAGCCGATGTTGACTATGACGGCAAGGACGAGGTAATGTTCGGAAATCTTGCTCTTGACGATGACGGAAAGCCGATGTATACAACGGGTCTGCATCATGGTGACGCGCTCCATTTGGGCGACCTGCTCCCGTCAAGACCCGGTCTTGAAATGTACACGGTGCAGGAATACCGTGGCGCAGATTACGGTTTTTCGATGCGTGATGCGAGAACGGGCGAGATACTCTACGGTCTGCACACGGATACGGACGTAGGCAGAGGCTGTACAGCCGATCTTGACCCGCGCTATGAGGGCGAGGAGGCGTGGTCGGCATACGGCGCGATGACCTCAGCTGACGGTACGGTGATCTCAACAAACTATTCGGTTCCGGCAAACTTTACCATATACTGGGACGGTGACCTCGGCAGGGAGATAGAGGACGGCAACGGCGTATACAAGTTCAATCCGTCAACAAACAGAATGAATGCAATATTCAAGGCAACGGGCGCGCATTCAATTAATGCGGCGAAGTCAAATCCGTGCTTGCAGGCGGATATTTTGGGCGACTGGCGCGAGGAGCTTATATTCCCGTCAAACGATAATAAGTCACTCAGGATATACACAACAGATATACCCACGGCATACAGACTGCCGGAGCTTCAATCGGACAGCGAGTATTATAACGCTGTAAGGTGGCAGAACTGCTGCTACAACCAGCCGCCGCACGTGAGCTACGCGCTCGGCTATAACCTCAAGAGCGTGCCTGTTCCGCATGTATTCTCGCAGGCAGCGGACGGCAGCAGGGTCACAAATCCGGATCTTGCAAGGAAGTATTATGACATAAGCGAGCTGTACTACGGCGAGACGGTCGAGCTTGACATTGACAAAAATGTCGCGCTTATCAACGGCGAGCTTGAGCTTATTGACAATGAGAACGCGAAGGTCGTTCCGATCTTAAATGATGATGAAAGAACACTTGTTCCGCTGCGTTTCATAGCGGAGGCGTTTGGCGCGGTCGTTGATTATAACGAGGAAACGACCGATATAACGATCACGAAGTATTCAACAAACGGCACATACGAGATAAAGATGAAGCCGGGCGAGAAGGATTATCAGATCGGCAGATACGGAAAGGAAGAGGGCGGCATAAGCTACGAGAGCATGGACACTGTACCGGTTATCGAAGAGGACAGAATACTTGTCCCGCTCCGGTTCATAGCGGAGGCGCTTGGTCTTTATGTTGATTACTATGACGGATTTATAGCTGTCTCAACGCTCGAGAACGGATATGACGTTAAAACGGTCGAGGACGAAAGAGCGATAATAGATTCCGCCGGTGAGATCTATGCGAAGCCCGATTACGCATCCGTAGAGGACTACGGCAGTAAGAGCGCGGGACTAAGGTATCAGCCTGCAGAGATCACAACCTCAAATGAAACAGACGGCTCGGCGGTAAATGACTATGACCCGTTAACTACATGGACGTGTCCGGCAGGCGGCGAGATAGTATTTAATAAGGGCAACTGGTACGCAACTCCGGCGGCTGTTGTAATGTTCGGCGATGATAAGGTGCATCACTTTGATATTATGTACAGCGGCAACGGCACAGACTGGCAGCTTGCGGTCAGCAACCGTGAAAGCTCCGGCAAAGCGGGCGTATTCGAGAAGTGGTATTTCGGCGTTCCGCCGTATCCGACATTTGTAAAATATGTATCGCTTGATGATGAAGATACAGTGATAGCAGAGCTTGGCTTTGCGATAGTGGACTGATGAAGGTATAGCAAAGATAAAGGTATAATTCAGCAAAAAAGCCGCCAATGCGGCTTTTTTGCTGTAGTCATAAAATAAATTTGAGTTTGTCGGACTCCCTCCGTCAGCCCTTACGGGCTGCCACCTTTTAGCTACGGCGTTTGTCTGGTCGGTCGCTCTGCGACCTGCACGACCTGGCATCCTGGTTGCTATGCAACACGCCTACGAAACGCAAGCGTTTCGTTTACCTCAAGAGGGAGGCAAGAATTTGTGATAGCCCGAAACACTTGGCTCCCTCTATGAGGGAGCTGTCGCGCCGACAGGCGTGACTGAGGGAGTTAAACTGAAATTTATTATAATAAACCAGTGCATCACCACATCAAATTACCACAGCCCACCTCCATTATTTATTGCTTCTGCATAAAATCTTCTTAAAAAATTATACAAATCCAACAAAAATCAATTTAACACTTTACAATCATAAATTCTTGCGGTATAATTAAAGAGTAAATTTGAGCCGCATGAGGCGGTTCAAAGTAAAACGGTAGTTTTAAAACAATTTATTTTATGTAGCATGGAAGGAAGGTTTATTTTTTATGGAACAAAACTTGGCTCAAACTCAATCTGTGACGATAATCGCGCTTGCGATATTCGCGCTTGTGATGGTATGCATAGGTGTATTCTCGTCGATCAAGACAAAGACTATTGATGGATTTCTGCTCGGTAACCGCAGCATAGGACCGTGGGTATCGGCTTTCGCGTACGGGACCTCGTACTTTTCGGCAGTTGTATTTGTAGGCTATGCCGGTCAGCATGGCTGGAATATAGGCATTGGTTCAATGTGGATAGGCGTTGGCAATGCCGTTTTGGGCTGTCTAATTGCATGGTTATTGCTTGCGCGGCGGACAAGGACAATGACGCACACTCTTAGCGCAAAAACAATGCCGGAGTTTTTTGCGACACGCTATGACTCAAAGGCAATGAAAATATTTGCGGCGGTCGTCATCTTCGTGTTCCTTGTTCCGTACAGCTCTGCGGTATACAACGGACTTGGCAATATGTTTCAGGCGATATTCCCGAATGTGGGCGTAAACACATGGATGCTTGTAATTGCGGTGCTTACGGCTATATATCTTATTCTCGGCGGCTATGTCGCAACGGCATACACGGATTTTGTACAGGGAATAATAATGATATTCGGCGTATTTGCAATGGTGATAGCTCTTGTAAAGACGGACGCTGTAGGCGGCTTTAACAGATTTTTATCCAATCTTGCGGCTGTGCCCGATAACGGAGACGGCATAACCGGCTCGCAGCTCACGAGTATCTTTGGCGGCAGCAGCTTCAAGTTCCTGTGCTATAATATAATGCTCACCTCCTTCGGAACATGGGGCTTGCCGCAGATGGTACAGAAATATTATGCAATAAAGAGCGTTGATTCGATAAAGCAGGCAACGGTGATATCCACTATATTCTCGCTTATAATCGGCTGCGGCGCATACTTTGTAGGCTCACTTTCAAGGCTTGTGCTTCATAATGAGCTTCCGGCGGGCGGCGTGGATAATGTTATACCGAAAACTCTCCTTACAGCGTTTGGAGACTCGAATATGATTACAACGATAATTCTCGCGCTGCTGCTGATACTGCTTCTGAGCGCTTCGATGTCCACGCTCTCATCGATCGTGCTGACATCTTCATCGGCGATCTCCGTAGATCTTATTCCTGCCGTAAAGAAGAACGCGAAGCCGGAAAGACAGGTAATAACAACGCGAGTGCTCTGCCTTATATTTGTGGGTCTGTCATACATTTTCGCGACGCTTAAAATATCTATCATAGTGTATGTGATGTCGTTCAGCTGGGGTATCGTGTCAGGTACCTTCATCGGTCCGTATATATGGGGCATATATTCAAAGAAGGTGACCCGCGCCGGAGCGTGGGCGGGTATGATCAGCGGTTTTCTTACCGTAGCGCTGCCGACTCTTATAATATCGCTGCAGAACGGCACAATAACAGCCGCGGCAAAGCTCTCGCCTCAAATGGGCGTAGCGGCTATGGCGGTATCGCTTATAGCGGTGCCGGTCGTATCGTCGTTTACAAAGAAGTATGATAAAAAATTTGTTGAAAATGTTTTTAAGGTAAAAGAGGAGCAATAACGTCTGTAAATCAAACAAAATATAAAACAAACAGGAGGGTCATTATGAGATTCAAACAGGTTATTTCATTGGTTTTGGCGGCTTCGGTGCTTGCACCGTCGTCAATAGCGGTAATTGCGGCGGATAAAACCGAGCCGGCAAAGAGAGAATATGTGATATCTGAATTTGTTCAGTCTGTCGGGCGTAATAATCTCACGATAAAAACTGATCAGACAGATAAGATCCTGAAAGCGTTCTCCGACAGCGAGGATGTGGATGAAGAATACAGGGACGATATCGCAAGAGCAAAGGCTTATAACCTGATCGAAGGATATGATGACGGAACGCTGAGGCCGCTCGATGGCGTAAGACGTATAGAGGCAATGGTCATGCTTTCAAGAGCGCTCCCGGACGTGCTTGACGAGGTCACAGAGCCGATCGAATTTTCCGATGTCCCCGAATGGGCAAAGGGGGATATCGACCGTCTGTCGGCGGCGGGGCTTGTTAACGGCTACGGCGACGGAACTCTCGGTGCGGAGGATAGGATAACTGTCGAGCAGGTGGGTCTCATTACAGACCGCAGCGATGATCTTTTAAACACTGTTGATGTCGGCGAGAGCTTTTACGGATATGTTAATAATAAGATAATGCGTAATTATGACGCATCCGGAGAAACCGTGATCGATCCCATTCACGGTGCGCTCATCACTACCGAAACCTCATGGTCGCATTTCGAGGACCGTATGCAGGAGGTCAGCGATCAGGAAATGGATGTTTTAAAAAGGCTTATTGACGGTGATATAGAGTTTGAAAAGGGTACTGCCGAGCAAAGAGTCTACGATTTTTATGACTGTATAAAGCATAGTGATGAGGACAGACCAAAGGACAGAGAGACCTATTACGCATTCAGGAATAGTATCTTAGACGCAAATACACCTGATGAGCTTATTGCTGTCGCTGCGGATATTTACAAGGAAACGGGCGTGAGGATCCTTTATAACGCAACGTCGGGTCTTGATAAAGACAGTAATATTGCTTATCCGTTAGTACAGATGTTAGCTCCGGGATATGCCTCCATGATAGCGTTTGACGGCCGTTCGGAAAAGAAATATGCAGAGAAATACAAGGATGCATTGGCTGATTATGCGGCGCTTGTCAGCAAGAAATTTGACGCGCATGACGCAAAGCTTGCATATCAGATACAGAAAGAGACCATGTCCAATGAGGATTATATGTTTATATATATCCTGTTTAGGGCGATCAGAATGATTTTAGATGATTCATATACCGAGGAGCAGTTTGAGGCAGACATAGCGTATATAGAGGCGCAGCATCCGGAAATGACAGAGGGTTATGAAGGCGAAGAGGATAAGCAGCAAACCTTTACGGTCGAGGAGCTTGATGCTCTCGGAGACATCAAGCTTGGCAGTATTTTGGGTGAAATCGGTTTCCATGATTTTGATAAGGTCATCGTTGGTAACGGATACGATGATATAATCAAAAACACAAAGATAGACGCGAATAATCTTGATGCGTATAAGATCAACGCCGTTATGCAGCTTTCGAGTGAGGTCGGATACACTCCGACGGCATCGGAGGAAAAGGCGCTTCGGAATATGGAGCTTCTCAGTCAGGACGCGCTTGCGGGAATAAGCTGGTCAGATGACGATGATGAGTATGATGAAGATGATTACGGCTTTTATATTGGCGACGAAGATTCGGAGGATGAGGAATTCGAATATATCATAAATCAGGTGGCGGAATATTTGCCGAACGATGTAGGTATAGTTTACTGTCATGAATACTTCACCGATGACGATTATGACAGCATCGGCGAAATGTATTATGACATTAAGGATGCATACGTCAAAAGAATTGACAGTAATGAGTGGCTTGATGACGAAACGAAGGAAAACGCTAAGAAAAAGCTCGAAGACGGAAAAATGACAGCCGTTATCGGTTATCCCGATAACTACGGCTTCATTGATATCATACCGAGAGAAGAAGGCGGAACCTTTACGCGGAATATGATGAACATAAACAGAGAAACTCTAAAGATGAACATACAGGCATGTGCCGATCCGAGCTTCATTCATACAATGATGCTCATGTCTCCCGATACGGTCAATGCCTGCTATATACCGACGCTCAATTCGTTGAATATCCCTGCGGGTATCCTTGGCGGAACATTCTATGATCGTGACAGAAGCTATGCCCAAAATCTCGGCTCTATCGGCGCCGTGATCGGTCACGAGATCGGTCATGCTTTTGATGACAGCGGTTCGCAATATGACGAGAACGGAAGTCTTAAAAACTGGTGGTCGGACGGAGCGGCGGAGGAATATGAAAAGATCAAGCAGTATTTCATAGATTACTATGAAAGATATGAGGTAGTCGACGGAGTTGTCCAGGACAGCGCAACTACCATTGGCGAAAACATGGCAGACTTTGCCGGAATGACTGTTGTCATGGATATATTAAAGGGCGATAAAGAGGCGCAGAAGGAGGCGCTTGAGGCTTACGCGTCGCTGTGGGCGCGGATCGGTTCGGAATCGCTGATCACATCGGATTATTACTTGCAGGATGTGCATTCATCGGATAATGTCAGAGTTGACGCGGTCGTTGCATCGTTGCCCGAATTCTATGAAATATATGACATTGATGAGGATGATCCAATGTATGTCGCGCCTGAGGACAGACTGAAGCTTTGGTAAGATAAAAAACTAAGGAGACATAACGTGAAAAATAAGCGGCGCATAACGCATTAACTACGGCGTATGTTCGCAAGCGAACACGCCTGCAATACCTACGGTATTGCTCACCTTTACGCCAACTTGCATACCTGTGTATAGCCTCGTTGTCGTAAAAATACGTTCTGCTTGCTTCTTTTCCACGTTAGGATTTGTGCCGCCGCAAGGCGGCGTAATGGAGGATTAAAATGCCTATTACAGAATTACTTGACAGAAACGCAAAACAGTACGGAGACGAGGTCGCTCTCGTTGAGATAAATCCGCAGGTCATGGAGCATTTGCGAGTGACCTGGAAGGAGTATTCACTGATAGAAACAGACCCGTCCAATCCCGGCAGGACCGAGATAACATGGACAGAGTTTGATAAGCGCGCGAACCGGTTTGCCAGCCTGATCCTGAGCCGCGGTATACGCCGCGGCGATAAGGTCGGCATACTCTTAATGAACTGCATAGAGTGGCTGCCTATATATTTCGGCGTGCTCAAGGCGGGCGCTATCGCGGTTCCGCTGAACTACCGCTATACAGCCGATGAGATACGCTATTGCGTAGGTCTTGCCGAGTGCAGCATGCTTGTGTTCGGACCGGAGTTTATCGGACGTGTCGAGGAGGTCTGCGACAAGATGCCGCGTGTGCGCGAGCTGTTCTATGTCGGCGCGAACTGCCCGACGTTTGCAGACAGCTATGATTATAACGTAAAATTCATGCGCTCGATCGCGCCCGATATAGAGATAACCGATGACGATTTTGCGGCAATATATTTCTCGTCCGGCACGACAGGCTTTCCAAAGGCGATCCTGCATAAGCATCGCGCGCTGGTACACAGCGCAAGGGTGGAGCAGGCGCATCACGGGCAGACGCGCGAGGATGTGTTCCTTTGCATCCCGCCGCTGTATCATACGGGCGCGAAGATGCATTGGTTCGGCTCACTCATATCCGGCAGCAAGGCGGTAATTCTAAAGGGAATAAAGCCCGAATGGATAATCCGTTCCGTATCGGAGGAGCATTGCTCTATAGTCTGGCTGCTTGTGCCGTGGGCGCAGGATATACTGGACGCTATTGAGCGCGGCGATATCCGGCTTGATAAGTATGAGCTTGACCAGTGGCGGCTCATGCACATAGGCGCACAGCCTGTGCCGCCGAGCCTTATAAAGCGTTGGAAAGAGGTGTTTCCGCATCATCAGTATGATACGAACTACGGCTTATCGGAGTCTATCGGCCCTGGCTGCGTTCATCTTGGTGTTGAGAATATACACAAGGTCGGCGCGATAGGCAAGGCAGGCTTTGGCTGGGAGACAAAGATAGTTGATCCGGACGGCAATGAAGTAAAGCAGGGAGAGGTCGGCGAGCTCGCAGTAAAGGGTCCCGGTGTTATGATCTGCTACTACAACGATAAGAAGTCTACCGATGAGGTATTAAAGGACGGTTGGCTGCTAACGGGCGATATGGCAGAGGAGGACGAGGACGGATTTATATATCTGGTAGACCGCGCCAAGGATGTTATCATTACCGGCGGTGAGAACCTGTATCCGGTTCAGATAGAGGATTATCTGAGAAAATTTGATAAGATAAATGACGTTGCCGTTATAGGTCTGCCGGACGCGCGTCTGGGTGAGATAGCCGCGGCGATTATCCAGACAAAGCAGGATGTCAAATGCACCGAGGAGGAGATCGTTGAATTCTGTAAGGGTATGCCGAGGTATAAGAGACCGCGCAAGATCATCTTTGCCGATGTTCCGCGCAATCCCACGGGCAAGATAGAGAAGCCGCTGCTGCGCAAGATCTATTGCGGAGAAAGCGTTGTCGCAAGACAGAACGAGATAAAGTAAAAGCAGTCCCGTCAGGGATCACAGATGCATCCGACAAGGTGGGGGATGCATCTGTTTGATTTTAGCCTGAACACATCATCTCGATAAACTGAAATTTATCGTAATTATAACATATAATAATATTGACATAAAAGAGATAATGTGATAATATATACATAGAAACTTCGGGGTAATGTGAGATTCATGACCGACGGTGAGCGCGTAAGCGTAAGTCCGTGAGCTTGAAGGGAACAGTCAAAACGTTTCCGCAAGAAGCTGATCCGGTGCAATTCCGGAACCGACGGTAAAGTCCGGATGCGAGAAGTAATTATGTTTACAATGGCGCAAACACCCCGTAAAGCGGGGTGTTTTCAGTTGGATGAAAAATTCATGCGGCGTGCGATAGAGCTGGCGAGGAAGGGAACGGGGTTTGTGAATCCCAATCCGCTCGTTGGCGCTGTCATAGTAAAGGACGGACGCATAATAGGCGAAGGATATCATGCGCGGTATGGCGAGCCGCACGCGGAGCGCAACGCGCTCAAAAATTGCATAGAAAGTCCAGCGGGAGCGGATATATACGTTACCCTTGAGCCGTGCTGTCACCACGGAAAGCAGCCGCCGTGTACAGATGCGCTTATTGAGGCCGGAATAAAAAATGTCTATATCGGATCTGCCGATCCAAACCCGCTCGTTGCGGGCAAGGGGACAGAAAAGCTGCGTAAGAACGGAATAAATGTGACGGAGAACGTTTTGCGTGCCGAGTGTGACGCGCTCAATGATATATTCTTCTGCT
This sequence comes from Clostridia bacterium, assembly GCA_017404065.1. Taxonomy (GTDB): domain Bacteria; phylum Bacillota; class Clostridia; order UBA1381; family UBA1381; genus Ornithomonoglobus. Next base: position 18,730 of record JAFRDB010000139.1, read on the forward strand.
ACATTACAAAGCATCGGCCGTATGTGATACTGAAAACCGCAATGACGATAGACGGCAGGACTGCCACGCGAACGGGCGATTCAAAATGGATAACGAACGAGCTTTCGCGCTCTGATGTCCACAAGACGCGCAAGCGTGTCTCGGCGATAATGACAGGGATTAACACGGTGCTTTCGGACGATCCGATGCTCAACTGCCGAACTGAAAACCCCTCCGATCCGGTTCGCGTGATATGTGACAGTCATTTAAGAATACCGATGGAGTCACGGATAATAAAAACGGCTTGCGATATACCGACCGTTATTGCGACAGTATCGGAAGATAGGGAAAGAATAAGCAGGATCAAGGCAGCGGGCGCGGAGGTTATTGTAACGGGCGGCGGGAGAGTAGATCTTCACGCGCTAATGATAGAGCTTGCCGAAAGAGGGCTTGACAGCGTGCTTGTTGAGGGCGGCGCGACCTTGCACGGAGCGATGCTTGATGTGGGTCTATGCGATCTTTTACAGGTGTATATAGCGCCAAAGGTGATAGGCAGCGCTGATGCGCGTCCCGTGATAGCGGGGCGCGGGGCAGAGCTTATTCGTGACGCGCATATATTCTCCGCGCCCGAGATCACAAGATTTGGCGGGGATATAATGTTGTCATATAAAAGGTTAAGATAAATTTCAGTTTATCGGACTCCCTCCGTCAGCCCTTACGGGCTGCCACCTCCCTCAAGAGGGAGGCAAGAATTGTGGTACACCGATACTTGACCCCCTCTTGAGGGGGTCGGCGCGATAGCGCCGGGGGGAGTTGACAACCCGACAAACTGAAATATATAAACAGTGAGGTACAGTATGTTTACAGGAATCATAGAAGAAAAAGGTATTGTCGAGCGTATAGTCCGCGGCGAAAGATCGTGCCGTCTTACTATCCGCGCCGAAAGGATATTTGACGATCTGCGGCTTGGCGACAGCGTTGCCGTAAACGGTGTTTGCCTTACCGCGGCGGAAATAGGCGCGGGCAGTTTCACTGCCGATGTGATGGCTGAGACGATGCGCCGCACAAGCCTTGGCAGCCTTGCACCGGGCGTTTGTGTTAATCTTGAACGTGCCATGCAAATGGGCGGACGGTTCGGCGGCCATATAGTATCGGGTCATATTGACGGTACGGGCACTATCCTTTCCATGATACGCGAGGATAACGCGATATGGATAAGAATAGCGGCAGAGGAGAGCATAACACGCTACATAGTGGAAAAAGGGTCTGTCGCGCTGGACGGTGTCAGCCTTACGGTAGCGGAGGTGAGCCGCGGCGAGTTTGCTGTTTCAATTATACCGCACACCGCGTCGGAAACAACGCTTACGGAGCGGAAAACGGGCGACAAAATAAACATTGAATGCGATATAATAGGAAAATATGTAGAAAAGTTATCCAAACCGCTCTCAGGCGGCATAACGGAGGAATTTCTGAAAAAATACGGATTTTAAAGGAGTTGATATATTTGAATACTGTAGAACAGGCAATTGCCGACCTGAAAAACGGCAAGGTCATTCTGTGTATGGATGACGAGAGCCGCGAGAACGAGGGCGATCTGATCTGCGCGGCGCAGTTTGCGACAACAGAAAATGTGAATTTCATGGCGAGCGATGCGAAGGGGCTAATATGTATGCCGATGAGCCGTGCCAATATAGATAAGCTCGGACTGCGTCCGATGGTGGCGAATAATACCGATAATCACGAGACCGCGTTCACCGAATCTATTGATCATGTGGATACTACTACGGGCATAAGCGCGGAGGAGCGCGGCTATACGGCGCGTATGTGCGCTGCGCCGAACGTAAAGCCTTCGGATTTTCGTAGGCCGGGACACATGTTCCCGCTTGAGGCAAAGCCGGGCGGCGTGCTTGAACGCAACGGACACACGGAGGCTACCGTAGATCTGTGCAGACTCGCAGGATTGGAGCAGATCGGTCTTTGCTGTGAGATCATGGCGGAAAACGGTCAGATGATGCGCCGCGAAGGGTTGGAGGAATTCGCAAAGCAGCATGATCTGACCTTTATAACCATACAGGCATTACAGGCATACCGCCGTCTGCATGATAGGATAATGGAGCGGACAGCAAAGGCAAAGCTGCCTACAAAATACGGTGATTTCGATATCTATGGCTACCGTAATATCATAAACGGCAAATCTCATGTAGCGCTGGTGATGGGTGATGTGTCTGACGGCGAGCCGGTGCTCTGTCGCGTACATTCCGAATGTCTTACGGGCGATGTGTTCGGCTCCCGCCGCTGCGACTGCGGAGAGCAGCTTGCCGAGGCGATGAAGAAGATAAATGAAGAAGGTCGCGGTATTATCGTATACCTCCGTCAGGAGGGCAGGGGAATAGGCCTCTTGAATAAGATCAAGGCGTATACTCTGCAGGAAAACGGATATGACACAGTCGAGGCAAACCTGAAGCTCGGCTTTGCGCCGGATCTTCGCGATTACAGCGAGGGCGCGCAGATACTGAGAGATCTTGGCGCGTCGCGGCTCAGGATAATGACAAATAATCCGGAAAAGATCTCGGATCTTTCCGAATACGGCATAGAGATAACAGAGCGCGTGCCGATACAGATACCGTTCAAAAAGGAAAATGAGTTCTATCTCAGGACAAAGCAGATAAAAATGGGACATTTATTTAAGTATTAATTATTAAGAGTAATAAACATAATAAAATTCAAGTCGCTGCTGAATGCCAATAAAACGGTAGGAAGGTCAGGAGGAATAAGTATGTATAAAAGGATAACAAGCATATTACTGTCTATTTCGATTTCGTGTGGTATAATGCCCGCTTTTGCGGCTGATAATGATAAACGCCGCAACGTAGAGGAATATTATTATGAACTTGCCGAAGCGGAATGCTCACACGTGCTTTGTCCGGATTTTGACCCGGACGCTACACAGGAGCCGTACAGCAATGAGCCGGTAGAATATACATTTGAAGTGTCAAAGGAATTTAAAGCACTGGAAATAAATAAAGACAGAAAAGAAAATGTATCTGATACAGATACCATAACTGAAGCTGTTTATGATCCGGAACGCGAAAACGATCAGTACGAGAAAAATTCAGAGCCAGAAGACAGATCCGTCACAAATGATGAGACATGGTCCAACGCCATGGCGGACAGATTCGGAGATGCATATTTAGCTCCCTACAAACGAACTGCCGGACAGCGTGTAGCCGGGAACACAAACCGATTGGTTATAGAAGAAACCGACCTGAGTCTTCCGGGCAAAAATGGTTTGGATCTTAACATACGCAGAACATATGACAACCAAAAATACAGCGAGTCTTTTTATGCACATGATTTGGGACCCCTGTTTGCTAATCATGAAACCGCAAGAAATAAAAGATATATTTATGCTTTTACAAATATGTCAAACAATATAACGGTGTATATTGGATTTGTAACAACAGATGACTTTTACACATATATGCAGAACGGCATGACGGTATCGGCAATGCCAAATAGAACCGTAATGGCGAACTTTCCCGACGGAAACAGGCGTTCAATTTATTATTTTGAAGATATTTATAATAGGAAAGCGACCAGTGGAATATTATTACAATACGATAACAGCTTTACGTCTTTCAGCACAAGAATAACCTATAGCCAGTCAGTAAGATATCAGCTGGCGTTTGCAAGTACCATTCCGGGCAAGGTGAGCTTAGGAAATTCATGGGAATTGGAAATGCCGGAGGGAACAATAGCTGCCGATAATTATCGAACGAAGACGTATACAACAACAGACAAAATCACGAAGTTATATTATTTTAACGGCACTTTCAGAGATATAGACGGGAATATAAGCACATTTGACGGGGACGGACAATTTGTAAAATATAAGGATGGTGTAACACCCAATAAATATACGTCATCATTTGGTTCAAAAAACAATGATTTTATGTCATATACGCCTGTTTTTGAAGGTTCAACCGTGCCCGGAACAAGTAAATGGTACAATTTTATGATATTTGACAGCCGCAGGGGGCTAACTTACTATATTGATAACAATGGTATGACGGAGGATTATATCAGCTCGTGGCAGAGTATGTATGTTGTGGCAGTCATGGATAGGTTTGGAAATATGATAAAGTATAATTATAATACCGGCAACAAGCTCACGAGCATTGAAGATACTTACGGCAGGGTTGTAAGTTTTACTATAGGCGACACGGAAAGCGAAGTATCATATATGGATGAAAACGGTCATGAACAGAGTATTTTATACGAAAATGAAACATTGCCGGCATCACAACTCAATAACGACAGCCCGATAAGCGCTAAAGAGGTGCAGCGTTTCAAAGTAACAAATGAAGAGAACGAGACGACTATATATGATGCGAGAGATACAGAGATTATATATTACGGAACATCTGCAGCAAATACATCTGTAAATGGCTTTAATTATTATTACGATGATGATATTCAAAACTGTACCGGAAGTAATATTGAGCGAATAATATATCCGACCGGAGCTGAAACACGATACAGATACAAAAGAATAAACATTCATAGTGGCAGCCATGTGGCGCATTACACTTATGCGGTAGAGGATTCCTATGATATTATCAGCAATACAGTAAAAAACCACAAAACCTATGATTTTGCAACTGTAGCCGGCAAGATCAACAAGACAGAAACGGATGTTACAAAGTCCGCAGTTTCAATATATGAATATTCCACAAAGAGTTTGCTTGAAAAAGCCACGACCTCCGCAACAGGCACAACCTCATCAATTCCGTATGTTATACAAACATATACATATGATCCGGATGATAGTCAGCCGAAATCGGTTAATGTAAATAACAGCGGAATATCGAAAACAACATATTATGAATACCAGACATGGTATCCCAGTTCGATAAATTATGAAATGTTGGGGGATAAAAAGACAACCTATACATATCATGTAATAGACGGAAAGAGAACAGGAATACCTTCGATAATAAATGTTCAGTACAAATCCGGTTACGATTATGTAATCGATTACTCAATACAAACAACACTTACAAATGATAATAAAGCGGTAGAATACGAGCGGAAAATAAAAGACAGTACAATAAAGTCACAAAAGCAATATGTGTATTCCTCTGACGGACGTGTTACGGCGGTTAAGGAATGGGTAAAGGATTATAACAGCGATGGCGTTCTTGACGAAAATGACAGTCCTATTGTAACCAATCTAAGTTACAATGACGGCACATATTCAAATACCGTAACCGAGTCTCTAAGCTCTGTAACAGACGCTGACGGAGAAAATACAGGCGCGGTAAGCACGACCTATACATATACGCGCACCGGCAAGCCGTACAGCAAGACAGACCCCAAAGGAAATATAACAACAATAGAATATGACGGCACAGGCAGAGCCGTCAGATACAACTATCCAAACGGCGGATATGAAAGTATAGACTATAATACTGCAAGTAAATTTACAAATGCAAGGGATCTGTCGGGAAAATCAGTATGGACATATTATGACGGCTTTGGAATGCCTACGACAAAGTATTTCCATGAAGGAAGCTGGAAAACATTTGAGAGTCGTTCATACGATACAAGTGAAAGGCTTACTACTTTAAAAAAGTACACGGATACGGATAAGTACATAAAAGAGAAATACACATACGATATATTTAACCGTGTTTTGACAAAAGAAGTATATGACAATGCGACAAAGCTGTATACCGAAAGCTATGTTTATTCAACAGCAAGCGGAAGTAGTATAGTAACAAAAACAATAACGGCAGAGGACGCAACGCCAGTAGCGGAAGTAAAGGAATACTACAACAATTTAGGCTGGCTTACAAAGCGTGAGATAGGCACAGGTACGGACAAGCAGACATATAACTATACCTATGACTATCTGGGCAGAATGCTTACGGAAACGGATGCAAAGGGGAATGTTACAGAGTATCAATATGATATAGAAGGTAATGTAACAATGATAATATATCCCGATGATACCGTTCAGTTCATTCACTTTGATATGGCGGGAAGAAAGATAATAGAATACGATAGAGAATTAACTGCAACACGGTATACATATGATGAACTCGGAAGAGTGACCGATACCAAGAGAAATATGGAAGGCTCGTCTACAGCCGAAACAAAGCGGTATTATGATAAGAATTCTAATGTTATAAAGGAAAGCGTAAAAAATAACGCTCAGGGCACATCGGGTGCGGGTAGTACAAGCCCGGATGCGACCTATACCGATACGGAATATGCGTATGACAGCATGAATAACGTCATAGGCGTAACGACTGCGGGCGGAGCGGTGCAGTATTGGTATGACGTTGCAAACCGTGTAACCGCAATGTCAACAGGTCTTACCGCTATTGATCCGAACAGCACAGCACCGACCGATGGAGCAATAACGAGTTATACATATAACAAGCTCAGTTATGTTGCGACAGAAACAGACGCGCTGAATCAGACGGCTACATATACCTATGACTATGCAGGAAACGCAAAAAGCATAACAGACCGTAACGGCAATGTAACTACAAATGTATACGGACCGTACGGTATTACCTCGTCAAGTATAACCGATGGCAGCGATACGGAAATGTATACCTACACATATAATGATATGGGACAGGTTACAGAGGCAAAGCTGTACAGTAACAATACACTTACAGATACGGTTACGGCGACCTATGACATGTTCGGCAGAAAGCTGACGGAGACCAACAACGGCAGAACCAACAGCTACATCTATGACAAGAACTCCAATTTAACGGGCTATCAGCTCAATAACGGAGCAGCAACCGAAAGCAGCAATTTATATACATATGATGAAATGAACCGGTTGACACAGGCTGACTTGAATGGTATAATTGTATCATATACATATGATGATATGGATAATATTACAAGCAAAACAGTTGGAAATAACGTAACGACCATAACATATAACAACATGTCTTTGCCTACATCATATGTAAACACAATAAACAGCACCACATCAGAATCCTACAGCTACACCTACAGCGTGGACGGCAACAGACTTACTGAGAATGACAGCGCAAACAATATCAGCAGGTCATACACATATGACGGAAACGGAAGGCTTGTAAGCGAGGACATAAGCGGAGCATACGACTATACCAAGGCATACACCTATGATCTGCGCGGTAACAGGCTCACGGAGACCGTAACGGGTGATGACAGCTATGTCATGACAAACACCTACGACCTGAACAACCGTCTCACAAATCAAGTGAAAACAGTAAACGGAACGGCAAATAAAGTAACAGACATCTATTATGATGCGAACGGAAATCAGACCTTAAAGGAAAATTACAGCTGTTCACAAAACGGTACGGAAGATATAACGGGCGGAGACAGAACAACAAGCACAGCTGAGGTATTTACATACAACCTTAGAAGCCAGCTCACAGGCTACGAAACCGCAGACACGACCGCAAGCTACACCTACGGCGCGAACGGCTTAAGAAAGAACAAGACGGTAAACAACACAACCACCGGCTTTGTATGGAACGGCGGCAACCTTGCGGCGGAGCTTAGCGGCAACAGCATAACAAATCTGTATAACTACGGCGCGGACGGCATTGTATCAAAGACCACCGGAAATACAACCGCACTGTATCTCAAGGATGCACACGGCAGTATAGTTGATATAACGGACACAAGCGGCGGCTTTGTGATAAATGAACCGTACAGCTATGATGCGTTCGGAAATATCATAAGCCAAGACACGCCCGACCCGTTCGGCTACTGCGGCGAATATCGCGACAGCGAAAGCGGCTTAATTTATCTTAGAAACCGTTATTATGACAGCAGCACAGGCAGATTCATCACCGAGGATAATTATTGGAATATATGTAATATGCTCTATGGAGATGAAGAAAATGATTTTATTAACACACAAGATGAAGAAAGAAACAACAATGATGAATGTAATGACAAGAAGAATAATTATCATACATTATGTATAGAAAAAAGAGATTTAATTGGATTTAATAATAATTTTTATAGGGCTACACTACATGAAAATGCAATAATTGGAAGCGACTACCCCAAAATACAATCCATTGGCAAATTTCTGGCAATTGAAAGAACACGAATTCCTAACATAGAGGCAATTGCTCAAAGTAATAATCTATATGTGTATTCTATGAACAATCCAACTAAGTATATCGATACACAAGGGAATGTCGCAGTAGCTGATGATATGGTATATATAGCAGTCGCAGCAGCGGCGGCTATTGCTACTGCTGGCGTAATTTATTATAAAGAACACACATCTAACAAAAGAAAAAGTACAGAAAACAAACATCAAAAAGGACAAACCAGGAAGTTGAAAGATGCTGGTGGTGAAAAAGGCGATGCTAGAAGGACGCCAAGAAAAGATAAACGAAAGTGAGGTGTTTTTTTAAAATGATAAATGAAGTTGTGGAGACCATTAAATATCATATTACAAAAAAAATGATTATAAGAATTGAAAGAAAAGATATGTTTGAGACAGAATCAATTAATGGATTTCCGATAATGTTGTCAAATAGATTCCTTTTGATGACCGTAATTAATGATTTTCATGATGAGGGTTATGCTATTTTAAATATTGAAAACATTATAGATGCATATTCTAATGAACATGATACATTCTATGAAAAAATATGTATATCAGAGGGGTTGCAAGATATATCACGACCTAAATTTCTGAGTAGCATATACAACTATCAACAAATATTTCAATCTCTGCAAAATTATGAGGGATTAGTATCTATTCAGTGTGAAAATCAAGTTAAAAGATATGCATTTTATCTTGGGATTATAAAAGATGTAAAAGATGAGAATGTAGAATTTCTTGATATTGGAATGGATGGAGAGTGGGATAATGAAACACATATAATTCCATATGATGAGATAACGCAAATAAATTTTGGAGATAACTATTCAAAGGTGTATTATAAATATTACGATAAATCATTGAAGTAACGGACAGGGGACGGATCGAGACCACTGAAAAAAGTCAGAGAACTAATAAAAAACATGGAAAACGGCTCGATTTATGGTATAAGCAGATAGGCGTGCCGCTCCTGTTGTGGCTGCCGCTCACATGGGTGAGGCAGACGGGGGGACGGTTCTGTTGTCTGGTCAGGCAGACGGGGGGACGGTTCTGTTGTCTGGTCAAACAGTCACAGACGGGGGCAGACGGGGGGCGGTTCTGTTGTCTGGTCAAACAGGACAGACAGGACGAGAGAACCGTCCCCTCGTCTGCCCTCGTCTGAGGGGTTGAAAATAACTTGTAAAGTGGATGATAGTGAAGAAGTGTTCAGAATGTTAAGTGAATTAACTGATGACAAACTGGAATATACAGAATATACAGATGAAGACGGCAATGGAACTGGAATGGGCGAATTTAAAATTGTTAAAACATATGATACCGATAGACATGTTGGGCAAACACTCATAAATGATTTAATAAATTCTGAGACCGAGGTAAACATTAATCTTGGGCTTAGATTTGATGGAGAGACAAACCAAATAGATTGGTATGACCTTTCTAAGATGGAAGTATGGGTTGATAATGGCAACACTCTGGGAACTGCAGCATTGATGATGGATACTAAAACGGGTGAGATTTCCAATACAGATTTTGTTGATTTTATGACTCTTGGGCATGAATTAGTGCATGCATGGAGGGGAATTAAAGGATTATATTTGCCTGATGAAGCTAAAGATGGTTCATACAGATACGGTATGGAAAGGCAAGAGGAGTTACAAACAACAGGCTTGTTTTATAATGCTTCCGGATACACTAATCCAAAATCTATGCATGGAATTGTATCAGAAAATGGGTTGCGTTTAGAATATCACAAAAAAAGAGGCAATCCCAAAATGCAGCTCAGAGTACAGTATTAAACGGAGGATGATATACATGAAAAAAAAGCAATTCTTAATGTATATATTAATGATTGTAACGTTTATACAGATTAGTTTTTTTGCAGACACATGTACAGCTAATACTAATCAGCAAAAGATAATTGATGGAACGGATGTTGTAGAAATTAAAGTAATTTGTGATATTGCAGGCCAAGGTCATCCAAAACCGCCGGAAAAATCATATGCATGGCGTACTAATGAAGAAAAAGTTATTCAGGACATTATTCATCGTATTAATGCATTTGATTTGAATGAAGATGGAAAGACTGTATCCGGTGGTGATTTATCTGTTGTAAATATTAATATAAAACTAGCAGATGAAACTTTTTATAATGTCGGTTTTGTAGATGGTCGATTCTATAACGAAAAAGGTAAACAGTTTTATGTTGAGAGAACTGAATATAAACGTTTTCTGGATCATATATATGCTTTGAAAACATATGAACTTACACTGCCGGATCAAGAGCCTTTTGAGACGTCAGAATGGGCAAAAACTTATATTGCGCAGGCTAAACTAAGCAATTTGGTGCCAAGATGGAATCAGATTTGGTATAAAAGCGATATAATACGGTTGGAGACATGTCAGCTTATCGACAACTTACTAAAAATAAATGGTTGCGAAACGGAACTGATAACAAATTCTGTGTTTTCAGATATAAACGATATAAGCGTAAATCAATTATATAAGATTGGAATAATAGATGGTAAAGAAAGCACCAAGTTTTATCCATTCGACCGAATAACGCGTGAGGAATTGGCAAAGGTATTGTCAAAGACATATCATTTCCTTAATCAAGATGCAGAGATATTTAAATCTGAGAAGGTGTATGCTGATAACGAGGAGATTTCGGAATGGGCGAGACCTTATATAGCTGAAATGACAAAGTTAGGTGTACTGCAAGGAGAAGATAACGGATATTTTAACCCCAAAGAAGAAATAACAAAGGAACAAGTAATAGTTGCGTTGCTTAATATTAACAATTTATTCAATTGACAGACCAGACGAGGGGACGGTTATTGTCTTGCCAGACGGGGGGCGGTTCTGCTGTCTGGTCGCCCACTCGTTGGACAAGCCCGGATGCAACCTATACAGATACGGAATACGCCTATGACAGCATGAATAACGTCATCAGACGGGGGTGGACGGTTCTGTTGTCTGGTCAAACAGGACAGACAGGACGAGAGAACCGTCCCCTCGTCTGCTATTGGGGACATTATCAATATGATATAAAACCGTATGATGAATATGGTAATGTACCGACAGCAAGCAGGAGGATTCCATGATAATGATAAAACGTATTATAATAATTATTCACATGATACTTTTGATGCTTGCATTGATAATTGCATTATTTAATAAACAGCATTACTATGAATATATTTATATGTTATCATTTTTTGAAAAAACCAATAATTCATTTGACTTGATTATAGCTGAATTTTTCTGCGCTTTGGGAATGATTATAATTGATTTTATATACATAATAATAAGTATTGCAAAAAAGATAATAGCAATTAAACAAAAAAATGTTTCGAAAAACATGAAAGAAGTGATATTATGGAGTGTTATGCTTGTTATAGCCTTTTTGACAATATATATATTTTTGGATAATTATGTTATGCTTTTATAGAGGTGTCGAGTGGACGATTCGAGACCACTGAAAAAGTCAGAGAAAAATTAAAAAAAAGCATGGAAAAACGGCTCAATTTATGGTATAATATAAGTGAACAAAATACAAACTGTAAAGCAGCTCAAAATGTGACATTTATTTAAGTATAAATAATAAGAATAAAACAACAGGAGGAAATTATAATGAATGTATTTGAAGGCAAATTAACAGGTGAAGGCTTAAAGATCGGCATAGTAGCGTCAAGGTTCAATGAGTTTATCACATCAAAGCTCATATCCGGCGCAAAGGACTGCCTTATCCGCCACGGTGTTAAGGATGAGGACATCACTCTTGCGTGGGTGCCGGGCGCGTATGAGCTGCCGCTTATCGCAAAGAAGATGGTAATGAACATGACCTATGACGCTGTTATATGCGTGGGCGCTATAATCCGCGGCTCGACCTCGCATTATGACATGGTATGCAACGAGACGTCTAAGGGTATCGCACAGGTTTCCCTTAATTCCGGTATACCCGTACTCTTCGGCGTGCTGACAACAGACACGATAGAACAGGCAGTGGAGCGCGCCGGAACAAAGGCGGGGAACAAGGGCTATGACGCGGCAATGTCGGCAATTGAAATGGCAAATCTGATGCGTGAGTTCGACCGCATGGATTAAATCGCTCATCCGGGTTGATAGGGCGAGCAGGTGACAAAGTCACCGACCAGCCTCGCGCGTTTTCGCAAGCTCACATACAAGCATATAGCTCGCTTGTTCAAACGCACGACCTGAACGATTTTCTCCACGCGATCAGGAGATAAATATTATGAAAGATAAAATACTTAAATGGCTCGACACCACTGCGGGGCGCCTGATATTCGCGCTTGCGTCCGGCGCGGCATATTACATTATACTTTTGCACTGGCTTATCGAGTGGTCACGCGGACTTTTGTTTATCGCGTTATCGGTCGCGCCTGTTATTATCTGCGGCGCGGCGATAATAATAATAAAGCTTATGAAACAGGCAAAGGAGGATAACAATGACACGGCGATATTCCGTCTGTTCATCCTCCACGCGATATTAATTGTTATCAGCCTTGCCTTCTTAGCGGCAATGTTTGTGTAAAACTACCACTATGCCTTATAGTCCTCTATCGCCTCATAAGAGTCAGCTTCGAACTCGTCAAGAGCGATAGAGGGTATAAGTCCGGTCATTTCCGTGCTGCTGACCGCGTCACCGCCAAGCGCGCCGCTTTGCGCGGCGGACATGCCGAGAGCAATGATATCCTCGGTATCAGGTCTTTTTTTGTTTTTACCCATAAAAACACCTCCCGCCTTAGTATTTGCAATTGCGGGAGGTTTTATTCAATAACATATCAATATGCTTTAAAAAGCGTTCCGACCTTTTTGCCGTCTATAACGTCATAGAGTGACTCTATTTTCTTTCCGTTCAGTATTAGCATACTAATTCCCGCGCTGTTGGCGATCTCCGCGGCCTCAAGCTTTGTAACCATGCCGCCGGTGCCGAGCTTTGAGCCGGCGCCGCCCGCGCCCTTGCGCACCTTGCCGATATCCTCAACGCGCGATATGAGCCGTGCGTCAGGGTTCTCATGCGGGTCGCTGTCAAAAAGTCCGTCTATATCCGAGAAAAGAACGAGTATATCCGCGCCGATGAGCCGCGCGACAATAGCCGAAAGGCTGTCGTTATCGCCGAACTCTATCTCCTCAACAGAAACGGTATCGTTTTCGTTCACTATCGGGATTATACCCATATCAAGAAGTGTGTTGAAGGTATCTGTCGTATGCTGCCGCCGCTTTTCTATATCCACATCCGACCGCGTCAAAAGTATTTGCGCCACCGTGTTGTGATATTCGGAAAACATCTTGTCATAGAGCGACATCAGCTCGCACTGTCCTATAGCCGCAAGCGACTGGTTGATCTTAGTGTCCTTAGGCCGTTCCTTTAGTCCCATCTTGCCTATGGCAACGCCGATCGCGCCGGAGGATACGAGTACCACCTCATAGCCGCTGTTACGCAGATCGCTCAGAACTCTTGCAAGCGTGTCTATCTGTCTCAGGTTTATTTTGCCGGTCTCATGTGTGAGTGTCGATGTCCCGACCTTCACAACAAGCCTTTTGTTTTTCATAGTATTTTTCACTCCTGTTTTAAACTAAGGGTTATTATACTACAAAAGCGCGGCTTTGTAAAGAGTCAATTACGAACAATTATCAAAAATTCCTGGCAGCCGTCCTTTGCCGTTTCGGTAAGCTCGGCGTCTATTCCGCTGCGGCGGATAAGCCCCACGGCATTATTGAGGGTGTTCCTGAGAAGCTTGATATCCTTGATCCGGTTAATATGGATCTTCGGCTCGCTGCCGGCGCTTATAAGACCGTTTATATAATCGATCGAGTCCGACTCGCTTAGCGAGTTCTCGCATATCTGCTGGACCGCTTCAAGCTGTCTGGTATGGTCGCGAAGCTTTACAAGCGCGGCAGCCTGGCGCTCGGTGAGACCGAAGCTGCGTATGTACTTACGTACTATCGGATCAAGCTTCATCAGTCTTATGCGTTCCTTTACATCGTAGGGTCTGTCGCCGACACGTCTTGAAAGGTCGTAGCTCGTATAGCCCTTATCCTTTACAAGGTATTTGTAGCTTTCTGCTATCTCAAGAAAGGACAGATCCTCGCGCTGAAGGTTTTCAAGCAGGGACAGGATCGCGCAGTCCGAGTGCGGCGCGTCTATTATAATACAGGGAATGACCTTCAGTCCCGCCTTATATGCGGCGCGGTAACGACGCTCGCCGGAGATCAGCTCATACTTCCCGTCACCTGCTTCGCGCACCGTGATGGGGCTTAGCACGCCGTATCGCTCAATCGATGCGGTAAGCGCGTCCATGGCCTCGGGGTCGAAATATTTACGCGGCTGGTCGGGATTCGGATATATTTTCTTTAACGGAATGTTTTTTATTTCGTTCATGCGTTTGTCCTCCTGTAATTTAACAGGGGCTGTAAAAAACACGTTTCTACAGCCCCTACACCGTAATGCTATCATACCGATCGACAGCATTACGCCGTTTGGGTCTGTACCGCAGCGGTACAGCCTCGGTGGTGGAAGGTGTAAGACAATGAATACCTTGGTATCCGATTTATCAACACTGACGACGCGACAGTATTGACAGGTTGGGCAATGCTGTAAGCTTGAGCGCATACGGCTCGTCTGCCGCCGCAAGCGGTTTCAGACGAGCAGATGCAGCATACGTTAGCTTGTGAGCATTACCGGTTGGGGGTGACGCAGGATCGCGGTCTGCGCCTGTATCTGTTATGTCTGTCTTACAAGAACAATTATAGCATAATTTATTCCGTTGTAAAGAAAAAGCGTTCGACATGAGCCGGCACGCTTTTTACGATATTACTTTTTAATTGCTTTTTCGATAGGTATCGATGTTGCTTTTCCGCCCTTTCTGGGGAAGGCTGTCGGCGTATGTCGCACTTTTTTTACAATTATTATCCTGTGTCTGAGGTCTGTTTCCGGTATTTCAACATCCTTGGCATCCTCTACGCTGCCGCCGAGGATCTCTATCGCTTCTCGCGCGTCGTCAAGCTCGCTCATAGCAAGCGGACCCTTCAGCGCGAGGAAATAGCCGCCGGGCTTAACATAAGGCAGGCACCATTCGGAAAGAGTGCGCATACGTGCAACGGCGCGGGAGGTAACGGTGTCGTATTTTTCTCTGTGATCCTTGTTATGTGCGGCATCCTCCGCGCGTGCGTGCACGAACTCTATACCGCCCGTAATACACATAGCTGCCGCCGCTTCCTTTAAAAATGCTATGCGCTTGTTAAGAGAATCCAGCAGCGTCAGTCTTATATCAGGCAGAGCGCATTTTATAACAAGCCCGGGAAATCCCGCCCCTGTGCCTATATCGATGACCCGTCCGGTAACGTGCCTCGTAAGGATAGGTGTAAGGCTGTCAAGAAAATGCTTGGCAGCGACCTCGGCAGGGTCGGTTATCCTGGTAAGGTTCATTACCTTGTTCCGCTCTTTCAGTATATCATAGTAGCTTATAAGCTGCTGCGCCTGACGTTCGTCAAGCGGCACGCCAAGCTCCCTTGAGCCGCGAAGTATCAGTTCCTTCAAATCCCAAACAATCTCCTTCCGTTTTCTTCAGTAATGCGCTCTATCTCTTCTGCCGGCAAGCCTTTTATTTCAGCGAGAAGCTCAATAACCTCCGGCAGATACAGCGAGCTGTTTCGCTTGCCGCGGTAGGGAACAGGCGCCATATACGGGCAGTCGGTTTCTATAAGCAGTCTATTGAGTGGAACAGCTTCTGCTGCCATGCGCGGCTTTTTTGCGTTTTTAAAGGTAAGCGCGCCGCCGAAGCCGATGTACATATTAAGCTCGTCCGTTATCTCGCGAACCATCTCCGCGCTGCCGCTGTAGCAGTGAAACACGCCTCCGCATTCCCAGACCTTATGCTCGCGCAAAATCCGCATCGTATCGCCATGCGCCTCGCGGTCATGGATAATGACCGGCAGCTTCAGCTCGCGGGCAAGGTCGACCTGCTCGCCCAGTATCCTCTGCTGCTCCGCTTTAGTCTCGGTAGTCCAGTAGTAATCGAGACCGATCTCGCCTATAGCTCTGATCTTCGGATGCGCGCTGCTTCTGCGGAGCCGGTCAAGGTAGTCGGCAGATAGCCCATCGACCTCCTCCGGATGTATGCCCACCGCGCCGAATATGAACGGATACCTGTCGCAAAGCGCGATAATATCCGGTATCTCGTCAAGATTAGAGCAGGCGTTCATTATAAGTCCGACGCCGCCCTCGTTCATTTTGCTCAGAAGCTCGTCGCGGTCAGCGTCAAACTGCTCGCTGTTATAATGCGCGTGTGTGTCAAATATCATAAGCTGTCCTTTCTGTTACAATTACATCCATCGGTATGTCGTGCGTGTCGCGCGGCAGTCTGTCATAGACCTGAAAATCATAGCACAAGCCTATTTTAAGACCCTTGAAGCCTTCCAGAAATCTGTCGTAATATCCCGCGCCAAAGCCTATGCGTGTCCCGTCACGGTCAAAGGCAATGCCGGGTATTACCGCCGCGTCTATCTCATCGGACGCAACTGTGATCCTGCTTTTCGGCTCCGGTATGCCCATTGCACCGCTGATAAGCTCCTGTCTGCCGGTGTAAAGCACAGGCGTTATAGTGTTTGACACTGTATCCGTTACCGGCACCGCTACGCGCTTGCCGTAGGATATAAGCCGCTCTATAAGCTCTCCGGTGCGAGGCTCATTAAATGCTGCCATGTAGCAGAAAACGGTATCGGCGTTTTCAAGATACGGCAGTAAAAGCGTCAGCGCCGCCTCGCTCTTTGTTACTATCTCATTATGCGTAAGAGAACGCCGCCGCGCTTTTGCGGCGGCGCGTATTTCGTTCTTAGTCATTGTACTGCATGACCTCGCGCAGCTCGTCCGCGGTCTTGCTGCCCTTTAAGAGCCTGACAAGCTCAAAACCAAAGTCCGCTGCCGCGCCGGGACCTCTGCCCGTTATTATCTTACCGTCCGAAACAGCCTTCGCGCCGGTCATCTCGGCACCATAGCAGTATTTTTCAAAGCCCGGATAGCAGGTCGCCTTCTTACCCGTAAGAATCTGCTTTTTGCCCGGTATCGACGGCGCGGCGCAGATAGCGGCAAGATACCTGCCGTTAACGTGCGCGAAGTTCATAAGCGCGTGTACCTCATTTGACGCGTCAAGCAAAGTATGTCCGCCGCCGCCCGGCAGCATTAAAAGCTCCATTGCGTTCGGGTCACAGTCGGAGACCATAATATCCGCTTCGACCTTTATTCCGTGCGCGCCTGTAACTGTCCTTGACGGCATAATAGACACGGTCTTAACGTCAATACCGGCGCGGCGCATTATATCCACCGGCTCGATCGCCTCTATTTCCTCAAAGCCGTCTGCTAAAATAACGTATACCATACTGATTTCCTCCTTATAAGATCACTGTAAATACTATCCGGTTGCCTGCGCGTTCAACCGTTATCTTGCCCTTGTGCTCCTTAACTATCGTCTGCGCGACAGAAAGGCCTATGCCGTAGCCTCCGGTCTCTCTTGCGCGTGAGCCGTCCGAGCGGTAAAAGCGCTCAAAGAAGCGGGTCGGATCCTCGCTTGCGGGAATGTCGGTATCATTTTCGACCACAAGCTTTGCGGTCTTGAGCGTGCCCATACCCATGTGTGACAGAGCGATTATGATCTCGCCGCCCTCCGGCGCGTACTTGATAGCGTTGTCAACAAGGATCGACACAAGAGTGCTGATCGCCTGCTGATTGCCCTTATACTCAATTGATGGGATTATGTCATAATGCATAATTATGTTTTTCTGATCCGCAAGCGCTTTAAACGGCTGCGCCACCTCGTTAACCGTGCCGCTCAGTGAGAATTTCACAGGCTGCTCCTCAGCTATCTCGCCGCTCTTGGCAAGCTGCAAAAGTCCCTTTATAAGTCCGTCAAGCCTGACTGTCTGGTTCTTGATGCTTTCTATCCACTCGTTTGTGCCGCCGCACATTTCAAGTACCTCCGCATTGGTGCGGATTATCGCGAGCGGCGTTTTCAGCTCATGTCCGGCATCGGTGATAAATTGCTTCTGCTTTTCCTGATTGATTATGAACGGCTGCAAAATGCGGCCTGATGCAACAATTATAATAACAAGCACAAATACAAGTCCCGCTATGCCTGTAAGTGTGGAAGCGGCGGTAAAAATGCCGAGAGCCTCGCGGTCGGGGGAGAGGTCAAGGAAAGATATCATCTTCCCGTGAGGTGTATAGTGGACAAGATAGCGGTATTCATCTATCGTCCCGTATGTGTTGTCCTTCAGATCCTTTGTTTTTTCAAAGAAGGAATCGATCTCATCATCATCTACGGAAGCGATATTTCCGAGCATCTTTTCGGTTATATTCCCGTCGCTGTCGGCTTTTATCACAAAATAGCGCGTACGATACGGAAGCTCGCTGTCGACCGCAAAGCTTACTCTGTTGCCGATCTCGTCCGCGTTGCTCGGCAGCGTGCCGTTCCACTCGCTTATGATGCTTAGCATATCATCGGCGCGGCCGATGATCCAAACGGAGCTGAGCATGTTTATAGTGAATATTATCGCGAATATAACAAAGGATACGGCAAGCATCGTAACGCCTATTATCCTGAGTCTCAGTGTCCGTACCATATTGCTTTTCGCCTCCTGTTATTCGATAACGAGCATATACTTGTTATCATCTGTAGTCTTGATCTTTAGATTTGCGTTTATCGCAGCAAGCTTTGTCCTAAGATATGAAATGTGCAGAAAAACAGCTCCGTCGTGGCTGGCTTCACCGTCATCAAAGAGACGGTCGAGAAAATACTGCTCGTCTAAAGGCGTGCCGCGCCTTGTGATGAGCAGCTCAAGCATTCTCGCCTCGCGCGGGCCGAGCCTGAAGGATGATGTCGTTGTTTTTATTTCAAGTGTTTCCGTATTAAAGGTCACGTTGCCGCAGCTTAGCTGCTCCGGCTTCTTATCTCCGGCACGCCTGAGCAGAGCGCGGATGCGCGCGAGAAGCTCACCGGTGTTAAAGGGCTTGGTAAGATAATCGTCCGCGCCCGCGTCAAGCCCCGAGATCCTGTCAGAGAACTCTGCCTTTGCCGTAAGCAGGATAACAGGCGTGTCAACATTGTTTTTCCTGAGAGCTGCGACCGCGTCAACTCCGCTCATCTTCGGCATCATTATATCGAATACAAGCGCGTCATAGTTGTTCTCCATTGCTGTCTTGTACGCCGCTTCTCCGTCGTGGACGCAGTCCACCTCGTAGTTGTTGAATTTTAGGATCGCGCTTACCGCGCGGGCAAGCTCGACCTCGTCATCGGCTAAAAGTATTTTTGCCATATCAGGGACTCTCCTTATGTATTTTTAGTTTCGTGATCTTCACCGGTAATAGCCTTGATCATGTCGCGGATAGTGATAAAATTCATCTCGATAGACGCGACCTCATCCGCGCAGCGTTTCAGCTCGGACGCGACAATAGCCTGGTTCGGCACATCATGCTTATAGCGTATCTTGTGCTCAAGGCTTGCCCAGAAGTCCATTGAAAGCGTGCGTATCTGTATCTCGGTAAAGACCTGCTTATATTCATCGCCTATGTATATAGGCAGCTTGACTATCATGTGGTAGCTGCGATAGCCGCTCGGCTTGGGGTGCTTTATGTAGTCCTTTTCCTCTATGACCTCTATATCGTCATGTGACCGCAGTATTCGCGCCACCTCGTAAACATCGTCGACATAAGTACATATAACCCTTGCGCCGGCAGTGTCATAGATGTTCCCGTTTATGCTTTCTACCACCGGCTCAAGTCCGTGCAGCGTCAGCTTGGCTATCATGCTGTCTGCCGATTTGATCCTCGTCTTGATGTTCTCTATCGGATCTCTTCCTTTTTTGTTAAGCAGATATTTCCTGATAATATCAAGCCGCGATACAAGCTCGATCAGCGCGCTTTCATAATACAGCATATTTGAGCCGTAGAATTCGAGATCGTTCTTATTCATATTTATGACCATTAACTCCTTTCCCAAAACTTTGGTTTGATATTATAATTATATCATAATCTGCGCGATTTGTCATCATATCAGGCAGTAATTTAATATAAATGTAACAAATCATTCAATAATTCAACAAGATGATCGTAGGCGCGGCAGAATTTATGCTTGACTAAAATCGCATTTTGTGCTACAATCAAGAGGATGAAGAAGGAGAGGGAGGGATCGTATGCCGAAGGAAAAAAGAAAACGGTTTTTTATTATTACAGCTCTGGCGATAATCGTGCTTACGATACTGTCAGCGCTTGCGCGTCCGCCTGCGCACCATGAGGCGATAGGCGAGGTAATGCGTGACGCAGTCCTGCATGAGACAAACAAGATAAGTCTTCTTGGGCTTCTCGACGTAAATCCGGGGCTTATTGCCGCATTTACGGTAACGGGAATAGTGCTTGTGTTCTCGGTCATCGCGCGGATATTCGTAATACCGCGGTTTAAGACCGTGCCGGGCAGGTTTCAGCTTTTGCTGGAGTCGGCGGTAGGCTTTTTTGAGGATCTTGCCAAATCGAACAGTCCTCACCGAAACACCTTCCTCGGCTCGTATGTATTTGCTGCCGGGTTTTATATCTTTGTCAGCACACTGTTTGAGCTGATCGGATTTCAGGCGGTCACGACAAACGGGACGATAATATCGCTGCCCGCGCCGCTTTCGGATATAAACGGCGCGATAATGCTCGGCTGCCTGTCGTATCTTGTTATACTATCGGGCGGCATAGCGCAGAACGGAATAAGAGGAGTAGGGCTCGCGCTCAAGGAGTTCTCGCTTCCGGTCTCAATGAGCTTCAGAATGTTCGGCGCGCTGCTCTCAGGCGCGCTCGTAACGGAGATGGTGTATCACTATACGCATCTGAGCTACGGCTTGCCGGTCATTGTAGGCGTTCTGTTCACGCTTCTACACGCGCTTATACAGGCATACGTGCTCACGATGCTTACATCGCTCTTCTACGGCGAGGTAACAGAGCCTAAGGAAAAGCATAAGAAATAAATATCAATACAACGGAGGTAAAATAAAATGAAAAGATTTTCAAAGCTAATAACATCATTTTTTACTGCTATGGCAGTGCTTGCGGTATCGGCGACAGCGTTTGCTGCGGGCGAGGATGCTTCGTCATCGCTTTTGTCCGCCAAGGCGTTTGCGGCGGTCATCGCTATAGGTATCGCTGCCGGCGCGGGTGCGATCGGAATGGGAATGGCTATCTCCAAGTCCGTTGAGGGCATAGCGCGTCAGCCGGAGGCTGAGAGCAGTATCCGTACAACGCTGATGCTCGGCCTCGTATTTGTCGAGACGGCTATCATTTACGCGCTTGTAATAGCGATCCTTGTAATATTCGTATTATAAATCACACGAAAGCAGGTGGAGAATTTGCCGCTTAATATAGATTTCCAGCAAATACTCCTTCATTTGCTCAATTTCGTTATTCTATTTGCTATACTGTATTTTTTCCTCTACGGACCGGTGAAGAAGTTCATGGACGACCGCACGGAGCAGTATAAAAGGATGGACGAGAAGGCAAGGAAGGATGCGGAAGACGCAGCGAGTGCGAAGTCTGAGTACGAAACGCGGCTTGCTGAGGTCGGGAAAGAGATCGATAAAGAAAAGAAGGCTGCGCGGCGTTCCATAGCCGAGCAGACCGAAAAGAGTTTATACGCCGCAAAGCGTGAGGCAGAGCGGATAATTGACCAAGCCAATAAAAAGGCTGAAACGGACAGAGAGAGGATAATAGAG
Organism: Clostridia bacterium; assembly: GCA_017404065.1. Classification (GTDB taxonomy): domain Bacteria; phylum Bacillota; class Clostridia; order UBA1381; family UBA1381; genus Ornithomonoglobus. The sequence goes on from JAFRDB010000139.1 coordinate 40,616, forward strand.
CAGGCGGGCGAGGATATTGCCGACATGGTTGCCGATGCGACTGAAAAGCTTGTACTGAAATCAAGTGCCTCTGAGAGCTATGACAGCTTCCTTGAAGCTGCATTAGGGGGTGAACGAAATGAGTGATAACGAATTTCGTAGCCGTGTTGCTTCAGCAACAAACGGCGTAGCTATGAACGAAATGAGTGATAACGAATTTCGTAGCCGTGTTGCTTCAGCAACAAACGGCGTAGCTATGAACGAAATGAGTGATAACGAATTTCGTAGCCGTGTTGCTTCAGCAACAAACGGCGAGAACAATGCGGCAGATAAGATCACCGCTGTTTTGTTCTCCGATACTGCCCCGAGCGCTGAGCAGGAACAGGGCTTTTTAAAGTTCCTTAAAGGCAGATACGGCGAGGTTGAGCTGATCTGGAAGGAGAGCCGCGCGTTCCCCGGCGGATTCCGGCTTGAAGTCGGTGACGAGCTGTATGACTGGAGCGTGAACGGAAGATTCCGTCAGCTTCGCGACGTGTTGGCGGAAGTGCCAAAATCAAACGGCAACATCATTCCTCTTATAAAGGAGACTGTACGGGACTGGACACCGAAGGCGCTTGCCGAGGAGGTCGGCACGGTAAAGACCGTAGGAGATGGCATAGCTACCGTGAGCGGTCTTAATAACGCTGCCTACGGCGAGATACTTATGTTCTCGTCAGGCGTGCGCGGTATGGCGCAGGATCTGAGGCGTAACGAGATAGGCTGCATCCTCTTCGGCGGCGAGGAGGAGATATACGCGGGCAGCAGCGTTAAACGCACCGGTAAGACAGCCGGCGTGCCGGTGGGCGAGGGCTTTATCGGCAGAGTAGTTGACGCGCTCGGCTCACCGATAGACGGCATGGGCGCTATCGTGGCGGAGGATCACCGCCCCATTGAGAATCCGGCGCCGTCTATCATAGACCGTCAGCCGGTAGATACGCCTCTTGAGACAGGCATACTTTCAATAGACTCGATGTTCCCGATAGGAAGGGGACAGCGAGAGCTTATAATCGGTGACAGGCAGACGGGAAAAACAGCTATCGCTACGGACACTATACTGAATCAGAAGGGTAAGGATGTTATCTGCATCTATGTTGCTATCGGACAGAAGGCAAGCTCTGTCGCGCAGCTCGTCAGCGAGCTTCGCGAGGCGGGAGCGATGGATTATACGATAGTTGTAAACGCGTCCGCGTCAGACAGCGCGCCGCTGCAATATATAGCCCCGTATTCCGGGTGCGCGATGGGCGAATATTTTATGGAGAAGGGCAAGGACGTTCTGATAGTCTATGACGATCTTTCAAAGCACGCCATAGCATACCGTTCAATGAGCCTTCTGCTTGAGCGCGCGCCGGGACGCGAGGCGTATCCGGGCGACGTGTTCTATCTGCATTCAAGACTGCTTGAGCGCAGCGCGAGAATGAACGAGGAGAGCGGAGGCGGAAGCATAACCGCGCTTCCTATAGTAGAAACACAGGCGGGCGACGTTTCCGCCTATATCCCGACAAACGTAATATCCATAACCGACGGACAGATATTCCTTGAAAGCAGTCTGTTCTTTGCGGGACAAAGGCCGGCTGTAAACGTAGGTCTTTCGGTATCGCGTGTCGGCGGTGACGCGCAGACAAAGGCGATGAAGAAGGCGTCAGGTGCGCTCAGGCTCGATCTTGCGCAGTACCGCGAGATGGAGGTGTTCACGCAGTTCGCAAGCGATCTTGACGATGCCACAAAGCGCCAGCTCAAATACGGTCAGGGACTTATGCAGGCGCTGAAGCAGGACAGATATAAGCCGTACAGCATGAAGGAGCAGGTCATTATACTTGTTACCGTGCTTGGCAGGCTGTTTATCGATGTACCTCCGTCAGAGATAAAGCAGCTTATTTCGGATATGCTCAAATATTTTGACGATAAGGAATTTGAGCTTTGTGAGCGGATCGCAAATACGGGAATGCTTACAGACGAGGACAAAGCCGCGATAATAAGTGCGGCGAAAAAGTTTTTAGAAACGCGTTAAGAAAGCGGGTGAACCATGCCTACCACGAAGGAACTGAAAAACCGCATGATGAGTGTTCGTGACACGCAGAAGATAACGAACGCCATGTATCTTATCGCGTCAACAAAGCTCAGGAAGGCAAAAAGCGAGCTTGACCTTACGCGGCCTTATTTCAATGCGGTACAGGCGGAGATAAAGCGCATTTTCCGTATAGACGCGGATATAGAGAACAGATATTTCTATCCGCCCTCCGGCGAGCATGAGCTGCCCGGCTCCTACGGTTATCTTGTTATAACGGCGGATAAAGGGCTTGCGGGCGCGTATAACCACAATGTTATAAAGGAAGCGGAGCGGCTGATGTGGGAGCATGACGATCCGAAGCTTTTCGTGGTCGGTGAGTTCGGCAGACATTACTTCATGTCGCATAATGTGCCGATAGAGAAGAGCTTTCTCTATACGGCGCAGAACCCTACCGTGCACAGAGCCAGGGAGATCTCCGCGATACTTTTGGATTTCTTTGACCGCGGCGAGCTGTCAAAGCTGTTTATAATATATACGGACATGAAGGGCGCGATCAACTATAATGTGACATCCTCAAGGCTTCTGCCGTTCCACAGAGCGCAGTTTATAACGAAAAAGAAGGAGGAGCCGATAAAGCGGGAGTTCACTTTCTTCCCGTCGATAGAAAAGGTGCTTGATAATATTGTGCCGAGCTATATAACGGGATATATATACAGTGCGCTTATCGACAGCTTTTGCAGTGAGCAGAACGCGAGGATGAACGCCATGGATTCGGCGAACCGCAACGCGCAGAAGCTTTTGGACGATCTGTCCGTTAAATACAACCATGTGCGTCAGAGTGCGATAACGCAGGAGATAACAGAGATATCCTCCGGCGCAAAGAGTATGAAAAGAAAGGGAGCGAAGTGAGTATGTCAGGAAGGATAATAGAAATATCCGGCTCGGTCGTTGATGTTGAGTTTGAAAAGCATGCGATGCCGAGGATAAGGGAAGCGCTCACTGTTGTTTTGAACGATAAAACGCTTGTTATGGAGGTAGCCCAGCACATCGGCGAGGGAGTAGTAAGATGCATCATGCTTGCCGGCAGCGAGGGGCTTTGCCGCGGCATGGAGGTAACGGCAACAGGCTCGGGAATACGTGTGCCGGTAGGTGAGGCGACTCTCGGGAGGATGTTTAATGTTCTCGGCGAGCCGATAGACGGCGGAGCGCCGATAGATGACCGCGCTGAGAAGTGGAATATACACCATAGCGCGCCGGCATTTGAAAGCCAGAGTCCGGCGGTAGAGATACTTGAAACGGGCATAAAGGTAATAGACCTTTTAGAGCCTTATCCGAAGGGCGGAAAGATAGGTCTTTTCGGAGGCGCGGGCGTCGGCAAAACTGTTCTTATACAGGAGCTTATCCACAACGTTGCCATGGAGCATGGCGGCTATTCGATATTTACCGGCGTGGGCGAGCGTTCGCGCGAGGGCAATGACCTTTGGCGCGAGATGCGCGAGAGCGGTGTTATGGATAAGACTGCAATGGTGTTCGGACAGATGAACGAGGCGCCGGGTGTGAGGATGCGCGTTGCGCTATCAGGTCTTACCATGGCGGAATATTTCCGTGACAGAGAGCATAAGGATGTGCTTTTATTTATAGATAACATATTCAGATTTGTACAGGCGGGAAGCGAGGTGTCCACTCTGCTCGGCCGAATGCCGTCGGCGGTAGGCTATCAGCCGACGCTTGCGGAGGAAATGGGCGCGCTTCAGGAGAGAATAACCTCAACAAAGTACGGGTCTGTTACATCGGTGCAGGCGGTATATGTCCCCGCAGATGATCTTACCGATCCGGCTCCGGCAACGACCTTTTCGCATCTTGACGCTACAACGGTACTGAGCCGTAAGATAGCCGAGCAGGGCATCTATCCGGCGGTAGATCCGCTCGAATCCTCCTCCAGGATACTTGAAGCATCCGTTTTGGGCGAGGAGCATTACAGCATAGCGAGAAAGGTACAGGAATATCTGCAAAAGTACAGTGAGCTTCAGGATATAATCGCAATTCTCGGTATTGAGGAGCTGAGCGAGGAGGATAAGTTAGTTGTTGCAAGGGCAAGACGCATACAGCGGTTCCTTGCGCAGCCGACGCACGTCGCGGAAAAGTTTACCGGTATTCCGGGAATATATGTGCCGCTGAGAGAAACGCTTCGCGGCTTCAAGGCGATAACGGACGGCGAGGCGGACGATTATCCCGAGGCGGCATTCTATAATGTCGGAACCATAGATGATGTTAAGGCAAAGGCTGAAAGAATAAATGCCGGAGAGATATAATGAATACATTCGAGCTTAGATTCCTTGCGGCTGAAAAGCCGATCTATGAGGGCGAATGCATCTCGCTTGTTATCCCTACCATCTCAGGACAGTACGGTGTACAGGCGATGCATTATAACATGACCGCGGCAATAGTGCCGGGGCTTTTGAAGCTGACGCTGCCAGACGGCGCAGTTATGGTTGCGGCGGTGTCCGAGGGGATCATAAAGGTAGAGGACAATGTGGTATTGGTCCTTGTAGATACAGCAGAGCGTCCCGAGGAGATAGACGAAAACCGTGCCAAGCGCGCCGCAGTCGCAGCGCACGAGGCTATATTACAGAAAAAAAGCATACAGGATTACAACATGGCGCAGGCAAAGATGGCGCGCGCTCTTAACAGGCTGAGGGTGAAGAGGCGCAGTATAAATTAAGGGCTAAGTTTGGATAAAATCGCCCATCTCGCACGTTTTCACAAGCTTATGTACACTGAGTACACGGCGCTTGTTCAAACGCACGATCTGAACGATTTTCTCTCAAACTTAGGTTATTGTGGAAGGATTTCAAGATAATCATTATGAAAAAAATTTTATCTTTATCTGCAGCGGCTGCTGTCGCAATATCGGCGCTGTGTAATATATATGTAAGCGCGGACTCTGCCAACACCTCCGTTACCTACAATTACGGAAGCAAAAATAATACGCGTGATATGGAAAAGCTTGACCGCGGTCTTGTCGCGATAACGACAGCGAACGGTGTTTATTTGTCATGGAGGCTTCTCGGAGACGAGTCTACGATCGCCGATATCAAAAATGCGCCGGGCTTTATCGTATATAAGAACGGGAGCGAGCTTGCGAGGGTCACGGACAGCACAAACTATCTTGACGCGGGCGGCAGCGCGCGCGACAGCTACAGCGTGGCTGTTATCGGCGGCGAAGAATGCGAAGCAGTAAAGCCGTACGGTAGCAGCTATTTTGATATAAAGCTTGACAAACCCAAGGATACCGTTCTGCCGGACGGGCAAACATATTCGTATGCCACAAACGATGCATCCTGCGGTGATCTTGACGGTGACGGAGAGTACGAGATAATACTTAAATGGGACTGCAACGCTAAAGACAATTCGCATGAGGGCTATACCGGCAATGTCATACTTGACGCGTACAAGCTTGACGGTACAAAGCTGTGGCGGATAGACTTAGGTCAGAACATACGCGCCGGAGCGCATTATACGCAGTTTTTGGTATATGACTTTGACGGTGACGGCGGAGCGGAGCTTGCCTGTAAGACCGCGCCCGGGTCAAAGGACTCGAAAGATAGATATGTCACCAAGGCAAGCCATGTTACCGAGATAGCAGAGGTATCGGACGATATAAATAAGACGAGCTATGTTAATTCAGCCGGCAGAGTGCTTGACGGTGATGAGTATTATACCGTGTTTGACGGTGACGGTACGGCGATAGACACAATATATTATCCTTTCCCGCGCGGCAATATCGCTTCGTGGGGCAATAATGAGGGTTACGGAAACAGGGTTGACAGGTTTTTGGGCACTGTCGCATATCTTGACGGAGAAACACCGTACATGATATCGGTACGCGGCTACTATGGAAAGACGACAGTCGCGGCGATGCGGCTCAATGGCGGAGAGCTGTCTGTATATAAGACCTTTACAACAGAAAGCGTCGGCACTCAATATGAGGGACAGGGCAACCACAGTATGCTTGCGGCTGATGTGGATAATGACGGATGTGACGAGATAATTACAGGCTCTATCTGTCTTGATAACGACCTTTCGCTCAAATGGTGCGGCGGCAGAGGACACGGGGACGCACACCATATAGGCAATTATGATCCCACGCATGAGGGGCTTGAATACTTTACAGTGCATGAGAGCGGCGGATACGATATATACGGTTCGACAACCGCGACATTTGGGAAAGCGGCGGATTACGGAATGACGGTATATGATGCCGCCACCGGTGAGGAGCTTTTCCACGAGGGAGCAAGCTCTGATACAGGCAGAGGCGTTATGGCTGATATCGGTATGGGCGGATATTACCAGATCTGGAGCTCAGGGAATGGTCTGTATTTTTCAAACGGCGGAACAAGCTTTTCCGCCGGCTCAAAGAACGGGCTTTCCCAAAACTTCCGTATCTTTTGGGACGGCGATCTTTATGATGAGCTTCTTGACAAGACAACCGTTACCGACTGGAACGGCAGCGGGATGAGCGATATATTCACGGCATCCGGCTGTACCTCTGTGAACGGAACTAAGGCAAATCCGGCTCTTAGTGCGGATATTTTAGGTGACTGGCGGGAGGAGCTGGTATATCCCACATCAGACAGCAGCGCGCTCAGGGTTTATATGACTACCGAGCTTACCGAATATAAGCTGCCGACGCTTATGCACGACCCTGTTTACAGGATGGGGGTCACAGCGGAGCAGACCGCGTATAACCAGCCGCCGCATATCGGATATTATATTTCAGAAGAAAGCTTTTACATTCCCGATGAGCCACGCGGAGAGGGTACAAGGACGTATGCCGGCTATATAACCTACAGTGAGCCGGAATATGACGGGTTTTCTGCACAAATGGGAACAACATCTCTATCAAATACCATAGGGAATGTGACGTATACGCTTGCCGGCAGAGGCGGAGGCGGTGACGAAACGACTGTTTATTCGATAAAAAAAGAGGAGGATAACGATTACTTCCATCTTGCTCTCGGACGCTTTACCGGAGGCGGCAGAACACCGTATATCACCTTCAGCGGGATGAGCGGGACGTCGCGTTCTTATGACAGTGTTCTGGGGATGGATATAAGATTTGAATACAGCGCCGGCTATCCTGTTACGGTCAGGGTATCCGATTCATCTGGCAACGAGATAGAAAGCTTTTCGGCAGGATCGGAGGGCATAGATAACGGGGAATGGTATACCTATAAGCTGATATACCATAACGGTAAATATTACAGAGCATTATATAAAAAGGGCAGCACGGCAGAGCCGAAGCTTATAAAATCGCTCACCTCCGTTTATGGCGCGGCAAGGCTTGATCTTTTGCCGACAGGCAGTACCGGCGGAGACCTGGGAAAAACACAGGATGCGGGAATAAGCCTTGACAATGTGATGCTCTATACAAATGACGGGATCCCCGTACCGACACCGACACCGACGGCAACAACCGCGCCGACACAGACACCAACGGCAGCTCCGGCAACAGCCGCGCCGACACCGACACCGACGGCAGTCCCGGCAACAGCCGCGCCGGAGATAGTGTATTCGGAAGGACGTATCACAATAAAAGGAGACGTGCCGGAGGATGCTATTCTGATAGAGGCGGTCTATGATAAGGACGGAGTTATGATAGGTATAAAGCTGTATTCAGTGTTTGAAGAGATCGTGATGCCGGAATTGGACGGAACACTTAAATATATGCTATGGGACGGACTGAAAACACAAAGACCTTTGGATGTAGTGTATCGAAAATAAAAATAGGACGATATTAAAACTACTAAAAAAGTGAAAAGTGAAAAGTGAAAATGGAGCAGAGCTAAACCGCAGATTTATCATGTGAAAGCATATTTCTTTTCACTTTCAACTTTCCACTTTGAGCGAAGCGACATAAACAGAAATTCAGCTTTTAATACCTGCTGTTTTTGATCGCTCTGTCCATATTGCGTTTTGCGTCGCGGCGTGCGATATCCTCGCGTTTGTCGTAGAGCTTTTTACCCTTTACCAGAGCCAGCTCGACCTTGACGAGCGAATTTTTCAGATATACCTTCAGCGGCACAAGCGAAAGACCCTGCTCCTTGAGCTGCTGAGAAAGCTTCAGTATTTCTCTTTTATGCATCAGCAGCTTCCTTTCACGGAGAGGATCGCGGTTAAAGATATTGCCCTTCTCGAACGGGCTTATGTTCATCCCCTTAAGCCATATCTCGCCGCCGGTTACAGACGCGTATGAGTCCTTGATATTGACCTTGCCCTCGCGGATGGATTTTACCTCCGTTCCGGCAAGCTCTATACCACACTCATAGCTTTCCAGTATAAAATATTCATGCCGCGCCTTTTTGTTTTGCGCGATTATTTTGATATTATTCTTTTCTGCCATAGAAATCCCTCTGTTTGTTCAATGTTGTCAAACACCGCTCGCGGTATCTGCTCGATCTTACCCATTCGGCTTGACGAAATTGCACGATAAATTTCAGTTTAGTGGGCTGATGTTTGCGGTGCGGCTCTGCTGTCCCTGCCTTGGGGCAGGGTGCCGAGCTTGCGAGGCGGGTTGGGGGCTGCGGCATAGGTAGATTACATCTAAAACCGCTAATTTACGGCGTTCGTTAGCGTCGTAACCCCCAATCCGACCTTTGCGAACGAGTTCGCAAAGCCCACCTTGCCCCAGGGCAAGGACAGCGGAGCATC
>JAFRDB010000140.1 GCA_017404065.1 Clostridia bacterium
CCACGGTGGATAAGTCTACGACTTACCCACGGATGGATAAATCTATAATAATTAATGATATATATTTATTTATATATAAAAAATCAAATCTATAAAAAAAGAAGAAAATGAACGTAAATCGTTCAAATTAAGAGATAGGAGTAAAATATAATGGCAAAAACACCTATTGAAAAAGCAATCGAAAAGCAGACAAAAGAAAATCAGAAAGCTGCAAGAGAGGCTAAGCTTAGGGAGAGGGCAGCTGCGTGTATTCAAGGGGCTAGTTACATAAATGGATTTCGAGTTATGGATAAAGAAGCCGAAATGTTATTATCCAGTGTTTTGAAATCATATGATGGAAACGATAGAAATTATATAAACTTTAACGCGTCAGACTTGCCGCAATATTTGAGAGAATCTTTTTCGTTACAATGCGAAAAATTACAGATGTATGGGATGTTTTCGAACGCTATTGTTTACATGAGTGGTGCAATGATTACATTGACTGAAAGTGGAAAAACTTATTTTATAGATAAGGAATCAGCGATTAGTGTTTCGAAACAATCATCAAAAACAGGCTTATCCGTAGCACATAAAAAGTATGATGTGTTTATCTCTCATGCAAACAAAGACAAAATTGATTATGTTGATTTTCTGAAAGAGAACATAAGTCAGTTAGGGATCAATGTGTTTTATGATAAAGAAACATTATCTTGGGGGGATAATTGGAAACAAGTTATTCTGTCTGGAACCGCAGATTCAGAATTTGCAATCATTGTGATTTCGAAAAACTTTTTTGATAGAGAGTGGACCGAAAAAGAACTTGAGGAATTCTTAAATAAGCAAAATGAAAGAGGGCAAAAAATAGTATTGCCTTTAATGTATGGTATTTCCCTTGACGAACTTAAGAAACATTATCCACGATTAGGGGATATACAATGCATTAGTTCAGATGATTACACTTATAAGGACATTACTATACTGTTGGCTAAAGAGCTTATCAAAAGATACAAATCATGAACAATGTATTCTATAGCGGCTGTGGAAAAGCAGCCGTTTTTTAGTGCAGGAAAAGGAGGTGATGCAGAATGCACAATTTAACGGAAAGGTGGTATGATAGCAGTTGAACAGGCGAGAAAACACTAAGAATATGATAATCATGTTCGCTGTGGGAACGATCGCGGTTATATGGCTCGCGCTGATGGCGGCACAGAGCTATTATGACGGAGTGAATATCTTTGAGCTGTTGGAGCGGTTTGTGGGGAATATAAATCAGCCGTTCTATATCGTTTTTACAAAGTACAGCTTAAAGTTTGTGGGTGCTGCTCTTTTGATGTATGCAATAGGAGTGGGCATATATTTTACATCGCGGGAAAACCGCAGGCCGGGCGAGGAACACGGCTCGGCAAAATGGGGTAATGTTAAAAGTGTGGCAAAGAAATATGAAGATAAGAAGGACAAGAGTAACAACCTCATATTGTCGCAAAATCTACGGCTCGGTCTGAACGCAAAGAAACACAGGCGTAATCTTAATGTTCTTGTGGTCGGCGGCTCCGGTGCGGGTAAGACACGCTTTTATGGTAAGCCGAGTGCGTCCGTAAGGGCGGCATAAATTCCGTTGTCAGCTAACGGGAGAATAAAGTATCAAGTGATTAAATTCACACTCTCACGTTTCCCACCTTACCCCAAATGGAAACTGATGGGTGAGTGTAGCATGGTGGAACTACATGGGACACAGAAACTCCAGATGTGTAAGCATGTAGAAACGTAAATTCATATATGAGGATGAACAGCTATACTGCTTAAATGATAGCCCAAAATCGGGACTAAGTCGTACCCCCGACGTATAGGAGTTGTACTCGTCGGTGCTTTTGACAAATGCGCTGTTCGGCTGCGTATTTGCTGATACTCGAAGCAGATTCAGCCACGGGAAAGTGGAAAAGGGCGAAAGTCACATCCGACAATATGAAAAGCTGATTTATGCCGTACTAAACGGAGATTGTCTAAAACGAAATGCCTACGGGCTATGAGGACGCTGGAATGCGGGACTCTGAATATTCGTCATCGACAACAGAGCTTTCGTAGTAGTCAGAGAACCCTGAATAGACAGGGAATGCCGTAAATCGGATGCGGGAAAGCCGCTCACAAGGCGAAGGGAAGCAGTTAATCAATTTCAATTACAGAAAGGACGGTGTGCGAGACACCATGAGAGATCCAATTAACGTGTTGAAAAGCCTTGCAGAAAAGGCATGTGTAAAAAATTATAAATATAGAAGATTGTATCGTAACCTATACAATCCGGAATTCTATCTGATAGCATATGCAAACCTTGCGAAATCGCAGGGAAGCATGACAGCGGGAGTAGATGGACAGACATTAGATAATATGAGCCTTGCTCGTATTAACAATATCATAGAAAGAATAAAGGATAGGTCATACATTCCTAATCCAGCCAAGCGCAAGTATATCCCAAAGAAAAACGGAAAACTCAGACCTTTAGGTATTCCGTCTACAGACGATAAGCTTGTACAGGAAGTAGTGCATATGATATTGGAGGCAATATATGAGCCGACATTCTCAGACTACTCACATGGCTTCAGACCTAAGCGCAGCTGTCATACGGCACTGACGTATGTAAAAAAGAACTTCACAGGAGTGAAATGGATAATAGAAGGAGATATCAAGGCTTGTTTTGATAACTTCGACCACCACATACTGGTGAATATACTGCGCAGAAAAATAGATGATGAAGCATTTATCGGGCTGATATGGAAGTTTCTTAAAGCAGGATATATGGAACAATGGGAATACCATTGCACATACTCGGGCACCCCACAGGGGTCGGGCATAAGTCCGATATGTGCCAATATATATCTTAGCGAACTGGACAATTTCATAGATGAATACAAGAAAAAATTTGACTGTGAACCTACAAGGCGCAAAACCACTAAGGAATATGAGAAAGCATCCAGAAGATACAGAAAGGCAAGAAAAGCTTTGATGGAAGCTGAACACTCTACGCCGGAATTGGTTCGTGAGTTCAAGGAATCCAGGCTGGAAAAGATGAATCAGCCATACCACAATCAATTTGATGAAGGATTTAAGAAAATCCAATATAATCGATATGCAGATGATTTTGTGGTAGGGGTAATAGGTTCAAAATCCGATGCATTGCAAATTAAGCAAGAGATAAAGACCTATCTCGAAAAAACACTTCATCTGGAGATGTCGGAGGAAAAGACAAAGATAACGCACTCAAGTGAGAGAGTGAGATATCTGGGCTACGACTTCAACATAATACACTCCAAAAGTATGAAGCGTGACAAAAACGGTTCTATGAAATGTCCGTGGTACGGAAAAGTATTTCTATATGTACCAAAAGAGAAATGGATACAGAAGGCTATGGATAAGGGAGCGATACAAGTTAAACTTAACAAGTCCACAGGAAAAGAACAATGGCGTCCTATGCCAAGAAAAGAGCTTATGAACCTGCCACCTGCAGAAATAGTATCGAAATTCAACTCAGAAATCCGGGGGTTATATAACTTTTACCGAATAGCCGAAAATGTAGGAGTATTGGATAAGTACTACTATATGGCTCGATACAGTATGTTAAAAACGCTTGCAGGGAAATTCAGAACTAATGTAAGTAAGATAAAAAAGCGGTTCATGAAAGATGGCATACTCAGGATACCATATGAAACTAAGAAAGGCACAAAATATTGTGAATTTTACCATGACGGATTTATTAAGCACGAAAAAGGATACGATAACGTATCAGATATACTGCCCGTATATAAAAAATATGATAGTCGGCACACTATAGCCAATCGTCTAAAGGCAGGTATCTGCGAGATGTGCGGAGCAAATACAGATAATCTATATATGCACCACGTCAGAACATTGAAGCACCTGAAAGGGAAGGACAAGTTTGAGCTGAGAATGATAGAAATAAGAAGAAAATCTTTGGCACTATGTCCTGAATGCTTTAATGAATTACACACGCTGAAAAAAAATCAAGGTTGATTAATGGGAAGCCGTATACGCTGAGAGGTGTACGTACGGTTTCGGAGGCGGCGCATTGAAACCTATTGGGAAAACCCGACAAGGCGCAATGCGTCTACCTCATATGTCATGCAATGTAATAGCTCTTTAGTTATAAGTGATCCGAAGGGGGAGCTCATGCGTGCAACGGCTCCGCTATTGCTTGAGCAGGGGTATGATGTAAAGGTTTTCAATCTCATTACACCGGAAAATTCAGATGGATATAATCCGTTTGTATATATCCGTAACGATGAGGATGTCATCAAGCTCATAACAAATCTCATAGAAAATACTACACCTAAAAACGCATCGAACAACGATCCGTTTTGGACTAAATCTGAGATCGCGCTCGATTCAGCACTCATGCTGTATCTGCGGCACGAAGCTCCGCCGGAGGATCAGAATTTTGAAACGCTGATGTATCTTATCGAGAATGCAGCAGCTATGGAGGAGGACGAGATGTATAAATCCCCTGTGGATATTCTCTTTGAGGATCTGGAGGAAAAGCATCCCGAACACATAGCAGTGAAGCAGTACAAGATCTTCAAGCAGGCATCGGGCAAGACAGCTAAAAGTATATTGGTATCGGCGGCAGTAAGACTTGCCGCTTTTAATTTGCCGGAAATAGCAGCCATGACCTCGTATGATGATCTTGATCTCGGCAGTCTCGGAGAGCGTAAGCGGGCTATATTCTGTGTCATACCCGATAATGATAATTCATTCAATTATCTTGTCGGTATGCTGTACACACAGGCATTTCAGGAGCTGTATTACAGAGCCGATCATATTTACGGCGGTGAGCTGCCTGTTCCGGTGCATTTCGTAATGGACGAGTTCGCTAATGTCGCATTGCCGGACAACTTTGAACGAGTGCTTGCAACTATGCGTTCACGGCGTATAAGCGTAAGCATAATCATTCAGAACATGGCACAGCTGAAGGCACTATTTAAAGACAGCCATGAAAGCATTGTCGGCAACTGCGACACCTTCCTCTATCTCGGAGGTAATGAGCAGAGCACACATGAGTATATTTCAAAAATGCTCGGCAAGGAGACGATAGACACCCGTACCCGCGGCGTGACCAAAGGGCAGCACGGAAGCAGCAACACTAATTATCAGAACACAGGGCGAGAGCTGATGACCTTGGATGAGGTTCGTCTATTGGACAACAGCAATGCCCTTATTTTTATACGCGGTGAGAGACCGATAATGGATAAAAAGTTCGATATACTATCACATCCGAACATCAAATCTACAGAAGACGGCGGCGCAGAGCCATATACACACAGCAAGGATAAAGCGAGATTCAGTGATGATATTCACATCACAGATCCCGAAAATGCAGAGATCATAGGCTATGATGATGAGGGCAATACCTTTAAGATATTGCCACATATGTCAGAACAGAAGGAGGAACAACTATATGATAAAGAAATTAATGAAGAACACCAAAAAGACACAGAAGAAGATAGTGAGGATGAAGAAGGGACTGAGCATAGCGAAGTTCATACTGATGGTGACACTGGCGATAATGTCGATGGCGACACCGGTATTGGCTGATGATCCGCTTGCGGCTATAAACAATATGTCAACCTTCATATTCTCGGCGATAAAGGCGATAGGACTTATCCTTCTCGGCTTCGGTATCGTGCAGATAGGCTTGTCATTGAAGTCGCACGATGCACAGCAGAGAGATAACGGCTTTCTCACATTCTTTGGTGGAATTATCATAGCATTCGCTAAAGACATACTGGATTTGATTATCTGAACTCTCAAATATCCAAACTTGAGTTGCAAAAAGGCGTCAATCTGCCGTTTTGGTAATAAACAGGTCAGATGATAGTGATGGCTTTGTATTAGATATTTAATGCGTGCAATTCAATATACACGATGTAAAAGTTCGGATAATAAGTTAATGCTAATAATACCGCCGTTCTTTCGGGGACGGCGGTATATCCATCAAGGAGGTGAGTGTTTTTGAGTGATAATTGGGTAGTAGCCAATATCGAGAGTGCCTTTAATACTTGGAATGATAAAATGACAGAGATATGGAGCTTGGTAACGACATCACCGCAGAGCTTCAAGGGCGGCGGTATATGGAGTATCATAACCTCTATAAACGGCGGCTTACAGGCTATCGGCTATGCGCTTTTGATACTGTTCTTTGCAATGAGCATTTTCAAGAGTACAGCCTCATTCCGTGACTTTCAGAGACCGGAATATGCTTTAAAGCACTTCATACGCTTTTTAGCTGCAAAGGTGGCTATAACATACGCGCTTGATATTATGACGACGATATATACCATATGCGGCGGAGTAGTGGACAGCATAGCCGGAAGTCTCGGCGGGATAGGCGGTGCAGCGGTCACATTGCCGTCTGCGGTAGAAACGGCCATAGAGGATGCAGGCTTTTGGGCAAGCATCCCGTTATGGCTTGTGACTATCTTAGGCAGCCTGTTCATTACGGTTATGTCGTTTATCATGATCATGAGCGTGTACGGCAGATTCTTTAAGCTCTATATGTACACGGCATTAGCGCCGATACCGCTGTCATCATTCGCAGGTGAAGGCACATCACAGGTCGGCAAATCCTTTATCAAGTCATATATAGGCGTATGCTTGGAGGGTGCGGTGGTAATTCTTGCGTGCCTCATATTCTCGGCATACGCGGGTGCAAGCGCGCCGGCACCGGATAGCGGCTTAACGACCGTTACTATGGTATGGAAGTATCTTGGTGAGGTCATTTTCAATATGCTTGTATTGGTAGGACTGATAAAGGGAGCAGACAACATAATAAGGTCCATGTTAGGACTGTAAAAGACAAACTAAAATTCAGGAGGTAACACAATGAGTTATAACTATGTAATACAATCAACAGATCCGAAGGCGGTTGATATGCTGAAGGAAAACCTTTCGCATGTTAAAAGCAATAATGAGTATATGCAGAAGGTAAACGATCACTACAAGGAGCATGGCACAGTAGTCGGCTGTCCGGGTGTAGATGATGAAACGGCGGAAAAGCTTAATAGCCGTGTAAAGGACGGACAGGAAACACCGTATCCCGGCAGCTTTTTCAAGCAGAACTATGAGACCATGCGCAGGCTCCAGAGCAATATCGACAGGGTAGAGCAGAAGCCGGAAACACTGTTCAAGGGCTGGCAGTTTGAAGGTGGTAAGGCGGTTGCAAATCTTGCAAATAACCGCTTGCAGCTTCTGTTCAACGAGAAGCCGAATGAGCAGCAGAGGAATATGCTCAAGCAGAACGGCTTTAAGTGGGCACCGACAGCCGAAGCATGGCAACGACCGCTTGATCCTAAGACATTTGCGGCAGCAGATAAGATTAGCTTCATAAGACCGGCAGACGGCAGAAAGCCGTCTGACATGCAGCCGAAGCAGCCGCAAAGGAGTGCGCCGGAGAGATAAAAACGCGGAAAGGAGGAAGAAAATAAAAACGACAAAACCCACTGATTTTGATAAGTTAGTTGCTATATAGTTTTGTCGTTTTTCGCTCAAAATCGGGTGAAAAAATTTTCGGTTACTATGGAGATAAAAGTCAATAAAGAAATACGAGGCTATCGCGAGTCGATATTTTTCGGGCTGTCCATCAGACAGTTTGCCTGTTCGGTGCTCGCGGTAGGAGCAGCTGTCGGCATATATTTCGGTCTGCGTGATGTTGTTGGTAAGGAGACTGTTTCATGGCGTTGTATTGTGCTTGCTGCACCGTTCGCTGCGGCAGGCTTTTTTCAATACAACGGCATGACACTGGAACAGTTCATTATCGCATTTATACACAGCGAGTTTCTATGTGCCGGACAGCGACTGTACAAATCAGAAAACATTATGTTTAACGCATATAAGGAGGTACTCAATGTTCAACTTTCTAAAAAGAAGAAGAAAAAAGGAAAAAAGAAAGATACCAAAGACCGTTCAGCAGTCGATACCGGTTGATGTCATATACAAGGACGGCATCATGCGCGCCGGACACCTGTTCTCAAAGACATGGAAGTTCTCGGACATAAACTATGAGGTAGCATCTCAGAGCGATCAGACAGATATGTTTTTGGCACACGGGGCAATTCTTAACGGATTGCCCACTGATGCTACCGCTAAGATAAGCGTATATAACCGTGAGCTGCACCATGAAATCATACGGAAGATGACCGCACCGGTCAAGGACGGTGGCTATGCGGTATATACAAAGGAGCTTGAGGAGCTGTTAGGCGATAAGATGGCAGAATCAAATAATATCGTGCATGATAAGTATGTCACCATAACAGCGGAGAAGCGTAACATACAGGAGGCGCGTACATACTTTGCAAGAGTGGGCAGCGATCTTACAGCGGATTTTGCAAAGCTGTCATCGCAGATAACGGAGGTAGGCTATAAGGAAAGGCTGCGCCTGTTCTATGAGTTCTTCGGCGGCGTAGGTGAGTTCACATATGATCTCCGAAAAGCTATGGCAAAGGGCGCACATTTCAAGGACTATATCGCCCCTGACAGTATAGAGTTCAAGAAGGACTATATCAAGATAGGTGATAAGTTCGCAAGAGTGCTGTTTTTAAAGGAATATCCATCATTCTTAAAGGATGATCTTCTGAGCCAGCTTACAGACTTTTCACGCAAGATGATGGTGTCGATAGACATTCAGCCGATACCTACAGATGAAGCCGTAAAAGAGGTACAAAAGAAGCTCTTAGCCATTGAGACCGATATTACAAAGTGGCAGCAAAAACAGAATATGAACAACAACTTCTCAGCTACCATCCCGTATGAGATGGAGCAGATGTGCAGCGAGATAAAGGAGTTCATGGACGACCTCACAACGCGCGATCAGAGAATGATGTTCGTTACAATGACGCTGGTACATACGGCGGACACATTAGAGGAGCTTAATAACGATACGGAAACGATAATGTCGATAGGCAGAAAGGATCTCTGTAACCTTTCGATATTAAAGTTCCAGCAGGAGGACGGCTTGAATACCGTGCTTCCGTATGGTCCTATCAGAATAGATGCGATCAGAACGCTTACAACAGAAAGTACATCAGCGCTTATCCCGTATAAGACACAGGAGATAGTGGATGCCGGCGGCTTGTACTACGGTATCAACCCTATATCGCACAATCTCATAATGTGCAATCGTAAGCATCTGCTTAACGGCAACGGCTTTATCTTAGGTGTATCAGGCGGCGGTAAATCGTTTGCAGCAAAGATGGAGATAGTAATGACGGCACTGTTCACTATGGATGATATTATCATTGTCGATCCGGAGGGTGAGTACAAGAACCTTGTTATCAACCTCGGCGGTCAGGTGGTGAAGCTCTCAGCATCATCGGAGAACCATATCAATGCTATGGATATATCCGAGGAGGGCATATCTGATGATAATCCGATCTCCATAAAGTCAGAGTTCCTTATCTCGCTGTTTGATCAGCTTCTGAAAAATGGCGATGCAAGGTTTGGCGGCGGTGTAGGGGCAAAGGACAGATCTATCATCGACCGTTGTACTATCAATGTATATACGGATTATTTCAACGGCAAGACCGATGTTATGCCTACACTTGCGGACTTCCGCAACGAGCTTATGGCGCAGCCGGAGCAGGAGGCTCACGATCTTGCATTATCGCTTGAGCTGTTCGCAACAGGTAGCCTTGATGCGTTCGCGCATCAGAGCAATGTCGATGTCAATAACCGTATCGTATGCTATGACATTCTGGAGCTTGGCGATCAGATGAAGTCGATAGGCTTGCTCATTATGCTTGATAACATTATGAACAGGGTAATGCTGAACAGGAAGAAGGGTAAGCACACCCGCGTATATATTGACGAGGCGCACTTATTCTTTAAGAATCCGTATAGTGCGGAGTTTTTACTGAAAGCTTGGAAGCGGTTCAGAAAATACGGCGGACTGCTCACAGGCTTAACTCAGAATATTGAGGATTGCCTGAGAAACGACACAGCCCGCGGAATGCTTGCAAACAGTGAGTTCCTGCTCATGTTAAATCAGGCACCGTCTGACCGTATAGAGCTGTCACAGTTGCTCGGAATATCGGCAGCGCAGATGAGCTACATCACAAACGCCCCGGCAGGACATGGTTTGATGAAGGTGGGCGGATCTATCGTTCCATTCGCTAACGATTTTCCGACCGATACACAGCTATATAAACTGATGTCAACGAGGTTGTCGGACAATGCGATGGACGCGGCGTAAAAACGAAAAAACACTTGTAATTTGGTGAAATATGTAGTATAATTGGTTTTAGGGTTGGTTGATAGTAAAGTTTTAACTATTCATCCAACGGTTTTCTCTTAACGGTGTATACACCGGCGGTTATGCCCTTCTTTTTCTACAGGCACATTGTGTTGAGTAAAGTAGCAAAGGGGGGATGCTGATATGATGAAGAAAATACTTCTAATTCTATTAGAAGTAATCATTATATTGGTAGTGTTTGCTACCAAAGCAAAATGACCGCCTCACAGCCAATGAATGCGGTCATTATTTTATGATCAATTATTTGGCATAACCGTATGAGTTATACCGTGGTTGGTAGTTAAGCAAGACTTATCAACCAACCTTTTTCTATTATCATTATACATCAATTATCCGTAGCTGTCAATACATTTGGCGGCTTTTTTTGTTGGAAAAATTCACAAAAGACACGAGTGTATGAAACAGAGGTGAGGATAAATGGGCGATAAGGATATAAAAAGCAAGCCGCAGTCGGTGCGGGCAATGGACAATGCGCCTAAGACCGCACCGAAAATAAAGGATAAGGTCATACGCGGCGCGGAAGTCCTGAAGGATGCAGAGCTAAAGAGCCGGATCAAGACAAAGGAGCATACCGCAGAGCAGAACGAAAGCCCTGAACGGTATGCTACCGATACGGTCGAGCAGAAGGCATCAGAAGCGGTATATATAACCGGACATTCCGCAGAAGCCGCAGTAAGACATACATCACAAAAGATAAGACAGAAGATCAAGACACGAAATATGGAGTATGAGTCTGATACTCCAACCGAAGAACAGTCTATACAGTCTGATCAACCAAAGACAAAGGATGCAGTTACACGAAGGTCTGAGCCGGATACCAGACATAAAACACCGGAACGGCAGGATCAGCCTGCTATAAAGACACGGGAAGCTGCTGACAGCAGGCTCCCGGAAGGTACAAAAGATAAAAATATCCATACACGACAGAAGGCGGCAATTAAAAGCCGTGAAGCTGTTACAGCTACAAAAGAGCCGCAGGGTGAGTCTGTGCGGATAAAAACCAAGGATGAATACATACGGAGCAAAACAGACGGAAAAAGAGCGTGGCGGCTGAAAACTGATAAGGTATATCATGCAAAGCCGCAGAATATCCAGCCAAAGCTGAAGCAGATCGCGCAAGAAAAACAGAAGCCGGATATACCCGACAGCCGCCAACAGGCGGCTAAAAGGTATGTTCAGAATAAACTACGGACAAGAGCGGAGCATGAAAGGGTTGAAGCTGAGAGAGCCGCAACATCTGACAGACCGATGATAAAAACAAAAGAAGCATATCTGCATACAGAAGAAACAAATTATCCAGCAAACAAACCAACTAATATACAGCAGATAAAGGGTTCGGATACACCTGTGGAGCTTAATACTGCGCAGCATTCCGATCTGATACACCAAAAGCCGAAGCCGACAGGGGATGAGCAGCTAAAGCTGAAGCGTACCGAAGTAAAAACAAAAGACAGCTATATTGCAAGACACACAAGAACAATAGCTACAAAAGAGAGTCAGCCGCCTTTACAGTCAAAGGCGGCTGATTCAGCAAAACCACGGATAAAGCAGCGGACCGGCACCGCTAAAAATACGCTCAAGACAAGGAAAACCGCAAAGCCTGCATCAAAAGGGACACGAACTATAAAAACGAGCAGAAATGCCGCTAAAAGGGTACAAAAGAAGGTTGTCAAGACACAAAAGCAGGCGGCGAAAAAGGCTGCAAAACAAGCTGTAAAGCGGGCGAGGGAGCTTACACAGCGCACAGCTCAGGCTACAAAGGCAGCTGTAAAAACTGCTATACACGCTGCAAAGGTCGCAATACAGGCGGCGATAACGGCAGCAAGGGCGATGATATCGGCGATAGCAGCAGGCGGAGCGGTCGCAGTAGTGCTCGTTGCCCTTATCGTGGTTATCATAATTGCTGCGATAATTGCAAGTCCGTTCGGTATATTCATATCGGATGAGGTAACGGAGCCGGGTACTATACCGCTGTCTCAGATAATAGCGGAGTATAATGTGGAGCTTACACAGCAGACAGAGGACATAGAGCTGTCGGTAGACCATACCTCAGTAGAGGTGGTGGATAACCGTACAGATAATAACATAGTCTTAGCTGTGTTTGCCGCAAAGACTGCGGGTGCGGAGGATGATACCGCAACTGATGTTGTTATCTTTGATGCGGAAAAGGCAGAAAAGCTGAAGGAGTATTTCCGAGCAGCCAATACCGTTGACTATATGGTGTTTGAGGTAGTCGATGAGGACGGCGAGACAATACAGCGGGATCTCACCATAACTATCACCGGAAAAACCAAAGAGCAGCTCATGGACTATTACAGCCTTACACCAAAGCAGCGTGAGGCGGTAGAAACCTTGCTTGAGGAGTCTGATGTAATGACCGGAGCAAGCCACAGCCTTGCGGTAACGGACGCGAATGTACAAGCTATATTAAAGGGCTTGCCTGAGAGCCTGCCGCAGAAGCGTAAGGATGTAGTCAAGAATGCTGCTTCACTTGTCGGTAAGGTCAACTACTTCTGGGGCGGTAAAAGCACAGCAATGGGCTGGGATCCCGCATGGGGAACAATGCGGAGAGTAACAGCAGCAGGCAGTCCGTCGTCGGGAACGATACGGGCATTCGGTCTAGACTGCTCCGGCTTTGTAACATGGGCGTTCAATAACAGCGGCATGGGCTTTGCAGTCGGACACGGCACAATGGGACAAAAGGCAGTAAGCACACAGGTAACAGCATCGACTGTACAGGCGGGTGATCTTGCGTTCCTGCCGAGCTATAGCCATGTCGGTATAGTGGTAGGCAAGAACACAAGCGGCAATATACTTGTGATCCACTGCTCATCGAGCGCAAACAATGTGGTGCTTTCTACAGCATCAAGCGTTGGCTTTACAATATTCAGACGACCGCACTGTTATTAAAACACTAAATCAAAATCAATAAAAAACAGGAGGAAAATTAAATATGAGGAGATTTATTTTAACAATGACAACGGCATTAAGTATTATGATGTCGGGCACAACAGGGATGTGCTATGTAAATGACAGCGGCTTCGGTGATGTTACCGGAGCCGTTTTATACTATGAGGATATACAGATGCTCAATGATATGGGCGTGTTATCCGGGTATGGTGACGGCAATTTCTATCCGGATAATAAAATATCCGTTGCAGAGGGTATAACCATTGCAGAAAAGGCATTCGGCGGTGAGGACACACTACCTGATAAGTGGGAGGACTGGTTCTCTCCATGCTGCGGCTGGGAGGATAATATCCGGATTGACAAATATCTGTTCAGGGGTGACTATTCAAATAACATGTCATACGAAACGGCGGCAGAGGTCGTGCTCAAGCTCAATGATCTAAAGGTAATAGATGCTACATTGTGGGGAAAGCGTACCACGAGCTATAACACATACCTCAATACGCTCTATATCCGCGGCTATGAAGGTACTAACAAAGAAGTACCGTACAGCCCCGGAGCGATAACACGCGGCGAGTTCTGCCACATGATAGCATATATGCTTGATTATGACGGTACATATACTATACAGCCTAAAGAGCAGATAGATATATCCACCTCAGTATATATGCCGGAGCAGCTTACCGACAGCAATGCATATGAGCTTTGTGCAAAGAGCTTAATGCTCAATGTGCCGGAAAGCATACGCACAGCATTTGAAACCGATGGGTTTGAGGTAGTGATCGTACCGTACAGTGAATGGCTCAATCTGTTCCCGGACGATGGTAAGTACACAGGCTTCTATGTTCACAGCGATAAAAAGGTATATATCCGCTCAGATCATGGGGAAAGCATAGTACATGAGTTCGGGCACTATCTGCATAACAAGCTGCAGGAAACGGGCTATGATATTTCTACAGAGGACGAATTCAAGCGTCAGCTCGGCTTATTCCTCTATGATAACTATTACATGAAAAATGATAATGAGTTTTTTGCAGAGGCATTTGACCTGTACTGCACATATCCCGATCAGCTCAAGGATCGTGCACTGGAGGTATATGAGTTCATAGACAATGCCGTTGAGACTTTTGAGGGCTTGACAAAATAAATTTCGACCAAATTTGACACGGGCAGAATGGTTTGGTATGATGGATGTATCAAAGAAAAGGAGGTATTTATGCCATGAAGAAATCAATTATATCAATGCTGCTCGTGTCGGCGGTAACATTATCAACAACGGCGTTTGCGGCAGCTATCCCAAGAGAAACAGCACCGCAGAACGCCACAGAGGAACAGATCGTGATAGTTGAGAATATCATAGGCGATATTCTTGACGAGGTAGCAGCAGGGAATTTAGGCTTTACCGAAGCCGCAGGCTATGCCAATGCAAGAGTGCGCAAGGCGGTCATCGCCGGTGAGACCAACGGTAACGGCTACACGATTTTAGCCGCAATTATCCGGAACGCTGTGCTTGATCTGAGATGTACATATCTGAGAAACCACGAAAATGATAAATGATGAAAATGGCGGGAGTGTAAAAGCTCCCGCCATTTATACAGTTCGCAAAATTAGTTGGTTTAGGATTTCGCATGAGTCTATGCTATACATAGATTTTATGCGATTTTTTGAGTTTTTGTATAGAAAACCTCTGCTCAGTATTATATCATGTATATTGCGGAAAGTCAATTATTTAAGACGGAATTTCAGCACGACTGAATATATATCCGTCACAAAATCAGTCAGAGAAGGAGTTGATGAAATTGGCAAGGAAAGGTGAAAATATTTATAAACGGAAGGACGGAAGATGGGAGGGCAGATATGTCAAGGGCTATGATCTGTCCGGAAAGCGGAAGCAGGGATATGTGTATGGCAGGACATATTCCGAGGTAAAGGAAAAGCTTATACAACTGAAGGCGAATGTAAAGAATGATAAGGCTGTCGCCTCCTCTAATCTTACTTTCCGGAAATGGACAGAGATATGGCTTGAAAACAAGGGGCAGATAAAGGCTTCAACGCTCATGGTGTATAAGTCCCGGATCAAGAACCATATCGAGCCGGCATTGGGAGATATAAAGCTGAAGATGCTCAATAAGGATATTTTGCAGAGATTTATTGATAATATGTGTCTGCAATACAAGGCAGCTACAGTAAAAAGCGTATATGCGCTGTTAAAGGTCATTCTGGAGGCTGCGGAGGATAAGCAGCTTGTGAGCGGCTTTTATCGTGGCTTAAAGCTGCCTAAAACCGGAGCAAGTAAGGTAAAGGCGTTATCGGTTGATGAGCAGAAACGGATAGAAGCCGTTATCCGCGAGCGCAACCAGCAGAATGATATAGGCGTTATAATATGCCTTTATACAGGAATACGAGTAGGTGAGCTTTGCGCGCTCAGATGGGAGAATGTAAATCTTGATAAGGGTATTATCGCTATCAAGGAAACAATACAGAGAATTGAGAATACAGATACAGAAAAGAAAACTAAAATAAACTTTTCTACACCAAAGAGCTTGGCGTCGCAGAGAGAGATCCCGTTGCCGAGCTTTCTTATTGATATGCTTTCGCCGCTTAAAAAGGATAGCGGTTTTGTAATAAACCGATACGGGAAATATGTGGAGCCGAGGACATACGCAAGACGATTCAAAAAGATCATAGCCGATGCAGGTGTAGAGAATATAAAGTTCCACGCGCTGCGCCACACATTCGCGACAAGAGCGCTTGAGATAGGCATTGATCCGAAAACGCTCAGTGAGCTGCTCGGCCATTCGTCCGTTGGAATAACGCTTAATCTATACGGTCACTCATTGGACGAGCATAAAAAGAAGGAAATTGAGCGGCTCGGCAAGATATATGGTTTACAGTCAGAAAGAGCCGTCATAAATCTGGAATACAAGTAGGTATCGGTGAATATATATTTATTGTCTTAAACCAACTAATTTTAAGACTATTTTATTATGCCTCAATAAAAGCGGAATTTAACGGTGAAAGTATTGTAATTGACGGTTAAAAGGGGACAAGCACAATGAAGAAACTAACAGGACTACTGCTTTCATTAATGCTGCTTGCGGGCTGCTCACAGGCAGGCATACCGGATACAAGCACATCAACAGTACGAGCAACAGAAACGGCAGCAACAGCAGCCTCAATAACGGCAGAGCCTACACAGGAGCCGAAATATAAGTTGAACATATCCGACATTCCGGCATATGCAGGGCAGCCGTATGTTGAGCTTAACGGCAATGAGCCGAGCTTTGCAGAGCGTGAGCTAACAACAGAGCCGTTTGAAATATACAGCGAGCTTGACAGCCTCGGTCGCTGCGGGACTGCATACGCTAATGTGTGCAAAGAGATAATACCGACGGAGGAACGCGGCAAAATAGGTATGGTGAAGCCTACGGGATGGCATACGGTACGGTATGATTTTATTGACGGAAAGTATCTATATAACCGATGCCACCTTATAGGTTATCAATTATCAGCCGAAAATGCAAACGAAAGAAACCTTATAACGGGTACCAGATACTTGAACATACAAGGGATGCTGCCGTTTGAGAATATGACAGCGGACTATGTGAAAGAAACTGATAATCATGTTCTGTATCGGGTAACACCGATGTTTGCAGGCGATAACCTTCTTGCGCTCGGAGTGCAAATGGAGGCTTTATCTGTGGAGGATAACGGCGGTGGAATAAAGTTCAATGTATTCTGCTATAATGTTCAGCCGGGCGTGGGCATAGACTATGCTACCGGTGATAATTGGCCGGACGGCAGCATGGCGGCAAAAGCAGAGCCAACAGAGGATACAACAGCGCACAATGAAACAACTGGTACAACTTATATTCTTAACACTAACACAAAGAAATTTCACTATCCGACTTGCTCCAGTGTGAAACAAATGAAGGATAAAAACAAGCGTGAGTTTACGGGCAGCAGAGATAATGTGATAGCACAGGGGTATGAGCCGTGCCAGCGATGTAGACCTTGACAGACCGAATTTTGTTGCAATCATTCAAGTAAAACCTCTTGACAAGCTTGTTTTTTTGATATACTATAACTATAGTATTCCTGTTGAGAATAAATATAAAAATCATAAAGGAGCACACATTATGAAAAAGCAAGAATTGGTTGCGGCTATAGCCGAAAAGTCCGGCTTATCAAAGGCTGATGCAGCGAAGGCACTCAAGGCAACGACTGAGGCAATAACAGAAGCACTGGCAAAGGGCGACACGATTTCACTTATCGGTTTCGGCACCTTTAAGACGAAGAAGAGAGCGGAAAGAACCGCTAAGAACCCAAGAACCGGTGAGGCAATAAAGGTTGCTGCAGCAACGATTGCGGCATTCAAGGCAGGAAAAGGGTTAAAGGATAGCGTTAATAAGTAATTAAAATGGCTGCCGTCCAAAAGGGCGGCAGCCGTTATTGTATCACTGGATAATCAGAATAATGTATCATTGAAACAGAACGCCAAATACTAAGACTACAATTATTCTATAGCCTTCTCAATTTGCTGTTAAGAATGGTTTAAAATGTTATATTATGTTATCATCTGTTTGTGATTTATATTGTTGACGATATGGCAAGGGGCGCATACCGAATTTTTTAAAAAAAATGTCCGAAAAAGAAGTTGGGGACATAAAATTCAGCTCGTCTGCAATATCCGATATGCGTTTATCGGAGGTGCGAAGCATGATTTTAGCAGCTGCCAGTTTGGATTGTATGATATATTGATGTGGTGTTATGTCATACCTTTCTTTAAAAAGTCGTATCAGATGATTCTGGGACATGTGAAGTTGATGTGCGATTTCAGCTATGGTAATATTATCCTGTATATGCAAATCAATAAAAGCTTTAGTGCTTTCAAGACGGTCAGTGTTGCTAGTCGTTGCCAAATGATGCTTTGACAGAAACTGAATAAACTCAAGAAAATAAACGCTCGTTTTAGTTTGCAATATATACGGATCGCTGTAGCTTTGGCAAATTTTGTGCATATTGTTTATCCATTCGCTTGTATCCAGCCCTTTAAATATAATAACATTATCAAGCTTATATATTTTCATTAATTCTTTTATAAGCACCCCGTGACAGTTGAACCAAATCTTATCCATCGGGTTTTGGAAATCGCTGTAATAGTTATGGTCATCTCCCTCGTGAAGTATATAAGTATCACCGGCTTCTACAACTGTTGATATTTTTTTGCTGTTGATATAACCTCTGCCGGATATAACATATTCAATTCTGTATATATCTGTTTTAAATGTTATTTCGTGATAATTCTTATCTTTAAATGTGTGACCATACTGGCACAACCAAAAAGGATATTCATCCGGCATATGCGGTGTATGATGCACATTTTCGTTTCTCTTTGACCTTGTCAAATCAGCGGAATTCATATATAGCTCGCTCCCTTCAGTAGATGCTTATATTATAGCATCAGAATCGTAACATGTCAATCATAAAAGGCAAATATTCGGGAAGGAATATGTCGAAATGGTGATTTTGAAGTGAAAAATTATTGAAAGTGGGTGATTTTTTTTATTTACTGTATACTCCCATTATGCTATAATAATATTGGAATACTTGATGATTTATAGTCAAGATAAACAAAAGACTCAGAATATAATCAGAAAGGAAGGCGAAGTGATGAGCATGAAAAAATGCTTGGTTGCGGCAATAGCTGCAGCGGTGACTGGACTTTCGGCTAATACGGCATTTGCGGGCGGTATGGGTGTATGTACTCATATGGGAATTGGTTATGATGTGTCATCCAATATTGCGGCGGTAGAAGACGGTGACATTCCATGGCTCAGAGACGAATGCAGATGGACCTCCGTAGAGCCGACAAAAGGAACAAAGAGAATACCGGACTCATTAAAGAATTATATGGCATCGGTCGATGAGAAAGGAATTAATCAGCTGCTCATTCTGGGCTACGGAAACCCTGTTTACGGCATTGAGAGGGATTCGGTCGTACCGCGTCAAAGTAATGCGGAATATTATAGCGCGTATCTTGACTATGTACGGTTCACCGTAAATGAAGTTAAGGACTATGTTGAGGCGTATGAGGTCTGGAACGAGCCGAATATTAGTATGTTTAACTATAATCTTGCAGCGAGCGGCACGGATTATGCAAAGCTGTATCTTGATACGAGAGCCATAATCAAGGAGCTTGATCCGACAGCGAGAATACTTTGCGGCTGTATTACCGGTTACAGCACAACTGACCTAAATTACGGCAAGGCGATATTTGACTATATAAAAACACAGGGAAGCGTGAACGCGCTTATAGACATATTCTCCATTCATCTGTATACAGGCGGTTCAGAAAGTAAGTATGCCGCAGGCCTTTCCGCATGGGAGAATGTGTTTGATTCATACGGCTTCACCGGCGATGTATGTATGACAGAAACCGGCACCTCTGCATCGTATGTTTCCGAAACCGTACAGGCATCATATATAGCAAGACATGGTGTGCTTTGGGAAAAGTATCTTGCGGACAACGGTCGTAATGGAGAGATATTCTGGTACGATCTGAGAAATGACCAGACCGGTGACGCGTATGAGGACAATTTGGGTCTTACATATTCAAGCTATGCGCCTAAGCCGGCATATTATGCAATGAAGGCATATAACGACCTAACAAAAGGAAAAACTCTTATCAGCTATGAAACACCGCAGACATATTATGCGAGCAGCGGATTTTTGGGACTTGGTACCACTACCTACAACGGTGTTAAAGCGAAATATTCAGATGGTAAAGACAGCCTTTATGTTGTATATAATGATGTAAACGGTTCCGTTAACAGAACAGTAAGCGTTGAACTGTCGGGTGATGTGGCATATGTTTATGATTATAGCGGAAATGTTACGGAAACAATCAGCAGTCCATCGGGAACAAAGGCAATAACTCCGGGTGTAAACCCTACATATGTTGAGTGTGTTACATACCGGGCGGAGATAGACAGCGCTGTATATGATTCCGGCAATAAAACAATATCTGTTTCGGGAACATATAATAGAGGCGACAGCCTGACACTTGAGATGATAAAGGAAGGCTCGGTGCAGCAGAGCATTACAGCAAAGGTCACTGATGGCGAATACAGCAAATGGTTCTCTGTATTGGAACCGGGAACTTATACATTAAGGGCAGGTTATCCGGAACTTGCTGCGGCGGGGAAAACGAGTGGCTGGACAACTAAAAGCATTACCGTCACGGCAGACACATCAACAGTAAAAGAGCCGTCTTTTGCGGAGGGCATGGCGGTGAGCTATGACGCAGCTCAAAGAAAAATAAGAGTTTCGGGTAGCATAACAGACCCCGTTGATGACCAGTATGTAACAGTTTTGGCGATACCGGCAACAATGGATATTAATAGTATTGATACAAATGCGGTGGGCTATGCAAAGCAGATCCCAACGGTAAACGGAGCTTTTTCCGTTGATTTTACTCTTCCTGAGTATTATACGACAAGAACAGCTATATATTTGGGTGGAACAGGAATTGAAGCAAAGCAAACGAATTATGCAAATATCGAAGAAAATAAATATCTGTATGTCGCAAGCCTTGATATAAATACTGAGAGTACTCTTTCGGCAACAGCTATGGTTCGGAACTTTGCGGAAACTGAGAAGAAAGCGTCAATAATAATCGCGCAGTATAGCTCCGATGGAAGACTTGTAGCGGTGTCCTCGGAGAATAAAACGATTCCTGCAAGAACATATGCGGCAGTTGAAAGCAAATTAAACGGCGTTTCCGTAGAAAAAAATGCCACAAATGCTATTGCATATATTTGGGATGACATTGATGGACTTACGCCTCTGGCGGAATTAGATGAAGTAGATATTAGCAGATAGGGTAATAATGAAAGGAATGATAGTTTGTGAAGGTAAAAAAACTTTTATCGGCGGCAATTGCGGTGGCAATGACAGCGGGTGCTATAGTAATACCTCAGACAAATGCATCTGCGGAGGTTTATAGCTATTCTAATGCGAATGGCTGGACATTAAACGGAGCTGTTGATCAGGGGGACGGAACTCTCAATCTTGCTGCATCAGGCAGCGCAAACGGTCCGGTGTTTACGCCCGCCTTGGAGAGTGGCAAGAAATATGTGATCAGCTATGAGGTAGGCGGACTCAATGGTAATATCGGCAGTTGGGACTATCCGTTCAGAGTCGCATTAATAGACAGTGGAGCATCGAC
>JAFRDB010000141.1 GCA_017404065.1 Clostridia bacterium
ACGAAACTCACCACTCGACGTACCATCGTACGCCTTCGGGCAAGGTATCATGCGGTTTTGCCACATGATACTTCGTTTCGTCCATTCTGCATCAAAAGCCAATCAGCCCCTTTGTCGGCTGTTGCATTTTGCTACAGCCTCTATATATTATGAACACAGGCGGTATTTTGTCATAAAAATAACGCCTGTGTTTTTCACAGACGTTATTTGAAATATTATTCAGCCTCCAAGATATGCCTTCTTTATCTCGTCACTTGCTGCCAGCTCCTTACCGGTACCGGATAATTTTATCCTTCCGGACTCAAGCACATAAGCACGATCGGCGATTTTGAGCGCCATCTCCGCGTTTTGTTCTACTAAAAGTATCGTCGTTCCGCTTTGGTTAAGCTCGGTTATGATATCAAACACAAACTGAACAAGTATCGGGGAAAGTCCCATTGACGGCTCGTCAAGCATCATAAGCTTTGGCTTACTCATTAACGCTCTGCTCATTGCAAGCATCTGCTGTTCGCCGCCGGACAATGTTCCGGCTATCTGGTTCTTTCTCTCCTCCAACCTCGGGAAACGCTCGAAAACATCCTTTATGCTTTCTTTTATCTCTCCCTTGCGCGTAAATGCGCCCATCTCCAGGTTTTCAAGCACGGTCATTTGAAGGAACACATGCCTGCCCTCGGGTACATGCGCAAGACCGCGGCTTACAAGCTTATACGCATCAATATGCGTTATATCCTCACCTGAGAATGTGATCTTTCCCGTCTTGGTGCGTAAAAGTCCGGATATGGTTCGCAGCATTGTCGATTTACCCGCGCCGTTTGCGCCGATAAGCGCAACTATATCACCTTCGTCAACATCCACCGAAACATCCTTTATTGCATGGATCTGACCATAGTATACGTTGATATCATCAACCGTTAATATTTTTCCCATTCGTCAGTCCTCCTTCTTGCCAAGATATGCTTCGATGACCTTCGGATCAGACTTGATCTCATCCGGCGTACCCTTTGCTATGACTTTGCCATGGTCGAGCACACAGATACCCTCGCAGATATTCATGACAAGATTCATGTCATGCTCTATAAGAAGCACAGCTATCTGATACTTGTCCCTTATCCGCCTTATGTTTTCCATAAGCTCCGCCGTCTCGGACGGGTTCATTCCCGCAGCCGGCTCATCAAGAAGGATTATCTTCGGATTTGTCGCAAGAGCGCGGATTATCTCAAGTCGCCTCTGCTCACCGTAAGGCAGTGAGCCCGCCTTGAACCTTGCAAGATGCTTCATGTTAAAGAACGAGAGCAGCTCCAGCGCGCGCTCATCCGCGTCACGCTCCGATTTCTTATAGCCGAACAGATGCGTAACGGAAGAAAGCAGTGATTGATTTATTGAATAATGCAGTCCGACCTTTACATTGTCAATAACTGTCATATCTGAAAACAGCCTGATATTCTGGAACGTACGCGCGATACCCATGCGGCTTACCTGCGAAACGCTCTTGCCGCCCGTGGGCTTACCGTCTATCATAATATCACCACGAGTAGGCTTGTATACATTAGTGATAAGATTAAATACCGTTGTCTTGCCCGCGCCGTTAGGTCCGATAAGTCCGCCTATCTCCGTCCTGCCTATTGCAAGCGTTAATTCGTCAACAGCGGTAAGACCTCCGAAGTCTATACCGAGTCTGTGTGTTTCAAGGATCGGATCTTTTTGCGCGTCACGCTCCGGTATTATCGCCTTGCTCGGAAGAGGAACCATTTTTGTCATAGATCTGCCCCCTCTCCGTTAGACTTTCTTGTTCTCAATGAAGATTTTATCTTTGCTATTATCTGTTTTGACTGTGTACTGTTAGTAGCGACCATAACAATTATAAGGATTATCGCATAAATAAGCATTCTGTAGTCTGCAAGACCTCTCAAAAGCTCCGGCAGCATATACAGCAGCGTCGCAGCGATTATTGAGCCGAAAATATTGCCCATACCGCCGAGAACTACAAATACGAGAATGAGTATAGACGTGTTAAAGTCGAACTTTGTCGCCGCAACTGCAGACAAATTCTGCGCATAGAGCGCGCCTGCCATTCCCGCAAGCATAGCCGATATTATAAACGCTGTAAGCTTATATCGGGTTATGCCAATGCCGACCGATTCGGCAGCTATCCTGTTATCTCGAATAGCCGTGACTGCGCGTCCCGTTTTACTGTTAACGAGGTTCAGTACAACAAACAGTGCAAATAATATAAGGATTATTCCTGAAAGGAAGGTGGCGGTTTTTGTTATGCCTACCGCTCCCTGCGGTCCCTTCATTATTACCCGTCCCATCTCAGACAGTCCGAGCGCCGCATCACTCTGCATTGAGAAATGCAGACCTTTCTCATCTATACCTACATACAGACAGTTAATTATATTCTTGATTATTTCGCCGAATGCAAGCGTTACGATCGCAAGATAGTCTCCCTTGAGCCTAAGTACCGGAATTCCGATTATGAGACCCGCGATACCGGCAAACAGACCGCCTACGACTATTGAAATGATAAGACGTATCGTGGGTGACGGCACAGCAGCGGAAAGGCTTATTGCCGTTATTACTCCCGAAAATGCGCCCACACTCATAAATCCAGCGTGACCGAGGCTGAGCTCACCCAGAAAACCGACTGTAAGGTTAAGCGATATAGCCATTACTACATAAGTGCATATAGGCACCAGCTGTCCGCTTATAGAATGGCTTATCATCCCCGATGACTGGAGCGGATACATTACCAGAAATGCCAGTATAACGATACCGTAGCATTTGATATTGGTTTTTGCAAAGCTGCTCAAATCTTTATATTTCTTCATGGCGCACCTTACACTTTCTCAGCGATCTTCTTGCCCAAAAGTCCCGTAGGCTTAACAAGAAGGACTACAATAAGCACGCCGAACACGATGGCATCAGAAAGCTGCGTTGAAATGTATGATTTACTGAATATCTCTATGATACCCAAAAGTATTCCGCCAAGCATAGCGCCCGGTATAGAACCGATACCGCCGAATACTGCCGCTGTAAATGCCTTGATACCGGGCATCGAGCCGGTCGTGGGCATAAGCACCGGATAAGCCGAACAAAGCAGCACACCCGCAATAGCAGCTAACGCGCTGCCGATAGCAAATGTAACTGAAATTGTCGTATTTACATTTATTCCCATGAGTTCAGCCGCATCCTTATCCTCCGATACAGCGCGCATCGCCTTACCCATCTTGCTTTTCTTTGTAAATATTGCAAGGCTTATCATTATAACAATGTTTGCAAGAACAGTAACTACCGATTCCGCAGTAATTATCAGACCTCCGTTAAACAATCTGAGAGAGCCGAACGGAACTACCGATGAGAATGTCTTTGGAGCACTGCCCCAGATTATAAGTGCTATATTCTGCAGAAAATAGCTCACGCCTATAGCTGTTATGAGTACTGCGAGTGAAGTCGCGCGCCGCAGCGGCTTGTACGCAAGTCCCTCGATAACTATACCGAGAACTGTACAAACACACATTGCAATAAGGATCGCTACAGGCACCGGCAGATTAAGGTATGTTGTCGCGCAAAACGACATATACGCTCCGATCATGATAACATCACCGTGAGCGAAGTTAAGCATTTTAGCTATTCCGTAAACCATAGTATAACCGAGCGCGATTATAGCATACACACTGCCAAGGCTTATCCCGTTTATAAGATTAGAAATAAAAGTCATGCTTTCCTCCATCCTACAACAACATCAAGCCGTGAAGGAATCTTGCGGTGCAGAGCATCATAAGCTTCCGTTTCACGGCTCGATATTTATAATTTATCTATTGTTCTTTATGGGGATCGATCAATCCATACCTATATATGCGCCGTTCTCGATAACCATACCCTTAGGCTTCTTCGAAACCTCTCCTGTTGCTTCCCATGTAACGCTTGTGCCTGTGAGACCGTCATAAACGAATTCGGGACTTGTGAATGTTGCAACAAGAGTTTCGCACATATCCGAAGCGCTCATATCAGCTTTTATTCCTGCCTTTGTGATCGCATTATATATTGAATATACGCAGTCATATCCATCTGCAGCAAACTGGTTCGGAACATCGCCCATCTTTGCCTTGTATGCCTCAACAAATTTCTGTGTAAGCTCATCCTCTGCATCCGGAGCAAACGGTGTAAGAAGCATAACACCCTCTGCGAGCTTTGTATCGAAGTTCTCAAGAGTAAGGATACCGTCCATACCGTCTACGCCGAAGAACTTAGGCTCATACTGCATCTTATCAGCCTGTGAAAGGATGAGTGACGCAGGTGTGTAGTATATCGGCAGGAAAAGAAGATCCGCACCTGCCGCTTTTACAGCGTTGAGCTGTGAGCTGAAGTCGTTAGCCGAGTCATCTGTAAATGTCTGTGTGCTTACGATCTCAAGACCCTGCTTTTCAGCCTCTGCAACGAACTTGTTATAGATACCTGTTGAATAAGCATCTGAGTTATTGTAAATTATACCGATCTTTGTTCCGAGACTCTGCTCTTTTATGTACTCAGCTGAAGCTACGCCCTGGTTCGGGTCTGTGAAGCACATCTGGAACATATTGTCCTTGCCCTCGATAACATCCGTTGATGATGCCGACGGTGTAAGCGCAAATATGCGGTCTGAGAATACCTCTGACGATACAGCAATACACGGCTTTGTCGTTACGCAGCCGAGTGATATCTGCATACCCCAATCTTTGAGCTTGTTATATGCGTTAACAGCCTTCTCAGCGTCGTTCTCGTCATCCTCATACTTGAGCTCGAACTGAACATCGCCGCCAAGCGCATTGATCTCTTCAACAGCGATCTCCGCACCTGTCTTTGCAGCATTGCCATAAATAGCAGCCGCGCCCGTGAGCGGGCCTATACCGCCTATCTTGATCACTGCCGCCGAACTACCTGCTGCAGTATCAGCAGTATCCGTTTTCTTCTGAGCGCCGCAGCCTGCGATCGACGATAAAGCAAGTGCCGATACAGCAAAAATGCTCAGGATCTCTGTAAATTTTTTCATAAATATGACCTCCTGTTTAATATTTTTATTCACAATTCATTTTATCACATTTTTTTTCCGGTGTCAATAAGAAACGTCTTTTTTCTATCATTAATGTGTCTGACGCACTACTTTTGTTTGATTTCATATCAGCATAGGTTTACCGCACTTTTGACATTTATCCGCTGCGGATCCATTAGCCGTGCCACAGAACACACAAATATTTACGTTGCTCTTATCATACAGCTCTATAGGATACGGAAGATACGGATGATAACGAACCTTATCATTTTTATTCACATAATGATAGTACGCCTTTGCCTTCTCACCCTCTATCTTGACCTGCCTGCCGCTTTCAAGCTGCAAGCCTATCACGCAAACATCTTCATTGAAAACTTCTCCGTCAACATTTGTTCTTTGACTCTCAAATTGATCTGCCCGGATTATTGTTCCGTCTTCATATTCCGCCTTATTTTTGCCACGCTCTTTTATAGCAAGCACAAAAAACACTATGCTCATAACAGCCGAAGCGAGCTCTGCAAGAGCCAGAATCGCAAGAATCGCGACTGGCAGAGAATTAGCTATAGGTGTGCGAGTACATATAATACATACAGCAACGATGATCAAAAACAGAACTGCATTCTTGATCTTTTTATTTACCGAGTCTCTTGCCGTTGTGTTCGCATAAGATAGAAACTCCTGATCAGCTATTCTTTTTGAATAAAATGGTTTCAAATCACTAATGTTCCTTTCATTTATTGATTACTGACTAATATAAACCACACGCTCTGATCCGTTCCATTCAACTTCACATCCCATTGCTTCTGTAACTGCACGAACCGGAAGATAAGTACGATCTTCATAGATCAAAGGTGCAACATCGATAATTATATTGTAACTGTTGTGATACAGAGAATTTGAACCAATGGAAAGCTGAACAAGATCGCTCCCCTTCTGCATCGAAACAGTTTGATATTCCTGGAACCAACTGACTGAGTATCCCAGCTTTTCCGCAATCGCACGGATTGGTACCATTGTGCGGTCGTTTACCAGTACGGGGTTGGTATCGGAATTGATATGTGCGCCGTTCACATAAATCTTAATGGCATCATCCCACAAATACTCGACGATAACCATACCATCATCGGTCGTGGTTGTCTTGGTACCGCCACGACGGACTCCATCGCTTGACGGAGGCGGTGTGGCAGAACTTGAAGGAGGCGAAGCTGCGCCGCTCGATGAAGATGAGCCTTTCTGCCTGAGGGAGACGGTATCCAAAACATCCCAAAAATCCTGTTTGAATTTTTGATCTACGCCGGTTGAAGGTTTATATGTGTATGCAAAACTAAATAGATCTCCTGATTCCGAAGGCGCATAAAGAATAATTTCTTCAAGCCCATTTTGTGTAAAATCTATCCGAAAAAATTCTACCCCGTTATGTGTTTCCGCATTTGCGGAGGATATTTGAGCGTTTCGATACAGGTCTGCGCTTTCGCTTTTAAAATGCTCAATCCAACCGTCTTTATCCAAATCCGATACGGCATAAAGTCCCGCACCATAGGTGCATTTTACATCAATTTCTTCGGGGGTTGTCCGATATTTGCTATCCATCGCTTCTTTGCCATAGGTCACCACATCCTTGGAATCCACAGCAACAGCGGCAGCGTAGCAATACTCGATCCAATTATCGCCCTTTAAAACACCCTCATCGTCCGACCAACCGGTGTACATTACCCACGGTGTAACTATTGTTTCAGATTTGTATTTGGGAAGCTCCATAGGCGTAGTAAATGACAGTCCCTCTATGCTTTCAGCCATAACAGCAGGCACCGATAATGCCATTGTTATTATCACAGCAATAACGGCAGCTGTCGTTTTTTGAATCTTTTTCATCGTTCATTTTCCTTTCTGTTTTGCATTTAACGAGATCTGCAAAATGACAGACTTTAACTTATTAGGTTTTTACAGCGATGTGTTTTTATTAAATTGTTACCAAAAAGGTGCATTCAAAGTCAAAAACCTTTGATACAAGCGGTTTTTTGAATGTCAATTCATCATTCCCACTCAATAGTGCCTGTCGGCTTCGGGGTGAGATCGTAGAGGACGCGGTTAACGCCTGCTACCTCACTTGTTATGCGGCTCGTGATATGCTGCAGGAGCGAGAACGGGATATCCTCTACTGTTGCGATCATAGCGTCGCGCGTGTTCACGGCGCGGATGATCACAGGCCACTCGTAGCTGCGTTTATCATTCTTAACGCCGGTAGACTTGAAATCAGGAACGATCGTGAAATACTGCCACACCTTGCCCTCAAGTCCGTTCTTTGCAAATTCCTCACGAAGTATCGCGTCAGACTCACGCACTGCCTCCAACCGATCCCGCGTGATTGCGCCTATGCAGCGCACACCAAGACCGGGACCCGGAAACGGCTGGCGGTATACCATATTTGCCGGCAGACCGAGCGCATCTCCAACAACACGCACCTCATCCTTAAACAAAAATTTAAGCGGCTCAACAAGCTCAAACTGCAGATCCTCAGGAAGACCGCCGACATTGTGGTGCGCCTTTACGGGTCCGCTCTCCAAAATATCGGGATAGATGGTCCCTTGCGCAAGGAATTCTATTCCTTCCTGCTTGCGCGCCTCCTCTTCGAACACGCGTATAAACTCCGCGCCGATTATTTTTCTCTTCTTCTCCGGCTCAGCAATTCCAACGAGCTTATCAAGAAAACGGTCTACTGCGTCAACGTAAACTAAATTTGCATCCATCTCATCACGGAATACCTTTACTACCTGCTCAGGCTCACCCTTGCGGAGCAGTCCATGATTAACATGCACGCACACAAGCTGCTTGCCCACAGCCTTTATGAGCAACGCAGCCACTACCGACGAATCCACTCCTCCGGAGAGCGCCAGCAGCACCTTCTTATCACCTATCTGCTCACGAAGCTCAACAAGCTTTTCATCGATAAAAGCCTTTGCCAACTCCGGAGTGGTTATTCTTTCCATTGTTTCGGGACGAATGTTGTTTGACATATTTGTACCTCCATAATTTATTTTCATATACGTTATTTCAAGATAACTCGAAAAATCAAGCTTCTTATTTATCGGTATTGCTGTTTTCAAGCTCCGCAAACTTTGCCGCCATTGTCGGATTTTTCCTTGTCAGCTTCTTTATTGTAAGATCCTCCGCCTTGTTATTCGCAAGCCTGAGATTATTTTCTGACGAGAGCAGCGCTTCCTTGGTCCTTTGCAGATGGTCTATAGTCTTATCTATCTCATCTATCGCTGTTTTGAATTTTTCGCTGGCAATCCTGTAGTTCCGCGCAAACTTGTCCTTGAAATCGTTAATATCCTCTTCGAAATGAGTAATATCGATATTCTGATTGCGAATAACCTCAAGCTCACGCCGATAGCCGAGCGAATTGATCGCCGCATTCCTCAGAAGTGTTATTATGGGTATAAAAAACTGCGGTCTTATAACATACATTTTCGGATATTTATATGATACATCCACAATACCGGAATTGTACAGCTCACTGTCGGCTTCAAGCAAGCTGACAAGCACCGCATATTCACAGCCCTTTTCCCTTCTGTCCTTATCGAGCTCCTTAAAGAAATCCTCATTTTTATGCTTTGTCGCAGTGGTGTCCATCTCATTTTTCATCTCAAACATGATGGAGATGAACTCAATTCCATCATCAGATGTCTCTTTGTATATATAGTCGCCCTTACTGCCGGTTCGCGCATCATTGTCTTTCTCAAAGTATGCACTGCGGAATGCGGTTGCCCTTAGCTTGTTAAACTCCATCTCGCAGTGCTGCTCAAGGCTCTCTCCGACCATCTTGGTCGACTGCCTTGCCTTGAAGTCCTTATAGTACGCGACCTCTTCCTCTCTGCGCTTTATCTCATCAGCGTGCTTTTCGCGTAAAGACCGTTCCTTCAGCTCCCACTCGGCAGCGGTCAGATCGAGCTTGTTTTCAAGCTCGATTATCCTTGATTCCTTTTCCTGGACCGCGGTCTTAACGGCAAGATCTGTACCGGTCTTGTTCAGCTCCAGCTCGCCTTTGAGCCTTGTTATCTCCAGCTCCTTTTCCGCGATCTTCTTATCCATTTCGGATGCAAGCCTTTCAAGCTCCGCCTGCTTCTCGTTCCGCTCCTCACTTATTGCAGCCTCAAGCCGTAATATTTCCTTGTCTTTTTCCGAGCCAAGCTCTGCAACAGCTATCTTTACGGCAGAATCACGCTCTGCCTTATAAACGCTTTCACGCTCGCTTATCTCCTTACGGAACTCGCTGTCACGCACCTGCTTAACTATTGCGGCATATCCGGATCCGTCTACCTGAAAGACCTCTCCGCACTTAGGACACTTTATTTCATGCATAGCTATAAAATATATTATTCTGCACCGGTGTACTTAACGCCGTCGCCGTAGATGGTCGTCCAGTCATTCTTCATAGAAACAGGCACCCAGTCAAATTCATCACAGAGCTTATACATCTTATCTGCCTTTTCCACATTGCCGTTCTCGCGCTCCGTATCGTCGCAGCAGAGCATAAACGCAAGGCTGCGGTACGGATTATTTGTTGTAACGTATTCAGCCATGCT
The DNA here is from genome assembly GCA_017404065.1 of Clostridia bacterium. Classification (GTDB taxonomy): domain Bacteria; phylum Bacillota; class Clostridia; order UBA1381; family UBA1381; genus Ornithomonoglobus. Next base: position 9,616 of record JAFRDB010000141.1, read on the forward strand.
CGCATCGCCGGTGCTGTTTCCGAATGAAAGAACAGGCTGCTGACCTATTTCCTGCATTATTACTGTTACCTTGTTCATTTTAAGGTTCTTGATGATGAAATTTCCGCCAAGCACCAGCTTATCCTGATCCGTAAAGACGTAGTTAAGACCGTCCGTATCCCCTTGACCGGTCGCAACGAGAGTTTCATCAGAGCCTATTATCTTTCTGTTGGGCAGGTCAAGCGGTGAGTTGTCTACAATACCGCGAACAATAAATCTGTCTGTTCCGCTTACAACATAAACATCAAAATCATTCGCCTTCAGATAATCGACCACTTCCAGCATCGGCTTATAGAAGCCGCCTCCACGCGTCATTCCTTCATAGCTTGGCATGGGCTGCTTTTTGAATTCCTGTATGTACTCATTGAACTCGCCTACAGTCATTCCCTTGAATGCGGATGCTACCGCCTTGCCGTGGTCTACCTCAAGACCCTGGAACGACTTCCCCGTCTCATTTTGCTCCTTTATCTTTTCTGCCGTCTCCCGCTCAAATTCCGATGCTTTATCCTTATACTCCGGATCATCAAGAACACGATATTTCAGCAGGCAATAGTCAAAGTAGTTCGGATCTGTTTCACAGAACAGCGTTCCGTCAAGATCGAACACTGCTACACGGTATTCTACAGGAATATAATCAGCCGACTTCGGATCAGTAATAGCATTCATATATGCAGTCAGCTCCGCTTTAGCCTTCGCTTCGTCTGTCCATAGCGATAGATCACTGCTATTTGTTGCTGATGTTACGGTTACTGTCCTTGTCTCTGCTGTCCAGTTAACATCACAGCTCAGCCCCTCAGCAACTACTCGCAGCGGTACGACCGTTCTTCCATCAACTATCTTTGCCGGAACATCGACCTTAACATCACTGTCATTTATCTTAACGGTGTCGCTGCCGACCTGTATCTTAATGGTTGCGGTGTTGCTTTTATCATGTGAGGTCACAGTCTTGGTCTCATCGTCCCAATCAACGCTTGCTCCCAATGCCTCGAAAACAGCACGCATAGGCACAAGAGTCCGTCCATCCTCTATAAACGGCTTTGTGTCATCCTCAGCGATCTGCAGCTCGGTGCCGTTAATGATAACCGTTATATCATCATCAGCCGCATACGTTCCCGGCAGCATTGATACCGCTATTGTCGATGCCGCCAAAAATGAAAAGATCTTTTTTGTTTTGTTCATGTTGATATTCTCCTTTTTTAACTTATGATTATTAAATTCTTCCACAAAACCTAAGTTTGAGAGAAAATCGTCCCTGTCAGCAGTTTTGCTGCGCAAAACCGGGCTACGCCCGTCCGACATCTTTCGGATGCTAATCGTGCGTTTGAGCAAGCGCCGTGTACTCAGTGTACATAAGCTTGCGAAAACGTGCGAGATGAGCGATTTTATCCAAACTTACTCCTCCATACACAGCATCGCCGCGCCTATTATTCCCGCGTCGTTGCCAAGGCTTGCAGCCTCTACTTTCATCTTAGGCATATGCTTGTTATATTCGTATCGATAAACATACTCGCGAATAGGCGCGATAAGACTCTCACCCTGTTTACTCACACCGCCGCCTATCGCGGTTATCTCTGGCTGGACAAAGTTCGCACAGCTCACAATACCGTCAGCTACATAGCGGATGTAATTATCCACCACCTGCTTTGCCGCGCTGTCGCCCATTTCCGCCGCATCAAACGCAGTCTTACCGCCGACCTTGCCCGCATTTGCCGCTACCTTATGCATAAGGCTGTCCGGCGCCTTTTCCATCGCGCGCTTTGTGTCGCGGACAAGCGCGGTCGCGGATGCATAGCACTCCCAGCAGCCCTCTTTGCCGCAAGTACATCTCTCACCGCCGGATACAAGCGTTATATGTCCCGGCTCTGCCGCTACTCCGTTAAAGCCTCTGTGAAGTCTGCCGTTCAGTATCAGTCCGCCACCCACACCGGTGCCGAGCGTTATAAGCAAATAACTGCTTGCACCGCCGCCGTTTATCTTATATTCGCCTAACGCTGCGCAGTTCGCGTCATTGTCTACGCGTACCGGCAGATCAAGATGTTTCCTGAACACATCAGAAAGAGGAAAGTGATCCATTTTAATATTATTGCAATACACCACCTCGCCCGTCTTATAGTCTATCGTACCGGGACAACCGATGCCGACAGCCTCTATATCGTCAATGCTAAGATCGTTTTCGGTAATGAGCTGCTTAGATAGCTCCGCCATATCTCTCACAATTTCCTCTGTCGGACGTCCGCTGTTGGTCGGAACGGAAGCTTTTGCCATAATCTCACCCTTGTCTGTGACAAGACCGGCCGCTATATTTGTTCCTCCAAGATCAATACCTATATACATATTTACTTATCCTTTCTAATTAAAACGCTATATGTTTTTATTGACAAATTCCGCCAGTGTCTTATATAACTTATCCGGCTCTATCGGCTTTGACAGGTGCGCGTTCATGCCCGCCTCAATCGAGCGCTCAACGCCCTCGTCAAATACATTTGCTGTCATGGCTATTACCGGGATTGTTTTCGCGTCCGCACGACTGAGCTCTCTGAGCACTCTTGTCGCAAAAAGTCCATCCATCACCGGCATCCTGACATCCATCAGTATAGCGTTATAATATCCTGCCGGATTGTCGCTGAACATATCTATTGCGATCTTGCCGTTTTCAGCCCGTTCACTTTCAATACCCTCAAGCTCCAGAAGATCGGCAAGTATCTCCGCGTTCGCGTCAACGTCCTCCGCAATAAGCACCCTGATCCCGTCAAGCACTGCGGAAAGATCCACATCTGCGGCATCCTGCTCCGCTTCTGCTATACGATCTGAGAACCTGAGCGGCACAGTAACAGTAAATACCGAGCCTACTCCCTTTTTACTCTGTATCTCTATCCCGCCGTTCATCATATCCACAAAACTCTTGGTAATGGCCATTCCGAGACCCGTGCTGCCGTAGCGGTTTGCCGCATTTTCGTTCTCCTGCGAGAATGACTCGAAGATCTTTGGTATGTACGCCTCATCCATACCGATACCCGTATCGCGCATAATAAATCTGAGCATGCACGCGTTATCGTCACTGTCACTGATCTGCTCCACGATAAGCGTAACCTTCCCGGGCGCCTCGGTAAACTTAACGGCGTTGCCGAGAATATTTATAAGCACCTGTTTCAGCTTCATATCGTCGCCGTAATAGAAGTCGTGCATATCTCCCTCGATACGGCACTCATAATCAAGCCCCTTATCGATACACTGACCGTTTATTATAACATTTACCTGGTTGATGATCTCCTTGAGCCTGAACTCCTCATTCTTTAGCACCATTCTGCCCGATTCGATCCGGCTCATATCAAGTATATCGTTTATAAGCCCTAACAGATGCTCTGCGCTCGCGCCAATCTTTTCAAGATGATCCCTTGTTCGCTGCGTGAGATTCGAATCTCTGAGCGCGATATTATTAAGACCGATGATCGCGTTCATAGGTGTTCTGATCTCATGGCTCATATTGGAGAGAAAGCTTGTTTTTGCCCGGCTGGTCTCCTCAGCCAGCGCTTTTTCGATCTCTATCTCCTTTTCGCGCTTTTGTATCTTTGCATAAATAACAAACAGGATAATAAGTGCCATGACGATAAGCACCGTCTGCGTACCGGAGGCTGCATCAAGAACGCGGTAAATATTACCCATCTCCTTATCCAGAAAACGATATGACTGTCTTTTTTCGTTTGAAGACATCTCCTGACCCACATCGTCCATTCGCTGGCTGTAATAGTTATGTACAGGCTCAATAAAGTCTGTAACCGCCTTATTAGTTGTCTGCCGCATCCATACGCTTGAGGTAAAGATAATAAGTCCGAGCAATATCACCCACGCGACAATGGATCGCCCGATACGGCGATGTCTGTCCCTTTTCAGCAGCATCCAGAACACTACAAATCCAAGTATCCCCCATGCTGCAAGGATCAGGTATGATTGTGTCGCGAGTGTCTTGACGGATGTGATATTCGGTATAAGAAATTCAAGCGCGAACAGAAGCGAAATTATAACTCCCGCTGCTCCGGAAACAATGACCGATTGCTTCCCCTCGCGCTGCGCGGTCTTGTATGCGGCTGCCGACGCAAAGGCATACGCGATCGTCGCACCTACGGTAGTAACATCAACTATCCAGCTTATCGCTGTTCTGCCAAAGAACGGCAGTATAACAGATATCAGAAGCACACCGATAATTGCGTTGCGCGGCACATTGTTTTTATTGAGGTTTCCGATCCCCTTCGGTATCATTTCATCCTCAGCCATTGTGCGCAGCAGCCGGCTTATCGCTATAAAGTTACCTATAAGACCGGTAAATATCGCACCGAGAGCCGCCGTACCAAGCAATATTATTCCGTACCTGCCCATAACAACGCTTGCCGCGTAAAAAGCCGGCTGTGCCTCAACGCCGGAGTATTCTCCAAGACGCGAGATATAATCTGTCCATGACCGGCTGCCTATGGGCAATGCAGCGACCGATAAGAGTGAAAGCAACACATAAGCCGTTCCTGCGGTGATAAGCGCTATCACCATTATCCGGAATGCGTGCTTTAGCGGATACTTTGACTCGGAAGCTGAGTGCGATATTGATTCAAAGCCGACATACGCCCACGGCGCGAGAGCAAATATTGTAAACGTGCTGCTGATCGGCGCATTGCCCGGCATGAATGCCGGATCTATCATTACATGTGTTCTTCCTCTGCCGACAGCGACGGAAAAGCAGATCACAACACCGCAGAAAAGCAGAACCGCAAATATTATCTGCCACAACTGAGATATCCTTCTGTTAAGACAGAGGATCGCCGCCACTATAAGCGAGCCTATCGAGAGCAGTATCTCACCCATATATACATGAAACCCTGCTACATAGTAATCAAATCCGAACTGGAACGTGCTGCCGAGGACCGTCCTCGCTATAAGCGGAAGCGCCGTGGCATTTGCCCAGATTATAGCTATGTATGTCAGTATAAGAAACCACGCGCTCAAAAAACCCTGGTCATAGCCAAAGCATTTTTTTGTATATGTATATGTGCCGCCTCCGTCCGGATAGACATTCATCAGATAATGAAAATTATTAGCCAGGATAATCATAACGACAGCGCCTATGCCAAGTCCGAGCGCGGAGCCTATAGGTCCCGCAACAGGTAAAAAGGTAGTCCCCGGCATAACAAACGCGCCCCAGCCAACACTGCATCCGAAGGCGAGTGCCCATGCACCGAATGCTGAAAGATATTTAGCTGTCTTGCCATTGCCCTCCGTTCGGTTTTTAATTTGATCCATTCACTATCGATCCCTTCTGGTTATGAGCTTGCATACTGCTCTATTACGTCTATTGTCTTATTGAACTGTGCCTCTATTTCGTCTATCTTTTCTGCAACCTCACTGTCTGTGAGCTCCCGCGGTGTGCCCGGGCGGAACTCGTCAGAGAGCAGCGTAGCTGCTTCCGCAAGTTTGGTAAGTCCCAGATTAGAGCAAACGCCCTTCATTGCGTGCGCGTTTTCAAATATAGCGGTCGCATCCATAGCTCTGCCCGCTTCGACCAATCCGCTCACAACGTTGTTTCCCGGCAGTTTACGGATATGCTTATCGATAAGCTTATCCATCCTAAGAACCTTCGCTGCATGTGTGTAATCTCCGTCTATGGCTGCATACAGTTCCTGTAAATTCATAATATTAGTTCCTTTCTATCGTGATTTCACGTTTTATCAACTCTTCAAAACCCTCCGGAGGCAGCGGGCGCGAGAAGTAATATCCCTGCACCAGATCACAATCCGCTTGCCTCAATATCTCAAGCTGATTTTCTGTTTCAACACCCTCCGCAACTACCGGCACCTTCAGGTATTTTGCAATATCGAGCACCATCTGCACAAGACGGCGATCAGTCTCGTTAGTCTCTATATTACGGATGAATTTCATATCCATTTTCAGCACATCTATCGGCATGGACGATAACATATTAAGCGACGAGTAGCCCGAGCCGAAGTCGTCCATCTCTATCTCAAAGCCCAAATTTCTGAGTCCTTCTATCACGTCAACAAGCTGCTTTGTGTTTTCGGTATACGCGGACTCTGTTATCTCCAGCTTGATATGGCTGAAATCAAGTCCATTCTCCTCAACAAGCTCCTTGAGCCTGTCAATAAGTGTTGTATCGAAGACATCGTTACGAGATATGTTGACCGACACCGGAACCGTGTAGTTATATTTATCACGCCATTCAGCTACCTGCTTTGCTGCCTCGTGCCATACGAAATTATCGACCACGCTTATAAGCCCGTTACCCTCAAACAGCGGTATGAACGCGCCCGGCGAGATCATACCAAGCTCCGGATGATCCCAGCGTATCAGTGCCTCCGCGCTGCTGAGCTTCGGCGGATCACACTGGATGTTATACTTAGGCTGATAAAACACCTTCAGCTGTCTGTCCTTGACCGCGCTCTTCAGATCGTTGAGAAGCCGTTGATTGAGCAGCTCGCCCATACGCATATCCTCATCATATATCATGAGCGGCTTTTGATAATTGCCTCGTACCATGTTGCACGCGGCTCTTGCGCGGTCAAACATAAGAACAGGCTCTACTTTCTCGCGCCACGGCTTAACACCCATTCTCAGATGTATACTCACATTCGGAGATATACTGTTTACTTTTTGCTGGAACCGATCAAACAGATCGCGGTAATCCCCATTATAAACACAGTATATATCAAATCGATCCGCATCAAACCGACTTGCTATTCCCTGTGTTTCCGCAAGGAATGCGCGGATCTCGTTGCCTATGATGCGAAGCACATCATCACCGAAATCACGTCCGTTAAGCGCGTTTACGGAATGGAACTGCTCTATATTCATTACTATAGCGTCCAAATGCAGCTCCGGATGATAGTTATACAGCCTGTTTGCATATTCAAAGAAGAAGTTACGGTTATAAAGCATGGTTAGCTTGTCATGCTCGGCAGCAGAGATAAGCTTACGTCCCTCGCTCAGCTCTATTATCCTGCCCACACGGGCAAGCACTACCTCATGCAGATCAAACGGCTTCGTGATAAAGTCAGCCGCACCAAGCTGCAGAGCCTTAAGCTCAGCATCCTTATCGGCGGTAAGCACGATCACCGGCAAATGCCGCATACGATCGTTTTCGCGCATATACTCAAGAACCTCATAGCCGTTCATCTCCGGCATCATAAGGTCGAGCATAACCATCGCAAGCTCGTCTATATGCTCATCTATCTTTTCGAGTGCCTCCTTACCGTCACAAGCATATATTACCTCGTATTTTCCCTCAAGAATGACACCTAACGCATCGCGGTTTATCTCCTGATCGTCCACCACAAGCACAAGCTGCGGTCTTTGTATCTGATTAGATTTAAACATAATAACCTCCCTGATCGTCCTGCAATCTGCCCTGTTGTTTATTCTTTTGCATCCTGTTTATGTATCCGCCTTGTTCAGGCTTATGAATTTATTTATAGTCGCATAAAGCTGATCCGCATCGGCAGGCTTTGCAAGATGCGCGTTCATTCCCGCATCAAGCGATTTCTTTATATCCGTTTCAAACGCGTTTGCCGAGAGCGCGATTATAGGGATCGTCCCCGCGTCCGCACGGTTTGAGTTTCTTATCTCGCGCGTTGCGGTAAGTCCGTCCATAACCGGCATCCTGAGATCCATAAGCACCGCGTCATAATATCCTATCGGTGATTCGCGGAACATATCCACGCCTATCTTGCCGTTTTCAGCATGCTCGGACACAACACCCTCAAGCTCAAGCAGGTCGGCAACGATCTCGGCATTCTCCGGTATATCCTCAACTATTAGTATCCGTTTACCCTCAAGAGTAATCTCCTCCGTCTGCTCACGCTGAGACTCAGGATCTTCAGCTATGATCGTCATCGGCAGCATGATCGAAAATACCGCGCCCTTATCCTTTCCGTTTTCGGCAGTGATGCTGCCGCCCATACGCTCTACATAGCCCTTGGCTACCGCAAGTCCGAGCCCTGTTCCTATACCGCCTGTCATGGACTGATTTTCACACGCAAACGCGTCAAATATGCGCGGAAGGAAGGCGCTGTCTATCCCCTTGCCGGTATCCGATACAGTAAAACGTACCGTTCTTGCGCCGCTGTCCTCTTCGGTGAAATAGAGCGAAAGCTTCACCGTACCGGGCGCATCGGTGTATTTAACGGCATTATCGAGCAATATCAGGAGTACCTGCTTCAAAACAGTTTCATCTCCAAGGTAGCTCCCATCAACGTCATCCGAATATTCGAACTCGTATGAAAGCCCCTTGTCCTCGCACAGGCTGCTCGCTATCGCGTTTACTTGTCGTAACGAATCGCTTAACGAAAACAGCTCGTTCTTTATCTCAAACTCATGTGTCTTTGCATTATTAAGCTCAAGAATGTTGTTTATAAGTCCTAAAAGATACTTTGCGCTCTCGCCGATCTTTTCAAGCCGATGTCTGTTATCGGGCGAAAGATCCGGCTCTCTCAGCGCTATCGTGTCAAGACCGATAATAACATTCATAGGCGTTCTCATCTCATGGCTGACGCTTGCAAGAAAATCCGTTTTTGCTCTGTTGCTTTCCTCTGCCGCTATCAGCTTTGCATTGATAAGCTCTCCCTCCGATATCATGTCTTTTATATGTGTCATCAGCTTATACATTACAAAAACGAATATACTTCCGCCAAACAGAATGCCGGAAACTATAAGATCGGGATCACCGAAAATACCTACCGCAAGATATCCTATAAAGAACAGGATAAGCAGCACTATAGGAAGATATAGTATTCTACGATGCTTCTCCCAAGTCTTTTGCCCGCGCAGACCGCGTGCAAAACTGACGAATCCGCAAATATTATAGATCATCAAAGCACTGCCAAGATACACCATTAAATATGTTGCATATCGTATCACTCTAATTCCTCCTTGCAAGCTGTTTTATTCTATACAAACCATATCTTCAAGCGTAGTATCACCATACAGTTTGCTCTTCCAATCAAGCCTTGTTGTCTTTTCGTGCTCAAATACAAGACCCGGATAAACTCCGTCACAATCTATTACCTCACCCAGTTCGCCAAGCTCAAACAGAACCGGAAGCACCTTGTATACACCGCTCGCAAGCGGACTCACATCCAGCTCAAATACCCGGCTGTAGCTCTCTCCCTTTTTACAGCTCATAAAGTCACTGCACACGCTTGTAGCCGTAACGACCTGGTCGGAATTATGTATCATAAACCTCAGACTAAGTCTTTCTACATCCTCGTTGCAATGCATATTCAGTCTGAAGCGAATTTTTTCATCATCTGTAAACCGGCACATATCCTTATCAAGTACCTCAAGCGAATCCATCAACACCTTATCGGTCAGGAAGTTATACCGGTGTAAACCGGAAAAGTCATTAAAGATCTTCGCTGTAACCTCGTCATTACGCAGATAAATGCCTATGCCCTCCTCAACATCTCCGTTAAAGATGACCTCGCCCTTCCTGAGCACGATCGCGCGGTTGCACAGCTGACGTATAGTCTGCATATTATGGCTGACATATATTATGGTTTTTCCCTCATCACGGGCAACCGACACCATCTTATCTATACACTTGCGCTGAAATGCCATGTCTCCCACCGCAAGCACTTCATCCATAAGCATTATGTCGCTGTTAAGATGAGCCGCGACCGAAAACGCAAGCTTTACAAACATTCCCGATGAATACCTCTTAACGGGTGTATCTATAAACTGCCGGCATTCGGAAAAATCAATTATATCTTCTATCCTTTCATCGACCTCGGCTCTTTTCATGCCAAGGATCGCGCCGTTAAGGTACACATTCTCTCTGCCTGTCAGCTCCGGATGAAAGCCGGTGCCGACCTCAAGCATGGATGATACCTTTCCTCTGATACGAATCTCACCTTCTGTAGGCGCCGTAACGCGGGAAAGAAGCTTTAACAGCGTTGATTTACCGGCACCGTTCCCGCCTATAAGGCCTATTGTCTCACCCTTGCGGACGCTGAAGCTTACGCCGTTAAGCGCCATAAACTTCTCGTTCTTAGCATATACCTTTGAGCCTATCTTTGTGTTCGGATCCTCCTTGCCGCGCACCCGCGCCCACCAGCTCTGCAAATCGCCCTTGAGAGTGCCTCCGCCGATCGTACCGAGACGGTACTGCTTTTTTACGTTATCTATCTCTATTACTACCTCGTTCCCCTTTGAGGGATCCCTTAAATTAATTCCAGGATTCATGCCGCGCCTCCTATCAGACAGTATCCATAAATGTGCGCTCTACTTTACTGAATATGAGCACTCCTAAAAACAGCACGACAGCGGTCACTCCCCAGCTTATCAGCCAATAGTAGGTATTAAAGCTGCCGCAGCCGAGAAGAGCGTAGCGGAAGTTGTTGATTATAGGCGCAACAGGATTGAGCCAAATAAGCTTTACCAACCCCGGTGCTATTGACTGTACCTGAGAGATCGGATATACCACCGGTGTGCCGTACATCCAGAGATGCAGCCCAAACCCGACAAGTATGCTGAGATCGCGATATTTTGTAGTAACAGATGATACTATTATACCAAAGCCCATTCCCATTAGCGCCATCTGCGCTATCATTACCGGCAACAGCAGCAAGCTCCAATTGGGATGTACCGGCTCGCCTCGCACCGCAAAAATAACCATTGACACCACAAGCACCAGCATCTGTATAGAAAACGACAAAAGCGCGTAAATTACAGTTGTTATAGGCGACACAAGACGCGGAAAATACACCTTACCGAATAAATATGCATTGCCGGTGAAAGTAGATGCGGTCGAGCTCAAGCAGCTCGAAAAGTATCCCCATGCCGTATTACCGCATAAGTAAAACAAAAATTGGGGCACGCCGTCTGTTGAGATTTTTGCAATTTGTCCGAACACGATCGTGTACATTGACGATGATAAAAGCGGATTTATAAGAAACCACAGCGGTCCCAATATAGTCTGCTTATACGCACTGTTAAAATTGCGCTTTAAAAACATCACTATAAGGTCACGGTAGTGCCATATATCTTTAAGATCTATATCGAACCATCCTGCTTTTGGTCTTATAACAGTAGTCCATTCATCTGTATTTTGCTTCATGCCGCGTTTCGTTCTCCTTTTATGTTATACATATATCATTGTATCATCTTTATAGTAATAATTCAAGTATTTTTTTCTTAGTTCTTGATTTTTAATAAAAAATACGTTATAATCAAGGTGGAGGTGGATATTTGTGGACAGACGTAACAGAAAAACTGAGGAAGCGTTTACATCAGCACTTTTTTATTATCTTGAAAAAAAAGATCTTAACAGAATAACCGTTAAGGAATTGTGCGAATATGCGGACATGAACCGCGGCACATTTTATCTGCACTATTTAGATATATACGACCTTTTGGAGCGTACCGAACAGACTATGATATCCGCGGTGTTCAATGTTCCGTCGAATGACCTTCGCACAGCAGAGGATAGTGTTTTTGCCACATTCCGCTATGTGCGAGACCATAAGAGGGAATACCGTATAATGTTCAATGCCAATACAGGATTTATGAACAAGCTGCGTAATATTATGATATACAGCTCTGCCGAAAGACTTAAACGCGTGATCCCGAATTGCAACGACTCGCTCGCAAGGATAGTATCGACCATATATATAGGCGGCGCTACATCGCTTCTTGAATACTGGGTAACAGAGGATGACTGTCAAACAGACCCTTCGACCCTGCTTGCATCTCTTGATCAGATAACAAAATATATATATGAACATTCAAAAACGGAGAGCTGATCATGCTCTCCGTTCCTGCTTTATTCTTCTTTTGCGCTATGATAAGACATTTCATAGGATTTTGACGCCAGATATGCCCCGATCTCTGCATCGACAAGGCTGAGTCTCAGCGAATCAAGCTGCTGCACAGCGCTGATATACTCCGTTGCCGTGGACATACCCAGCTCGTATGTTGTCTTTTTCGCGTCCGCCTGCTTCTCAAGCAGATCTATGGACTTGTCGATATAGTCCAGTTTATCGTATGTATCGACCATCGTATTATACGCGCTCGTTATCGCAAGACGAAGCTTACCTACATTTTCATTATACTCCGCCTCCGCTTGGGCATACGCATACTTCTGCGCTTTATAATCTACCATCGAGGTTGTATAAAGCGCTTTGTATTCATCAAGCAGCTTTCTCTGCAGCTCTATACCCGCGTCAAGATTAAGCTTGTTTGTGGTTTTATCAAGTCCGTCAAGCGCTGTTTCAAGCTTTGTTGTATTCATCGGCTGGCGCTCAAATGTACCTGTAAGAGTTATTTCCGCATCATACGGATATCCCATGAGCTGCTTAAGCTCGGAATACATATAATCACGAGAGCGCACCGCCGAATCATAATCGTTTTCCGCCGATATCACCGCAAGCGAAAAGCTTTCGGCTTCAATAGAGCCGATAACTCCCGCCTCAGCCTTCGCATTTGCAATACGCTCATTTTCCTCAGCGTTCTCTAACGCTTTTAGAGCAACTATGACCTTTTTATCGGAATTAAGACAGCTGTAAAATTTATTTTCAAGCTGCATTCTGAGCTTATATTTTGTTTCAGGCAAATTTCTTTTAGCTATATCATATTGCACACCGTCGGAATATTCCACATATCCGCCGGTCACAAGCATAGTATTAAGATCATTAACGCTTGCGGCAACCTCCTTATTATTCAGACGCTTACGCATTCCGGCATCCGCCTTCTGCTTTAGTTCCATGTATGAAACATTCTCCTCAGCAGCTTTCAGCTCAAGACTGTTGCTTAGCATATAATCCGTTGCCTCGGAAACGGTAAACACCGTTTTTTTTGCATCTGCCGTTTTAGTGTCAGCAGCATACACCGCCGTCGGTGACGCGATCGCCGCGCACAGCGCTAATGCAATTATTTTTTTCATGTTCTGTCTCCTTTGCTTTAGCTCATTGATCCTTTTCTATAATCGAATATATGGTCGGCACCATAACGAGGTTAAAGACCATGCATATTGTGAGCGCCGCCATTAGTAATATGGACATTCCCACAAACAAGGTCTGACCTGACATGGCAAGCGGCAGAAATCCCAGCACAGTAGTCATAGTGCTCATCATTATCGGCCGCAAGCGCTTCTCACCGGCTATACGGCACGCGTCATCGACAAATGAACCGTTTTTACGCTCCGCATTGATAAAGTCCACAAGCACGATCGCGTTGGCAAGCACAATGCCAAGCATACTGAGTATTCCCAGCATCGCAAAGAAGTTGGTCGTCATGCCAAGTATCACAAGCGTCGCCTGACCGCATACCGCCCCTAAAGGCACCGACGCGAACAACAGCAGCACCTGCCGCACGCGCATATACTGTATGTACAGTATGAGAAATATTATGATTATTGAGATAAGCCCCGCTGTCTGTATCTTCGCTATACCTTCATCTCCCTGATGCTTTTCTCCCTTATATTCAAACGTTACTCCCTCAGGCAGCTCAAGCTTTTCTAATTGTTTTTCAAACTGTGTCTGCACCGTCGATGAGCCGTAACCGTTTTTTACAAATCCGCCAACGACCGCGCCGCGCACACAATTAACGTGCTTTATTGTATTCGACTCCGGATTCAGCGTGATATCGGCAAACTGCTTTATCATGTATTTGCTTCCGCTTGATGCCTTTATTCCGTAATTTGCAAGATCATCCGTGCCTCTAAGCTCTGTTTTTACGTTTATATCGTACTGCTTACCGTTGCGGTAGAATACCGATGCGTTACGCCCCATAACAGCAATGTTGAGCTCGTTCTGTATCTCTTGATTTGTAAGTCCGAGAGAATTGCGTTTCTTATCGTCTATATCCACATAATAGCCATAAGTCGAATAGTGGCTGTCGTTAGAAACGCCTTTAATACCCTCTATCCCTTTCAGAATATCTGCCGCCTGAGCGGAAATATTATTGATATCCTCAATGTTTTCGCCCTTGACATATATCGTGACAGGCGGCTCTGTGCTTGGTGTTATGCCAAGCTCATCCGCGACAACATCCGCTCCTGTAACATTTGAATCCAGCCAGTCCTGAACATAGTTGACCATCTCATACGTCTTTTTGAACCGCTTACCCTTTTTAAGATCGAGCTTAACGCAGATATCGCCGTTCTGCGCCGCCTCTCCGCGGTCAACTACCGAGAAATTATAACGCGGCACACAGATTCCCACACCTGAAATCACCATCTCGCTCTCCGGCTGCTCCATAAGGAAGCCTTGCACCTGCTTTACGAGCTGCTCCGTTTTCGTGAGATCGCCAAGCGTCTGATTGGTGATCCTGACCATCAGATATTCCTTGTTCGTTTTCGGCATCATCTGAGTGGTAGAAAAATGGTTTATCCCGGCGAACACTGCAAATACGGCAAGCACTATGAGTATAGCCTGCTTCTTGTGTGTAAACGCCGCATTAAATAATCTCCTGTAAATTCTTACAGATATACCTTCCCCCTTCTTTTTGTCCTTGCGTTCTGACGCGGGCTTTAAGAAGAGATAGCAGAATACCGGAGTTACAAATATCGACACCACAAACGAGCTTCCCATGCTTATAACGGCTATATACGGGATAGCCGCGGCGACCTGACGCTGCACACCCTCAAGCGTAAACATGGATGCGAATACCGTTACGGTCGTTATCATGGAAAGAAACACCGACAATATAACCGTTGATACTCCCTTTTTGCAGGCCTCCATCCTGTCCATTCCCTCATCGAGAAAGGTCTGGATAGAATCGCTGACAACAATAGAGTTATCCACCAGCATTCCTAAAACCATAATGAGCGACGCAAGCGAGACAAAGTGCAGCTGCACCTTGAATACATTCATGAAAATAAATGTCATGAATATTATTATAGGTATCGCTATCGAAACGATTATGCCGTTTCGCCGGTTCATGCCGAGCATTATAACGATCATAACTATGATAATAGCTTCGATAAGACTGACAATAAAGTTGTTTATATCTCCTTTAACATCCTCTGACTGGAAGTACACCTCGTTTATTGTGATATTCTCGGAAAGAGTGCTTCTGAACTCCTCTATAGCCGTCTTTACCTCGTCAGCCTTTGCAACAACATTAAGGTCGTTTTTGAAATATAAGCCTACAAGTATACTCTTTTGATCGTTAAAAAGATAATACGCGCTGTCATCCGGCTCTCGTATATCTATATCCGCAATGTCACCGAGAGTAACGAGCGCGCCCTCATCGGACGAGCTGATAATGATGTTTTTTATCTCATCTATACTATCATATCGACCGGATGTATTTACCGATATCTCATTATCCTCCACCGTCATATTTCCTATAGGCATTAACGCGTTATTCGCGCCTATCATCGCGGTTATCTCGTAGAGAGAAAGATTCATGGTATTGAGCTTTTCCGGGTCTACCCGTACAGATACCTCGCTGTCATTGTTACCGAATATCTTGATCTGGGAAACACCGTCGATAAGCTTTAGCTTATCCGAAAGATCGGATGCGCGCTGTGATAGCACATCATTTGAAACAAGCCCGTTGCCCGTTACGGCAATAAGCAGACTCGCAGTATCCATTGCGTCAGAGCGTACCGATATGGAAGTAACACCTGAGGGCATCTGGCTCATAGCCTCGCTCATCTTACGACGTAGCTCAATAAGAGCCATATCAAGCTCATCCGCCGGCATCTCGGTATCGAACTGCATAGACACCGCGCAAGCGTTTGCCATCGACTGCGACGTGCTCTTATCATAGCCTGTAACGCTTTGGCAAATGCTTTCAATCTTGTTTGTTACCTCTTTCTCTACCTCCTCACTGGTAGCACCGGGATAAATAACCGTGATCGACGCCAAAGGAATATCCGCTTTCGGAAAAGAACTGCGCGGGAAATTCTTATAGCAACTTAGTCCTGCAATCGTAACCGCAACCAAAAGGATAAAAATAACGGTTTTTCGTTTTATCAGCGATTCTATAAGCTTATTTATCATTGCTGCCAGCCTCCGTTATCAGATCGTTGTCATGCAGCGACTTTATGCCGGAGGTCACTATCCGCTCGTTTGTCAGGTTTCTAACACGGACTGTGCTGTCCTTTACCTCGCCAAGCTCTACCTCTGTACGTGACACTGTGTTATCATCGTTTATTATGTATACATAATCTATACCGTCAATATTTATTACGGATGAAATCGGTATGAACACACCCTCAGACCGTTCTGTAATAAGCTCAACATCCACTATCTCACCCATTGCAAGATCATTATTGTCAAACGCTATATCCACCTTATATGTACGAGTCTTCTCATCCGGATACTGTGATACAGAATCTATCGACCCGGGTATCTCGCCATTTATCCTTACATCTATTATACTTTCTATTGCGCTGTAATCCTCCAGCGAAACACCTATGGTAACGACCATCGTATTGCTCTTTACCATTACCACCGGACTGCCGACGCCGGTCATCTCTCCCTCCTTGAAGTTTACGCCCATAACGTATCCGTCAGAATCTGCGGTCAGTGTTGCATTTTTAACCGCGCGGTTTGCCTGCTCCTCCGCAAGCTTTGAAATGTTTTCTGCCGCCTTTTGGCTGCTCACATCAGAATTCATGGATTTTTTTAGATTTTCCAGCTCCTTATTCGCCGTCTCGCGCTGCGCTACAGACTGAGCTCGCTGTGCTTTTATCGAATCTAACTGAGCATATATACTGCTGACCTGCGCCTTGTTCGATTCCAGCTGTGTGTTCATGGATGCAAGCTCCTGCCTCTTAGCGTCAAGATTGGCAAGATTGGCCTCATGCGATGCGGCAAGCTGACTGAGATTTACTTTATATGTCGCCATCTGCGCCTCCGCTTGCTTGTATGACGCCTCAGCATCGTTATACTGAACCTGCATGTTCTCTACCTCTGACCGCGAAACCGCGCCTTTTTCATATAGCGTCTGCATACGATCAAGATTTGTTTTTGCAAGATCTACAGCCTCCCGCGTGCTTTGCAGCTTACTGTCATAAGCGTCTATACTCTCCTGGACCGCAGCCATCTGTTCGACATCGGTTTCGACCGCCAGCTCAAGAGCTCGGACACCTTTTTCAGCTATCGGGATGCTGCTTCGGTAATCATTTATACCCTGTTCCGCCGCGCTTATGCTTTCAGCATAAGCGGAAATAGACGAATCGAGCGCGCTTATACTCTTATCAATAGTGCCTAAATTGATCTGCGCATTCGTTATATTTGTAAGATAAGTAGCCTCGGTCTTATTTAAGCTGTTCTCCTGTATAGCCCGATTATACGCGCTTTGCGCCGCGCTGTTCCTTAGCTCTACCGCATCAAGCTGCGCAAGCACATCTCCCTTGCGTACCAGCTCTCCTTCCTTGACATATATCTTCTCCAGTCTGCCGCCGGTCAAAAAAGAATAGTTCTTTGTCTCCCTTGACTTTACCATGCCCTGATAATCAAGCTTTACATCATACACATCGTTTATCGTCTGCTGTGACGTGACAAGCTTCGCATTAACTCCCGCATCTTTTTTTCCACAACCCGTAACGGAAATAACCATCGCGAGCACAGCCGCCAAACATAGACATAATTTTTTCAACATAAACACATCCCGCTGTTATTATTTTTATTTATAACCATTCATTATATAGTATACACTTTCATGCTATAATAGTCAATAAAGAATAAATAAATAATTGTTCGTAAATGAACAATTATTTATTAAGTGTTGATTTTTTTCGTACTATCAGCACACCAAATACTATAAGAGCGCTACCAATTGTCTGTGTCGCGCTCATCATCTCGCCCAACACAAGCCACTCAAGGACCATGCTTGTTGTCAGTTCAATGGCTGAGAATATCCCCGCTTCCTCAGCGCCGGAATATCTCACTCCGAGCTGAAGCAGCGGCATTGCACAAATCGTAGAGGCAAGCGAAATAATAAATGCAAGACTGCGGGAAAGCGGCGTCATGTGAAAATACAAGCTCCCCTCCGCCGCGCCGAATATAAATGTGAATATACTTGTAATAAGCGCTACATAGAAGGACACGACAGCTATATCCTCTCTGTCTGAGCCTGAAAACTCAGTGTAAAAAATAAAAAACGCGTGAAACGCCCCTGACAGCAACGCGAGCAATACACCCATTCCGCTAACTCCCGCCCGCGCTCCGGCACATATATATACTCCCGCAGATACAACTACTGCCGCGCTGACTATGTCCCGCTCAGGGCGCCGATAATACAAAACCGAACTCATTATAACAACTATAACGGGGCTGACAAAACGCAGAGCAGCAGCAAGGCTTACAGCTATATATTGATATGACATATACAGCAGCAGTACAGGCATTGCTCCGCCGAATACACCGAGAATAATCAGCCGGCATAATCGGTTTCCGGTAACCCTCAGCTTTCGTCCGTCCGCGAGGATAATAGCATAAAGCACCGGCAGCGCAAGTGCATTCCGCAAAAGCAAAAGCGTGATACCGTTTGCTCCGCCGCGATACGCAAAGGCCGAAAGCGTTGGTATAATGCCATATATAACCGCCGATAACTCAAGATAGATCCTGCCCTTACGCAAAAAAACACCCTCTTTGGAAATAATTTTATAAATTATTTCCCGAGAGGGTGTTTTTTATACGCACTTATTACCATTAACTTCTTTCACAAACCTTATGTCAGCTTTCTTTTAACTTCATCTTCAAGCTCTTTGACCTCCGCCTCGGATATGGTCGTCATATATGAGCGGTGGCAGTCCTTGATGTGCGTGAGCTTTTCGGCAGCGCCGGAATAGTCGCCAAGCTTGACATCGATCTGCGCCGCATGATACCACGCCTCAACAAACGGCGGCTTATCCTCCAACACCTTATCGGATATCTCTCTCGCTTTTTCATAATCGCCGCGGTTATAATAGCATATTAGCATATTATCCCGTATATCGCGGTCATCATCCGCGTAATCATACGCCTCCGAGCAAAAATCAAAGGTTTCCTGCGCCATAGGCGCCTTTACTATCTTGAAGTAGCCCAGCATACCATACAGATTTATGCTGCGATAGCCTTCATTATACAGCTCAGTAGCGTCCTGTATTGCCTCGTCAAGCTTACCACTCTTATAGTAGCACATACATCTTTGTATCACTGCTTTTGCGCGTGTCTGAGGCTTGAGCTTATATCTTAAAAGCTCCGTTACCATCTGCTCTGCTTCATCCACCTTGCCTGTGCGGAGAAGCACATACGCGTATTCCATCCGAATATCCGGATTTGCCCTCTTGGTCTTTATCGAAAGCCTGAACCACTTTTCCGCCTCGTCAAACTCGCCCTTCGCAAATGCCATTCTCGCCCGTGCGCGAAGTATCTGAGGCACGTAATAAAAAATACCCAAAGCGATCATGAGCAGCGTTACGATCACACCTACGATCGGGTTGAATTTGTACGCAAAAAAAAGGACGATCGCAATAAATATAACATTAAGTAATTGCATTATAATTTTCCTATCCTTTTAATAGGGACTGCCCTCTTTTGCGCAGCCCCTTGTTTTCCTTAAAACTCTGCTGTACCCACTGTTCTCGGGAACGGAAGCACATCACGGATATTCTGCATACCGGTGATATACATAACAGCGCGCTCGAAACCGAGGCCGAAGCCGGCATGTTTGTTAGTTCCGTACTTGCGCAGATCAAGATACCAGTCATAGTCCTTCGGATCAAGACCCAGCTCGTTCATACGTCCGAGCAATATGTCATAATCCTCCTCGCGCTGACTGCCTCCGATGATCTCGCCTATGCCCGGCACGAGCACATCCATTGCCGCAACTGTCTTTTGATCCTCATTGAGCTTCATATAGAACGCCTTGATCTCCTTCGGATAGTCTGTAACCATTACCGGTCGCTTGAACTCAACCTCCGTCAGATACCGCTCATGCTCTGTCTGAAGGTCACAACCCCATTCTACCTTATACGAGAACTCGTCATTATGCTTTTTAAGTATTTCTATCGCCTCTGTATAAGTAACATGCGCAAACTTATTCGATACTACATTATTAAGCCTGTCTAAAAGTCCCTTGTCAATGAAGCTATTGAAGAACTGCATCTCCTCCGGTGCGTTTTCAAGACAGTAGTTGATGATATACTTGAGCATATCCTCCGCAAGCTCCATGTTATCGTTAAGGTCTGCAAAAGCGATCTCCGGCTCTATCATCCAGAATTCCGCCGCATGGCGCGTTGTATTCGAGTTTTCCGCGCGAAAGGTCGGTCCGAACGTATATACGTTACGGAACGCCATACAAAAGGTCTCAACGTTGAGCTGTCCGCTCACGGTAAGGTTTGTGCTCTTTCCGAAAAAGTCCTTCGAGAAATCCACGGTACCGTCTTTATTGAGCGGCATATTGTTCGGATCAAGAGTGCTGACTCTGAACATCTCTCCGGCGCCCTCTGCATCGCTTCCTGTGATTATCGGCGTATGCACATATACAAATCCGCGCTCCTGGAAGAATTTATGGATAGCAAATGCTATGAGCGAACGAACTCTAAACACTGCTGAGAATGTGTTTGTTCTCGGTCTCAAGTGCGCGATCATACGAAGGTATTCAAATGAATGTCTTTTCTTCTGCAACGGATAGTCCGGCGTTGACGCACCCTCAACAACAACCTCTGCTGCCTTTATCTCAAACGGCTGCTTTGCGTTAGGCGTAAGCTCCAAAATGCCTGTAACGGCAATAGCCGCGCCGACGTTGAGCTTTGTAAGCTCTGTGTAGTTGCTGAGCTTTTCCGCCTCGATAACGACCTGTACGCTCTTAAAGAAACTGCCGTCGTTCAGCTCGATAAAACCAAAGTTTTTTGACGACCTTACAGTTCTTACCCAGCCGGATACCGTTACCTCTCCGCCGCCCAATGTTTCTGTATCTCTGTATAAGCTTTTGATCACTGTTTTCATGTTTATGACCATGATCTCCTTTCCCAAACCATTTCCTCTTTTTAAAGTATTATATTATGCTCCTTACAGGTCTTTATCATTTCATCGGGCCATACAGACTGCTGCACCTCACCGATGTGCGCTTTGTTGAGCATTATCATACAAAGACGTGACTGACCTATACCGCCGCCGATAGTGTATGGCAGCTCATTGTTAAGTACCATTTTATGAAAATCAAGCTTCAGGCGATCCTCACAGCCAAGCTCCTGCAGCTGCGACACAAGCGAATTCTCATCAACTCTTATACCCATGCTCGAAAGCTCGAACGGCACATCAAGCAGAGGGTAGTATACGACTATGTCCGCATTCAGTTCCCAGTCATCATAGTCCGGCGCTCTGCCGTCGTGGCGGCTGCCTGATCCAAGCACCTTGCCTATCTGCATTATGCATGCCGCATGATGCTCCATAACAAACTTATGCTCGCGCTCCTTCGGGTCATCGTCGGGGAACATATCCTCAAGCTCCTGAGTAGTAACAAAGGTTATATCATCCTTAAAGTAATTTGTAAGCTCCTCGAATTCCGCACATGTCTTCTTTGCCGTACGCCGCATAGCTCTATATATCTTCTGCACCGTATCCTTTAACGTTTCCGGCTCTCTGTCCTTTTTCTCTATGACCGCTTCCCAGTCCCACTGGTCAACATACATCGAATGCAGGTTATCTACATCCTCGTCACGGCGAATAGCATTCATATCCGTATAGATGCCCTCGCCGGGTCCGAAGCCGTATTTGCCAAGGGTGAACCTCTTCCACTTCGCAAGCGAATGCACAATTTCAAGATTTGCGCCGCCTAAGCAAGGCGCGTCAAAAACTACGGGACGTTCAACACCGTTCAGATTATCGTTAAGACCGGTCTCCGGCCTTACAAACAGCGGCGCGGTCACACGTTCAAGATGCAGCGCGTTTATGATCTCGCGCTGAAATGTGTCCTTTACAAATTTAATGGCAAGTTCTGTGGTTCTGCCGTCCAGCTTAGAACCGTAGCCCTCCGGAATAATTAATGCCATATCTGTTACCTCTTCCTTTCCTTACTTGCTTTACTTATACAAAGAGATCTGATATCTCTTAATGTTTCTTTATTTGCCGGTATTCTGGTTTACATTTACACCGATACGGATATTTGACGTGTACGGATCAAGAACCACTGTGTCAACATCCTTCATACCGCGCATTATATTAAGACACTGTCCGAACGGCATGTTTACCTTGGGAGTTTTTGCCTTCAGATCATCAGGGATCATATCTTCACCCGAGAATACCGGGAACACCTTCTTTCCGGTGTTGTCGGTGAGTATTACCGGATTGATCTTAACAGGTCCTTCAAGCTTCATCTCTCCGCCCTGCTTCATTTTCTCCCGATTTTCCTTGCTCGTTATTATCTGCGCCGGAACGCATACAAGCGTTTTCGGATTTTGCAGACAGTTTATTATCTTCTGCAGATTTTCCTGGGTCTTGCTTTGTTGGAAGTTGTTTATTACAGCCTTAAGACTCGCTGTATTAACAGGGGCGTTGATACCGGCTTTTGCATTGCTCTCCGCTGCTGCATCTGCAGCCTGCGCTCGCGCAAGCACCTCCTGCGCTCGCTTTATCTCTTCAGCCGTCGGCATGCCGCCGCCCGGATCAGCATTAGATGATACCGCTCGCGCTGCCTCCTGCATCCTCGCCTCGCGTTCCTCGGCAGCCTCCGCCATCGTTTCCTTTATAATGTCAAGCGTGCTGCTCTGCGCCGGTTTTTCGGTCTGCGGTGTCTCTGCCTGCTCCTTTTTCTTTTTACCAAACCAAGCCATACTATTGCTCCTTTCCCGTTTATATAAAACACTCTAAGTGTTTCATATAAACTCATCCTTTTACTACTATATTTATAAGTCTCCCCGGCACTGCTATTATTTTTACTATCTCTCTGCTCTCCGTAAGCGCCTTTATCTTGTCGCTGCTCATGGCAAGCTCTGCAAGACCGTTTCTGTCAAGACCGGCAGGTACCATGAGCTTATCGCGTATTTTACCGTTTATCTGTACAACTATCTCGATCTCATCGTCTATTGTCTTTGCCTCATCGTACTCAGGCCACGGAGCGATCGAAAGCAGACCGTTGCCGCCGAGCATCTCCCAAAGCTCCTCCGTAATATGCGGAGCTACCGGGTTTAAGAGAGTGATAAATATCTTATACTCCCCCTTTGTTATCGCGCCCTTCTTTGTGACCTCGTTTAAGAAAGTCATCATAGCTGCTATGGCGGTATTAAACTTCATTCTCTCGAAGTCCTCGCCAACCTTCTTTATTGTCTTGTGCAGAAGCTTTTCCATGTCCGCGCTGATGCCTTCGTCATCTGTCATGATATTCTGCAAATTCCACACCTTTTCAAGGAAACGGTAGCACCCCTTAAGCCCCTGCTGTGACCACGGCGTGCTCTGGTCAAACGCGCCGAGAAACATCTCGTATGTCCTGAACGCGTCCGCGCCGACATCATTTACAACGTCGTCAGGATTAACAACATTGCCGCGCGACTTTGACATCTTTTCACCGTTCTCGCCAAGGATCATTCCATGCGAAGTCCGCTTCTGATACGGCTCCTTTGTCGGAACAACACCTATATCGTAAAGGAACTTGTGCCAGAATCGTGAATACAAAAGATGCAGCGTTGTATGCTCCATACCGCCGTTATACCAATCTACCGGCGTCCAGTAATCCAGCGCTTCCTTTGACGCAAGCGCATTATCGTTATGCGCGTCTGTATAGCGAAGGAAATACCAGCTTGAACCTGCCCATTGCGGCATAGTATCCGTCTCACGCTTTGCCGCGCCGCCACAGCAAGGACAAGTAGTGTTTATCCACTCAGTCGCGTTCGCGAGAGGTGACTCGCCGTTCTCTCCGGGTCTGAACTCTTCCATATCCGGAAGAACAAGCGGAAGCTCACTTTCCGGTATCGGAACATAACCGCATTTTTTACAGTGCACGATAGGTATCGGTTCGCCCCAATATCTCTGTCGTGAGAACACCCAGTCACGCAGCTTAAAGTTTACCTTGCGCTTGCCCAGCCCCTGCTTTTCAAGATGCTCGATCATTGCCGGAATAGCTTCCTTGACCTTCATACCCGTGAGGAAGCCTGAATTTACCATCATGCCCTTATATACATCCGTGTATGCTTCTTCCTGAACGTTCTTGCCGCCGGCAACCACCTCGATTATCGGCAGATCAAACTTCTTCGCAAATTCCCAGTCGCGCGTATCATGCGCCGGCACCGCCATTATCGCGCCGGTGCCGTAGGTGACAAGCACGTAATCCGAAACAAATATAGGTATCTCTTCACCGCTTACCGGGTTTATTGCCTTTACTCCGCAAAGCTTAACACCCGTCTTTTCCTTTGCAAGCTCCGTTCTTTCAAATTCACTCTTTTTAGCCGCCGCCGCCTGATATTCGCGTACCTCATCATAATTTTCAAGCTTATCCGCAAGCTTTTCGATCAGCGGATGCTCAGGGGATATTACAGTGTAGGTCGCGCCGAACAGTGTGTCGGCGCGGGTGGTATATACTATCATCTCATCGCCGGTAGTAAGCGTGAACTTCACCTCCGCGCCCTCTGAACGTCCTATCCAGTTGCGCTGCTGCGTCTTTATCTTGTCAAGAAAATCTATATCGTCAAGATCGTCTATAAGCCGCTGTGCATACTCCGTGATCTTAAGCATCCACTGGCTCTGCCGCTTCTGTATTATCTCTCCGCCGCAGCGCTCGCACACGCCGTTTACGACCTCCTCGTTCGCAAGTCCAACGTTACATGAGGTACACCAGTTTATCGGCATCTCCTGCTTGTACGCAAGCCCATGCTTGAAGAGCTGTATGAATATCCACTGTGTCCACTTATAATAGCTCGGATCAGTGGTATTTACCTCCCTCGACCAATCAAAAGAAAAGCCGAGCATCTTCAGCTGACGTTTGAAATTAGCTATATTCTTTGCAGTAATAACCGCCGGGTGGACATTGTTCTTTATAGCATAATTCTCCGCAGGCAATCCAAACGCGTCCCATCCGATAGGATAAAGCACATTATATCCCTGCATACGGCGCTTACGCGCGATTATATCCATCGCCGTGTAGCTTCTCGGATGACCTACATGTAAACCCTGTCCCGACGGATACGGAAATTCTATAAGCCCAAAGAACTTTGGTTTGTCCGAACCGTTTACCGCCTCGAACGCACCCGCTTCATCCCAGCGCTTCTGCCATTTTGACTCAATAAACTTAAAATTATACTCGCCCATTTTCTGCCTTACCTCTTTTTATTCAATCTCCTGTTCGTTCTCTGCCGCCTCGCGCGCATTCTTTACAGCTTCGCCGGCATCATCCCAAAGCCGCTCTATTCCGTAAAACTCGCGTACCTCATGCTGCATAACATGAACGATAACATCGCCATAATCAAGCAATACCCATGAACCGGTGCTGTATCCCTCTCGGTGTGATAGCTCAATGCCTTCCTTTTTAAGCTGCTCCTCGACCTCATCAGCGCATGCACGGACCTGTACGGTGGACTGACATGACGCAACTATAAAATAGTCACCAAGCGATGTCTGGTTTGAAACATCTATAACCTCTATGTTGTCCGCCTTTTTATCCTCAAGTGCTCCTACCACGACCTTGGCTTTTTCTAAAGATGTCATAAACTTTCTCCTTTTATTCACGTTTTTTTATTAGTCTCTTTTGTTTTCGTCTGAAATTATGCTGTTCCACGCATCAAGCGAATTTGGATGTATTATAGATCCCTTTTTTATATTGTGCATAAGCGACTGTTTCAGCGCCTCTCGGAATGCCTCATCTATATCCTTGTGCGCAAGGCTTCTGAGCCGCTCCGCTCCGTCATATTCACGCCCCGGCTCGGTCATATCCGCCACATATACGATCTTGTCAAGCAACGTCATATCCGCCCTTGCGACCGTATGATACCTTATAGCGTCAAGTATCTCCTTATCGGTAACTCCGTATTCATGCTCAGCCACGACAGCTCCCAACGGAGCGTGCAGCACCGGATGACATAACCTCGTCATCAGATCGGGAACATAAGAATATCTTTTACAGACCTCTTTCTCCTGCTCCTCGGTAAGGCATTTTGCGCAGTCGTGCAAGAGCCCCGCTATGTGCGCCTTTTCCGTATCTGCACCGAAAAGCTCAGCCATTCTCACAGCTTCCGCGCAAACACCAAGGCTGTGCTCATATCGTCTCTTTTTCAGCACGGCTTTCAGCTTGCTTCGCATCTCTTTTTTGTTCATCTTATTCTTATCCTTGATTTGCCGCTTATCATCGCCGCGGCAGCTCTATCTTACGGTTTTTCTCGTTGCCGGAGCGTCGGTAAATTATAAATTTTCCGCCGATCGCCTGAACAGGCT
Organism: Clostridia bacterium; assembly: GCA_017404065.1. Taxonomy (GTDB): domain Bacteria; phylum Bacillota; class Clostridia; order UBA1381; family UBA1381; genus Ornithomonoglobus. Next base: position 36,006 of record JAFRDB010000141.1, read on the forward strand.
CGGCAAAAAGCCGCTTTGCGAGCTCATCACACACCTCGCGCGCATCAAGTCCGGCATTTTCCAGGATACTGAATTTTACAAGCTCTCGCTTTTCGAGGACCTCATCTATCGCGGTGATCACCGTATCGGATAAGCCCTCCTTGCCTATCTGCATCACAGGTCTCAGATCATGCCCCATTTTTCGCAAATAAGCTCTCTGTTTTCCGCTTATCATCCAATGCCTCCATTTTATCGTAATCGCATTAATTCTATCATACTATCCACTTGATGTCAAGCTGTTTTTTACCGCTCTAACAAGCTTTTTACTTCAAAAACCAATTTTATGGAACAATATTAACCGATGCTTTTTATGATATCATTGTATTTCATCATGATATTATGATCAAATTCACCGAAGAACAAAATGCCTTACGGCATATCAACCCCACTAACCCCCCTGCTTAATATGGCTGATACGCAATTAACGGGTAACGCGCCGGAATTGTTAGACAAATTTCAGTTTGTCGGGGAGATGTTTGAGGTTCGGCTCTGCTGTCCCTGCCCCGGGGCAGGGTGCCGAGCTTGCGAGGCGGGTTGGGGGCTACGGTAGCCACAGATTATGTTTAAAACCACTAATTTATCTCGTTCGATAGTGCCGTAAACCCCAATCCGACCTTTGCGAACGAGTTCGCAAAGCCCACCTTGCCCTCGGGCAAGGACAGGCTGCGCCT
>JAFRDB010000142.1 GCA_017404065.1 Clostridia bacterium
AATTTATCTAACAAATCAAAACAAAAATCAACCCTCAACCACCCTGCCCCCTCAAGAATGAGGGGGCAGGGTGGTTGATATGCCGTCAGGCATTATTTCATCTCATCTATTATTTCTTATAAGCTCCGTACCATACATTGCTTACCGTTCTTCCTACAAGCTTATCGCTGTCGCTGTAGCTTACCGAGCCGGAATATACACTGCCGCTGCTCATGTCGGGCGATGTAACAAACAGGAGCGCTCTTGACATACTGTATTCGGGAACGATGCCGATATAACCGCCTGATGTTTGTACATTTATCGTGCTGCCCGCCGTCAGGTTTGCGGTGGTTGAGAGATAGCCCTGCCCTGATACAGTCGGGTTATCCTGCATATCCGTTGTGCCGTAGCCGATAAGCGTGCCGCCTGTTACACTGAAGGATGAGCCTGATGTATCTCCCTTGTCAAATACGCCGTTGCCGCCTCGTGTAGTGCCGGCTACGACTACAACGCCGCCGCTTATAAGGATGCTGCCGTTGCTGTCAAGTCCGTCGCCCTGCGCGCGGAGATAGAGCTTGCCGCCCTTGATATAGAGCATTCCGTAACCGGATGTGTCATCATCGCCCCAGACGGGACCGTGATTGCCGCCGCCCGGATTGCCGCCGGGACCTGCCGCTGTTTGGAGATCGACTGTGCTTGTCTCAGCTGTGCCGTGATAGGTGCCGTTACTCTCATAGTCGCCCGCCGCATTCACGCCGTCGTCTGTGGAGTAGAGGGTAGTCGTACCGCTCAAATACTCAATTACAGAGCCTTCAAGCCCCTCGTATGAGGTGGATATATTCATGGTATAATCATCATCCGCGCCGCCTTCGGTGCCCAGCGAGAGCCGATAGTCCGCATGCACGCCGTCATCTGCCGAGGCGATCTCGTATGTGCCGCCTGTGACGGCAACGGTATAATTTGAGTGGATCGCGTCATCATAGCTGTTTATGATATAGTTGCCGCCGCTGATATTTATAGCGTTTACTGCCTTTATGCCCTTGCAGCTGTCGGTCGTAGACGAGCCGGACGAGCCGCCGTGTGCTTTTATATCAAATGAACCGCCGGTTATGTTTATATTTCCGTTTGTATATGCGGTGCTGCCATTTGTGTCTGTATAATCCACGCCTGACTGTATGCCGTCAAGAGCAGATACTACCGTTATGTCGCCGCCGGATATGTTTACATAATCAGCCGCTTTAAGCCCGTCCTCGGCGGAGGTAATGTTAAAGGTACCGCCGTTTATTTGGATATAGCCCTGTATGGTGGCTGTCGTGTTCTGGGTTTCATCCGTGTAATACCACGCGTCAACAGGAGCGGTATTCACCTTTATGCCCTCGGTTGCCGAGTTGATCGTTATAGAGGGTGAGTATGCCGAGATAAACCCATAGTCTGCCTGTATGCCGTCGCCGCCTGTTGAGGTTAGCTCCAGCGTTCCGCCGTTCACGGTTATCGTGCCCTTTGGCGCGTATGTGCTGTCGGTATCGAGTTTAAGCGTATCACTGTTGATAGCGTCTGTTTTCATAGCATCGCCCACGGCGGTAACGGTCACGTTGCCCGCCTTCTTTGTAAGCTTGATGCTTTCGTCACCCTTTATGCCGTTATTTCCTGCCGTTACCTCAATATCGCCCGTGCCTATCTCAAGATCCGCCTTGCAGCGAATACCGTTGCCGTAGGTGGAATTTGCGACTATCTTGGTACTGCTGTCCGCGCCCTTGATAGTGAGGTCGTTCTTTGAATATATGCCCGCGCCGTTATCCGTTTCGCCGGTCGACGCATCGGTATATGTATATGTGCTTGTAAAGGTGCTTGTGCTGCCGGATACATTCGCAAGCGTTACCGCGCCTGTTGTCGCGTTAAGCGCGTTGCCCGCGGAGCTTGCAACGGTGACGTTATCGAGGTTCAGAACAAACTCCGATGTCTTGTTCGATGCCGCAACGACTATCTGACCGTCATCAAGAGTGCCTTCTATATTGTATACATAAGCCGCTGCGGCACTGTCATAAGCCGCCGCACTCTCTGTAAGAGTAACGGTAGTGCCGCTCACTGCCGCGCCCGAAACACCTGTCGCGTCAATAGAGGTGTTGTTAAGGTGGATAACGCCGTCGCCCTCCGTTTCCCCTCCGGAGACGATTTCCTTTGTCGTTATCGTTACGGTTACCGCGTCCGTTATCTTGGTTGCACGATAGGTCGTGCCGGATACGTTCTTCAGGTTCTTGTAGCCGCCCTCCGCCGTGATCGTATCTATTACATATCCTTCGTCAAGGACAACAACGAAATTTACCTGACCGTCACCGGAGATATCGACTTCGCCGGTCGCGCTGTTTCTCGCATACGCTTCAGATGCGTTTTCGGTGCCGCCGGTTGTGGTGTCCTGAGTGTCATATACCGTAACGGAGGCGTGTTCATCCGTTTCAAAGGTCACAACAAAGCCTTCCTCAGCAGCTTCTGTGGCTGTTTCTGTCGGAGTTTCCGTTTCGGTGACCTCTGCCGCTTCGGTGTAGATCGCCGCCGCGGGCAGCATATTTTCGTCCCATACCATGCATTTGAGCGTCTGTCCGTTTGAGAAACCAATTTCATCAAAGCTGACCTCGCCTGTTTCGGTAAGATTTATAAGCCTTACGCCCTCAAGCACACCGTCTGTGTTATATACAGCTACGTATGCCGTATATGCGCCGTCTGTTTCGACTGTAAAGTCAGCAGTATCAGCCGTAACGCTGTTTATAACGACCCTGTCCGCTCCCGGTATTTCCGAGGATGCCGCTGCGGCTGTGAGCGAAGCAGTTATTTGCGATATCATCGTTAAAGCTGTCAATGCGGATAAAAATTTGCGTGCTGTCATTTGGAGTCATTCCTTTCCCATGCGATTTGTTTTGCTTAATATTACCGTATATTTCTTAAATAAACCTTAAAAAATTTAATAAAAAAAAGAGGCGGTAAGCTTTCAATGTCATTAAGTTAGCAAATAACTCCCCCTTGCCGCTTCGCGGCATTCCCCCTCAAAGAGGGGGACAAGCTTGCCTCCCTCTTTGAGGGAGGTGCCCGAAGGGCAGAGGGAGTCCTTAACTAAGTGACATTGGGTAAGCTTTACACGCCTCTTGCATTCGGATCCCATATTACCTTGTGCATCTGTATCTGAAAACGCACGTCGGCAAGCGTCGCATCCTTCATGAATTCCGCGATAACATCACGAAGCTCAAAGCCGCCGAATACCGTGCCGCAGTATATGTAAGGAGCGTCCTTTCCGTATTTAAGAATCGCGTTATGCGCGAGCGATACAGCTATCTCAAGATCCTCCTCTGTGCCGATAACAAATTTCAGAACGTCGTTTTTGCGGAGGTTATCAAAGTTTGACAGACGCATTGAATACATCTCGCCGCTTGAGGGCAGCTTGAAGTCCACCGTGAAGAACAGTCTGTCCGGATTTCTGATAAGGTTTCGGAAGCCGACAACATCACACGAGCCGTTTGTTTCTATATTTACCTCGCAGCCCATATCGCAAAGGCGGTTCACAAGCTGTACGGTTTCCGGGAACAGGAGCGGCTCTCCGCCGGTGAGCGTAACGCGCATATAGTTTCGGTTTACATAAGAGAGTATCTCGGTTATGCCCATTTCCTTCGGCCGGATGCTGCTGTATTTTTCCGGCTCTACCGCGTACATTGAATCACAGTAGGAGCAGCGCAGATTACAGCCGACAACACGGATAAAGGTACACAACCGGCCGGCGCGGACGCCCTCACCGTCAATGCTGTCAAATATTTCGGAAATAAGCATTTGTATCCCTCCCAGGTTCGATTGTCACTTGATATATGACGCGACATTGTCTATGCTTTCCTGAACATCCACCCGGAAGCAGTAGGGTGCAAGACCGTCACAAATGTATTTTGCAAGGTTTTCCGCTGTTGGGTTAAAGTCAACAACATCATTGAGCACCTTATGGTCGAATTTATCATGTATAGCCTTTTTGATGTGGGTAAAGTCCATTACCATCCCGTCCTCATTAAGTGTTTCGGAACGGAGATACACATCGATTATCCAGTTATGCCCATGAAGATTCTCGCATTTGGAATCATAGCTCAGCTCCAGCCGGTGCGCGGCGGAGACCTCAATTCTTTTTCTTACCTCATACATTATTCTTTCTCTCCATATATTCATCATATCCGCGTTTTCTTAAAAAACACGCAGGACAGCTGCCGCAGCCTTCGCCTATAATACCGTTATAGCAGGTGAGAGTGCGGCGGTATATAGTTTCGAGTACACCGAGCTTATCGGCAAGCTCCCATGTCTCGCTTTTATTGAGCCACATAAGAGGCGTGTGTATAACAAAATTATAGTCCATTGCAAGGTTTAGCGTAACGTTCAGTGATTTTATGAACACATCGCGGCAGTCAGGGTAACCGGAAAAGTCCGTCTCGCATACGCCTGTTACGAGGTCTGTTATGCCGTGTGTTTTAGCGTATATCGCCGCGTATGACAGAAACAGAAGATTACGCCCCTCAACAAGCGTGTTGGGCGGTGTTCCCTCCGGCTTTTCTTTGTCAACGGGTATGTCCTCGCGCGTGAGCGCGTTTGCCGACAGCGCGTTTATGATGGGGGTGGGTATCACCTCATATTGTATGCCCTCGTCCGCGCAGATCGCCGCTGCACATTCAAGCTCTTTTTTGTGTCTCTGACCATAGTCAAAGCCTATGGCGCAAACGTTTTCCCTGCCGAATTTATCTGTTGCCCAGAACAGGCAGGTGGTGCTGTCCTGTCCGCCGGACAGAACCACAAGTGCTTTTCTTTTCATTATTTCATCTCCAGTGATGTAAACAGTCGCTCGTCCGCTATCCTTTCATACTTGGTTCCCGGTCTGCCATAGCTTGCAAACGGGTATATGGATATGCCGCCGCGAGGCATGAATATACCCTTTACCTCTATATATTTCGGATCCATCAGCTTTATCAGGTCCTTCATTATTATGTTGACACAGTCCTCATGGAAGTCTCCGCGGTTGCGGAAGCTGAACAGATACAGCTTCAGCGATTTTGATTCTACCATTCGCTTGTCCGGAATATAGTTTATTTTTATCTCAGCGAAATCCGGCTGGTCGGTTATAGGACACAGGCTCGTGAACTCCGGACAATTGAAGGTTACCATATAATCGTTTTCCGGATGTTTGTTGACAAACGTTTCAAGCACCTCCGGCGCGTAGTCGTCACGGTATACGGTTTTTTTATTGCCGAGGAGCGTAAGTCCCGCGGTTTCTTTTTTATCTCTTGCCATTGCTGCAGTTCCTTTCGTTTGTGTTATTCCCGGTTCCCGTAAACCTCGATATTATGCTCAATGACCTCTGTGCGCTGACGGTAAAACTCCAGATATGTCATATACTGATATGGCAGCAGCAGCACGGTGCCAGCACTATAGATCAGGATAGAGCCGGTCAGAGTAAGGATCGTTGCCAAAATAAACATATAACCTATAAATGAGAGCTGTATAAGGAAAAATTTCATGCGGAAGCCCTCCATAAGATCATGCGTGCGATTTTTTACCGACGAGTAGGCAATATCTGTCTTTTCAGCAAGTATAAAGGGTATCATTTTATACTCGTATGTCTTGTATATAAACGGTGAAATAGCGCCGATGGTCGCTATTATATATAGTCCCGTAAACAATGACAGATGCGGGAAGGTCGAGTTTATAAGCTGCGAAAGCTCTGTCACGGCCTGAGGCGAGTACGACATCGCAAGCTCTGACATATCTGTAGCTATCCGAGCAAGAGTGTCCACAGGCACGCGCAGCGCTATGTATATTACCAATGCCGCTGTTGGCGTGAGTGCGAGCAGAAACAGCAGGAACAGCTTTAGGGATGCCATAAGCGTGGCTCTGAGCGACACCGCAAAGTTCTCTGTATAGCCGGAAAGTATCAGGTTATAATCGTAGCTTCTTATGCTGTTGCCGTCGCCGGGACGGAGTCTCAGCAGAAATCGTATAAAGCCTATCTCAAATATATTTACTACCAGCAGCTGTACCAGCAGCGCCGCTGACTCTCTGATCAGCATACTGCCCGGCAGAGTTATGTCTATCATTGTCATAATGCGTGACATGAGGTACTGCGGTATCATAAACAGTATCGCGCAGATCACCGCAACGGAGTAACAGCCGCGGAGCCGCCCCCGCGCCTCATGCTTATAGAACATTGAACCGTACATATATATCTTAAATCCTTCCTTTTTTCAAGTTAGTATACACCTCACTATTTTATATTATATCACCATAGCGGTATGTTTGCAAGCATAATTTTGCACGAAAACCGCATATTCGACTTGCGATTGTCACAGTGCACAAAAGAAGTTAAAAAAATATTAAAAATTTTTTGAAAAATTTTAAAAAAACTATAGCATTTTTAAGATTTTTAATGTATAATAAATAATGTATATTTATGTGTTGAGATAAAATTTTATTCGGAGGTCTTAAAATGGACGATATATTGCGTATTCTCGACAAGGAAAAGGGCGTTGTTGACGCAGAAAAAATATCGAGAATGATAGGCAAACCGAAGGAAGAGGTCGAAGAAAAGCTGAAGCAGCTTGAAAATGATCATATAATTGTCGGATATAAAACCATAGTTAACTGGGATAAAACAGACCGCGATGTAGTCCGCGCCCTTATTGATCTGCGTGTAACACCGCAGCGCGGCGAGGGCTTTGACAAGGTTGCGGAGCGTATATACAAGTACCCGCAGGTGCGCGCGCTTTATCTTATGTCGGGCGCGTATGATCTCTCGGTGATGATAGAAGGCAAAACGATGAAGGATGTTGCGCTTTTTGTCGCGCAAAAGCTTGCGCCTATGGAATCGGTGATCTCCACCGCGACTCATTTTGTGCTGAAAAAGTACAAGGAGGAGGGTATAGTGTTTAAAGAGGATGAAACAGATACAAGACAGGTGATAACATTATGAATTACGAAGGTTTGATAAACCCAACCGTGGACAAGCTTGCGCCGTCCGGAATAAGGAAGTTTTTTGATGTTGTCGCTACCATGAAGGATGCCGTATCGCTCGGCGTAGGCGAGCCGGACTTCGTAACGCCGTGGGCTATCCGTGAGGCCGGAATATACAGCCTTGAGAGTGGCAGAACATACTATACCGCAAACAGCGGACTTTTGGAGCTGCGCGAGGCGGTAACGGAATATAACAAGAGAAAGTATAACGTTGAATACGATCCGAAAACACAGGTCCTGATCTCGGTCGGCGGCTCTGAGGCGATCGATGCGATGATAAGAGCGGTGGTGTGTCCGGGTGATGAGGTGATAATCCCGGAGCCGAGCTTTGTATGCTACAAGCCGCTTACAATAATGGCGGGCGGAGTTCCGGTTGTGATCGAGACGAAGAATGAGAACGAGTTCCGGCTGACACCGGAGGAGTTGAGAGAAAGGATAACGGATAAGACGAAGCTGCTTATTCTGCCGTTCCCGAACAATCCGACGGGTGCTGTAATGTCAAGGGCTGATCTCGAAGCGATAGCGGAGGTGCTTAAAGACACGAACATACTCGTGCTCTCGGATGAGATATACGGTGAGCTGCGTTACGGTAAGGAAAAGCATGTGCCGTTCTCGGCGATAGAAGGCATGTATGAGAGGACGGTCATAGTCAACGGCTTTTCGAAGACATACGCCATGACGGGCTGGAGACTTGGTTACGCGCTTGGTCCGGATCGGATAATAAAGCTCATGACAAAGATACATCAGTTCGGTATAATGTCATCGCCGACCACCAGCCAGTATGCCGCGATAGAGGCTCTGCGCTCGTGTGATGATGATGTTGAGGATATGCGCAGCGAATACAACTACCGCCGCCGAGTTATCGTGGACGGATTCAGAAATATGGGTCTCAGCTGCTTTGAGCCGCTCGGCGCATTCTACGTGTTCCCGTGCATAAAGAGCACCGGAATGACGAGTGATGAATTCTGTAACAGATTGCTTGAAGAGGAAAAGGTAGCGGTAGTGCCGGGCACGGCATTCGGCGAGTGCGGTGAGGGCTTCATCCGCGTCTCGTACGCATATTCTATAGGAAAAATTGAAGAAGCGCTGCAAAGGATAGAGCGTTTTGTAAAAAAACACACAGACTAAATCAGGAGAATAGACATGGCAACAAAATATATATTTGTAACAGGCGGAGTTGTTTCCGGACTTGGCAAGGGTATAACCGCGGCGTCTTTGGGCAGACTTTTAAAGGCGCGCGGCTACAAGGTGACTATGCAGAAGTTTGACCCGTACATAAATGTGGATCCCGGTACGCTGAGCCCGTATCAGCATGGCGAAGTGTTTGTTACCGACGACGGCGCGGAAACGGATCTTGACCTTGGACACTATGAAAGATTTATAGACGAAAATCTGAGCATAAACTCAAACGTCACCACAGGTAAGATATATTGGTCAGTGCTCAATAAGGAGCGTCACGGCGACTATGAGGGCAAGACAGTTCAGGTAATACCGCATATAACCAATGAGATAAAGGATAGGGTATACCGTGTTGCGCGTCATCAGCAAACGGATGTTGTTATAACCGAGATAGGCGGAACGGTGGGTGATATTGAGTCCACGCCGTTTTTGGAGGCTATACGTCAGGTCCATGCAGAGGTCGGCAAGGAGAACTGTATCTATGTCCACCTCACGCTTGTTCCGTATCTGTCTTTTTCGGGTGAGCAAAAGACAAAGCCGACGCAGCACAGCGTAAAGGAGCTGCTGAGCCTTGGAATACAGCCTGATGTTATCGTGCTTCGGACAGAGAAGCCGCTCGAAGAGGGGACAAAGGAAAAGATTGCGCTTTTCTGTAACGTGTCCGAGGACAGCGTTATAGAGAATCTTGATCTTGATACGCTCTATGAAATACCGCTCGCGCTTGAAAATGAAGGGCTTGCCAACGTGGTATGCAGAAAGCTTGGGCTTAACAATCCCGAACCGAAGCTGGGCGAGTGGCGCGAGATGGTGACGGTTGCCAAGGAGCTGCTTTCATCTGATGAGAGCGTGACCGTATCGCTCGTAGGAAAGTACGTTTCTTTGCATGACGCATATTTATCTATAGTTGAGGCACTCAAGCACGGAGGCATAGAGAACCACACGAATGTAAATATTAATTGGGTAAATTCTGAGGATGTCACACCGGAAACCGTAGACAAGCTGCTAAGAGGCAGTGACGGCATACTTGTTCCGGGAGGATTTGGTGACAGAGGCATCGAGGGCAAGATACTTGCCGCGCAGTACGCGCGCGAGAACGACATCCCGTATTTCGGTATCTGTCTGGGAATGCAGATAGCGGTGATCGAGTATGCGCGGAACGTGCTCGGCTATGCCGATGCACATTCGAGTGAGCTTGACCCGACAACGACACATCCCGTTATAGATCTTATGCCGGAGCAGAAGGATGTTGAAGATCTGGGCGGCACAATGCGGCTGGGGCTTTATCCTTGCAAGATCATGCCCGATTCGCTTGCTTCAACTATATATGGCAGTGACCTCATATATGAGCGTCACCGTCATCGTTACGAATACAACAACCTATACAAGACAGAGCTTACCGAGGCGGGACTGATCGCAAGCGGTCTGTCTCCGAACGAGAAGCTTGTTGAGATGGTAGAGATACCGGCGCACCGTTATTATATTGGCGTGCAGTTCCATCCGGAATTCAAGTCGCGGCCCAACCATGCGCATCCGCTGTTCTCTTCATTCGTGAAGGCGGCGATGGGAAAGAGCGTATCTGAATGACCTGACGGTCTTATATTAAAAAGTATTATTAAAGAAGGTCAAAACTGTGAAGAAATATCTTCAATTTGTAAAGCCGTACAAGCTGTTTTTTATACTGGGACCGCTGCTCATGCTCACAGAGGTGGGCGGAGAGATAGTCCTGCCAAAGCTCATGGGCGGTATGATAGACGAGGGAATACTGAGAAATTCCGGCACAGGGTTCATCATAAGGCGAGCCCTTGTTATGCTTGGCTGCATATTGATACAGGTGACCGGCGGCATACTCGGACATTATTTTTCCGTCAAGGCGGCGGTGTATTCATCGACCGATCTCAGAAAGACGATATTTGACAAGATACAGGACTTTTCTTTTTCAAACATTGACAGCTTTTCCACCGGTTCGCTCGTAACAAGGCTTACAAATGATATTACACAGATCATGAACATAACCCGTATGGGACTTATCATGGCAGTGCGCGCACCGGGTATGCTTATAGGTGGCGTTATTATGACTGTTTCCATAAACCCGGAGCTGGCATCGATCCTGCTTGTGATGATACCTCTTCTGGGTATAGCAATATTTCTGCTTATGCGCACGGCTATGCCGCGGTTTGACGTTATGCAGAAAAAGCTTGACACGCTCAACTCCACAACGCAGGAGAATATTACGAATGTCCGCGTTATAAAGTCTTTCGTGCGCCGCGATCATGAAACAGAAAAATTCCGGAACGCATCGGGCGATATGCGAGATGCCGCGCTAAAAGCGCTCAGAATAGTCGTATGCACCATGCCGGTAATGACTCTTGCTATGAATATCGCTACGCTTCTTGTATTGTGGATAGGCGGTAATTCTGTTATCGCAGGCGGGATGCAGGTAGGCGCGTTGAGCGCAATAGTGCAGTACACGGTGCAGATCCTCGCATCGCTTATGATGTTATCCATGTTTATAATCGGCTCGACAAGAGCTTTGGCATCGTTCAAGAGAATATCGGAGGTGCTGAACACAAAGCCGGATCTTTCGGACGAGAATGCGGCATACCGTGACAGGCTTGTAACGGAAGGTAAAATAGAATTTAAGAATGTATCGTTCAGATATTACAAAAATCGCGAAGATAATGTCCTTGATAATTTATCCTTCACAGCAGGAGCGGGTAAGACACTTGGAATAATCGGAGTTACCGGATCGGGCAAATCGTCTCTTGTTCAGCTCATTCCGAGGTTATATGACGCGACAGAGGGCGAGGTCCTTGTTGACGGTATCAATGTTAAGGACTACAGCCTTCACCATCTGCGCGACGGCGTTGCAATGGTGCTGCAAAAGAATGTGTTGTTTTCCGGTTCAATAGAAGACAACCTTCGCTGGGGTGATGAAAATGCCACAGAGGAGGAGATCCGCGAAGCTGCGAAGGTCGCGCAGGCAGACGGGTTTGTGCGGTCTTTTGTCGGAGGCTATAATATGCAGCTCGGACAGGGCGGAGTTAATGTTTCAGGCGGTCAAAAGCAAAGACTGTGTATCGCGCGGGCGCTGCTGAAGAAGCCCAGGATACTCATACTTGACGACTCTACAAGCGCGGTAGATACCGCAACCGAGGCACAGATAAGAAATGCGTTCTCAACAACACTCAAGGATACAACAAAGATAATAATCGCGCAGCGGATAAGCTCCGTAATAGACGCGGATAAGATATTGGTGCTTGACGACGGCAGGATCGTCGGAGAGGGCACGCATGATGAGCTTATAAAGACAAACGAAGAGTATCGCGAGATCTATTATTCGCAGATGGATAGAGAAAGAGAGGTGAGCTGAGTGCTTGAAAAGCATTCAGTAGCCGTGTTTGCCAAGAGCAAGCCGGGATGCCAGGTCGAGCAGCAAGCGGAGCTTGCGACCAGACAAAAGGCATAGGGGGGTGATGATATGCCTCCACAGATGGGACCAAGAGACAGATTTGCAAGATTTGGCGAGAAGGTCAGACCAAGGGACGTTAAAAAGTCTATAGGTCGGCTTCTCTCGTATGTGAACGAGGATAAGGGCAAGATGTTTTTGTCCATATCTTGTGTACTTATAAGCGCCGGCGCAAATCTGGCGGGAACATATATGCTCCGCCCGATCATAGATAATCTTTCGGATAAGACAGCGGACGCAGCGGCAAAGCTGCAGGGACTTATTACTATGCTCGCGCTGATGGCAATTCTATATATCATAGGCGTGATCGCAAGCTTTATTCAGTCGCGAACTATAATCAAGGTTTCACAGAATACTCTGAAACGGATACGCGATGACTTATTTGATAAGCTGCAAAGGCTGCATATAAGATATTATGACATGAACAGCGCCGGAGATATAATGAGCCGGTTCACAAACGATGTTGATAATATCGGTCAGATGTTCGATACGACCATCCTCCAATGCTTTGCCGGCATAATAACGCTTGTAGGAGTTATGGTGCTTATGCTTGTGACCAATCTGCCGCTTGCGCTGATAACAATAACGCTCGCTCCGCTTATCGCGCGCGCTGCGGCGGAAATAACCAAGCATACGCGCAAATACTACAGGCTGCAGCAGGAAGCGCTCGGCGCAGTCAACGGCTATATAGAAGAGACTATAACAGGTCAGAAGGTCGTAAAGGTTTTCAATCATGAGGAAAAATCCAAGGAGGAGTTCCAAAGATTGAATGAGGTGCTTCGCAACAATCAGAACTACGCAAACTTTCTCGGCGGGATAATGGGTCCGTGCATGAACGCCATGTCGCAGATCAGCTACACCATAACCGCGTTTATCGGCGTGATGCTTGCGTTTGCGACGTGGACGGGAAGGATCCCCGCGAGCAGTATCGCAGCGCTCTCGATCGGTGAGCTTGCCGTGTTTGTAAGCTATTCAAGACAGTTCGCACGGCCTATCAATGAGATATCTAACCAGATGAATGTTATTATGTCTGCACTTGCGGGTGCGGAGCGCGTGTTCAGGGTAATGGACGAGGTACCGGAGACGGCTTTTGATTCCAACAGGGTGAAGCTTACAAGGGTCAAGGGCGATGTTGTGATAAAGGATGTAACCTTCGGATATACTCCGTATAAAACAATACTGAAAAATATATCTATGTATGCCCATCCCGGGCAGAAGATAGCCCTTGTCGGCTCAACCGGCGCAGGAAAGACTACTATAATAAATCTGCTCACAAGATTTTATGATGTTAACTCCGGCGCGATAACCATAGACGGTATAGATATACGCGATATAGACCGCGACAGTTTGCGCGAGAACATAGCAGTGGTATTGCAGGACACGCATCTGTTCACAGGTACCGTTATGGAAAACATACGCTACGGTCGGCTTGATGCCACCGATGACGAGGTTCGTGCTGCCGCGGTGACGTCATGCGCGCATACATTTATAAAGAATATGCCCGACGGCTATGACACTGTCCTTACCGGTGACGGCGCAAACCTGTCGCAGGGACAACGGCAGCTGCTTAATATTGCTCGCGCTGCGTTGTCAAAGGCGCCAATACTCATTCTTGACGAGGCGACTTCATCCGTTGATACAAGGACAGAGCAGAGCATAAACCGCGGTATGGACGCGCTTATGGAGGACAGAACCACCTTTGTTATCGCGCACAGACTTTCAACCATACGCAATTCGGATGCGATCATGGTGCTTGAAAACGGTGAGATAATCGAGCGCGGTACGCATGATGAGCTGCTTGCGATGAAGGGCAGATATTATGAGCTCTATACGGGCATAAAGGAACTTGATTAAAGGCGTGATGAATGAGGAGAAAGGAGCGGCTGCTTTAAACCGCGTTCTCTGTTTTCCGTGCTTTGCGCTTAATATACATATATGTGGAAGGGGTAGACAAAAAAATGAAGGTATACCAAATGATATACACTTCGGTGAAGCATTCCATTTCTGAGCCGGAGCTTGGGCTTACAAATCAGCCGGGTATGCGTGTTTATGCATGCTCGCAGGGTCTGACGCGTGAGAACATTTCCGAGCTTATGCGTTTTTCTGGCTATCGGCTGCCGAAAAACGACAGAACGGAATATTCAAAGGAGCTGGGGGATCCGGCGGTGCCGGTAATGTTCCCGAAGATCTTCAGGACGCTGCGGCTTGCAGACGGAAGGTTTGCGGCGATACAGTCGGTATATGCGGGATATGACGTGAACGGTGAGCCGGGCAACTTTTTTGCGCACGCGCTCGTCTTTGACGAATATGATGATGACTTTTTCCCGGAACAGTATTTTTCGTCAGAGCTGTTCAGGACACATCTTACAAAGCAAGAGCAGGATATGGAGCTTATCCGATTTATGCCTGTGCTTGAGGATCCGCCGAAACCCGAAGGTGTAGAGCAGGAGATGAAGACGTTCATAGATCTTCACAAAAAAGAGCTGACTTATCTTATAAATCATGCGGTAACGATGCTCACATCGGAAAATCTAAGAAATATTTGTATATGTACGGATGATGAATATCTGACCGAACGATATCTTGTGGCGCTGAAGTGGCTGCTACCAAGGGATGTTTCAAGAAACACGGGTATTTCCACCTATAATGTCTACCTGCCGTCAGATAAACAGGACAGGATCGTGTTCCATGGCACAATAGAAGGCAGAAACAATATAAAGCGTGATGTTATCGAGGCTCGCGAAAACTGCGTATATATCGACTTCAATGCGCTTGATTTCTCCGCGGTAACGCCGTCGGCGCTGTTTAATATGAGCGTTGATGAAATTCGCTCGGAGTATAAAAAATACAATCTGCAATCGGTGAGCGCATATATGGACTGGTTCGCGCTGACACAGAACAATACGTTCAGCGGTATGGGTGCGAAGCTGTTAAAGTTTAAGCATTCGGCGGGTGATGCCGCGTTTGCTACCCGCGCAAAGAAGCTGTTTGAGAGGATCGATGATCCGGAAATGGCAAATGTTCGGTTCGAGATAACCAAGGTCATGTATGATAACATGAATCTGTTTGATGAAGAGATCGAAAAGCTTACCAACATATACGTTGATGATTGTATAGACAAGCTCTGTATGGGCGAGGATTACGATATTGAATCTGTATTTGTGTCCGGCGCGGCTCAGGAAGAGCAGATAAGGACGATCGCCGCGGCTCTGCCGAAGTATATGGATAGAATAAGCAAGAGCATGGATGATATGGGCGAAAAGAACCGCAGACTGGTGCTTAACTTTATAGTGCATCTGAAGCATGCTACGAGCTGCGAGAGCTGGATGGAATTTGTCGACGGCAGGCACAAATACCTTTCTGTTATTGTTGAGCTTGCCGTTCCGGTTGTGGTTACGGGTTACGGCGCAAATACCTTTTCTGTTCCGCCCGGTTGGAAAAAGGAAGAGGTCGATGAGCTTGTTGCATATATAGAATCCTCTACCGAGGACAGACAGCTTTCGATGGGATGCATAAAATATATAAAGGATCAGGAAAGCGTAAATTGGGAAAGCTACGGGATATCCATTGCGCGCAGAAAAAAGCTGCCGCATGAGGTGGAAGAGGATACCGCAAAGGTAAGACACATGCTCACAAAGGTCGGATATGAGCCGTACCAGCGAAACTCGTACGAGATATTAAAGCGTGAGGTAATGGTCGATATTGAGGACAAGCCGTCACCGCTTCTGGTATCAAGGCTTCTTGCGACGTTCTATTTGTGGCAGGGAACATACGGTGATCAGGCAGAGGCGCAGAGGCTTGCGGACAGGATCCGCCGTCTGCTCGTAGAGCTGAGGACAACACAGCCTCAATGTTATAATTATATGATACCGAAGCTTGCGATCGAGATTGTCGAATCGCAGGGACATTATCACGAGCTGATGATAAATACCAACACTATGCCCGACAGCTTCTGGAACTGGTTCCTCATTGGCGCGAAAAAGGCAAGACGCAACGACAAGAAAATGCTTGCGTATATGCGCATATATGAGGCTAACAAATGGCAGCTCAACAAATTGCCGGTAAAGAACGCATTGAGAAAAATATTTAAGGACGAGGAAAAATAGAGAAAGGAACCGAAAGAAAATGAAAAACAGATTTAAAAGATTAACAATAGCAATATGTGCCGCGTCGACAGCTTTAATGCTCGCGATATCGCCCGCGCTCGCGACAAGCGAGGGATTTCGCTCGGGGCCTGATGATTCTGCGGCTGTAACGGATACGGCAAACACGGTTACAAGCGATGCTACGGCAGTGGATCAGCAGAGCGAGACCGTCAATGTAAATACAATAACCACGACCGATACATCTGCAAACAGCGTTACCGCGCAGGCGGCAAACACCCGCGCTAACAAGAAGTATCTTTCCAAGCTCGGCGGTTTTCTATGGTTCCTTCTTTCGGTGCTTGTAAATATGGTTATCAGCTACTGGATCGGCAGCCGTTTTTACAGGATGGCAAAAAAGAGCGCACAGGGTTCAAACGAGATCCGCGCATTGCGTAAGGATATTGAAGAGAAGTTTGCGTCAACGCTCAAGAATGTTGACGAGCCTGCGGTGGATGTTATCAACAGCAACGAAAACTATGCCCGTGACGATGACGGGCTTGCAATGCCTGACAGACGCGGTCATGTAGAGCTTGACGAGGATGAGCTGGAGATGGTTCGCCGTTGGGATTCCCGTCGTTCGGCATCATCGCGTGAAGAAGCGCGGGACGGTGATAGGGACAGCCGCGCCGCGTCCAAGCGCTCCTATCAGCCTACGCGCAAATCCTCAGGCATAGAGTTTGAGGAGGACGAGAGCAGCGAGAGCGACAAAGAGGAACGGGCACCACGCCGTGAAAAGGCAGCGAACAGGCTTGCGGGCGCAAAAAACAAGACAAAGGATTTCCTGAGTAATGTGTTCCCGTTTGACGATTAATATGTGTAGATCAAGGCACCGCCGTCGGCGGTGCCTTCAGACTGTCGACAAATTGGCCGGACCGCACCCATGATCATTCAATGAGCGTGATACAAAAGGATTGTTTCATGGAAAAAGCAAGGGGTTGCCATCTTTTGCGCAGACCGCTTAATGGCTAAATTGCGATGTTTATGAATAGAACAATTAGAAAATGAATACAATTATGGTAGAGATTTGCTCATTTAAGCAAATCTCTTTTCACTTTATAAGAAATTGCTCGTTTAAGCAAATCTCTTTTCATTGAACGCCATTAAGCTATGAACGAAACTCACCCGGTACCCGAAGCGATCGGGTGAGCTTTAGCTCGGATTTGCGCAGCAAATCTACTGAAAGCGACGTACCATCGCACGCCTTCGTAGGCGTTCAGTAGACTTGCTACGCAAGTCCGGGGCTATGCCCCGCCTGACTTCTTTCAGGTACCTGTTGCATAGCAACCGGGATGCCAGGTCGAGCAGGCGGCTTTGCCGCCGACCAGACAGGCAGCAAAGCCGCCGACCAGACAAACGCCGTAGACAGGGCAAGGTATCGTGCGGCTTTGCCGCCAGATACTTCGTTTCGTCCATTCTGCATCAAAAGTCAATCAGCCCCTTAATTGGCTGCGTTTTGCTACAGCCTCTTGCTGTGCGCTTTTGACAATAACAAACTCTAACGTACCAGCGTACGCCGATGAGCTTGTTTATGTCAAATCCAACCTTATTTTTTGACGTATGCCGGCGTGGGGTCGATTAAGCTTGTGCTGTAATATATGCACAAAAAAATTAATTATATTTATTCAAGATATAGTATTTACTTACAATGAAATTTGTGGTATACTATATAAAGAGTAATTGTGTTCTGAACACTAAAAAAAGCAATGCGGTCAGGTCAAGCCAATAACAGCCGCCGGCAGTAGACTGTGTCAGGTGGGCTTTCGCAGTACGTACTAACCTGGCAGCATTAGTAAAAGAGGTGATATTGCAATGAATGAAAATGAGCCGCTTGGAATAAGCACGTTTCAGACTTATTTATTCAACAACGGAGACAATTTTAAAGCATACGAATTCCTTGGCTGTCATAAAATAAAGCATGATGGCAAAAACGGGTTCAGATTTGCGGTATGGGCTCCGAATGCAAAAAGCGTCAAGATCGCGCTTGACTCTAACGGATGGACAGGCGATGGCAAGGAGCTTATGCCGTTTGGTGAAACAGGTATATGGTGCGGCTTCTTTGATGATGTTAAGCACGGAGAATACTATAAATATGCCATAACCGCTCAGGACGACGCGGTGTATCTGAGGTCGGATCCGTATGCGATTTGGTGTGAGGTAAGACCTGGAACAGCGTCGGTCGTTTATGCTGCCGGCAAATTCAAATGGACGGATAAGGATTGGCTGTCCGCGCGGGAAAAGAAGGATGAGATCCACTCTCCTATAAACATTTATGAATGTCATGCGGGCTCGTGGAGGATCAAGGAGGACGGCAGCTATTATAACTATGATGAGCTGGCGGACATGCTTATCCCGTATCTTAAGAAGATGGGATATACACATGTTGAGTTCATGCCGCTTACGGAATATCCGTTTGACGGATCGTGGGGCTATCAGGTAACAGGCTACTTTGCTGCCACCTCGCGCTACGGCACGCCGGAGCAGCTGAAAAGTCTTATAAACAAGTGCCATAACGCGGGAATAGGAGTTATTATGGACTGGGTGCCGGCGCACTTCCCGCGAGACGCGCATGGACTTCGCGCGTTTGATGGTATGCCGTGCTATGAGTATGCGGACCCGCGCGAGGGTGAGCATAAGGATTGGGGCACAATGGTCTTTGATTTTGCAAAGGGTGAGGTCATATCGTTTTTGACATCCTCAGCATTCTTCTGGGCGGACGAATACCACATAGACGGACTTCGTGTGGACGCGGTGTCATCGATGCTGTATCGTGACTATTCTCGTAACGACGGCGAGTGGATAGCGAACAAGTACGGCGGCAACGGCAATCTTGAAGCGGTTGACCTGCTTCGCCGCATCAATAAGACTTTGGGCGTGGAAAAGCCCGGTTTTATGATGATAGCGGAGGAGAGTACGGCATGGCCGCTTGTTACGGCTCCGCCGGATAATGACGGACTGGGCTTCAACTTCAAGTGGAACATGGGCTGGATGAATGATACCCTCAGATATGTTTCCATGGATCCGTATTTCAGAAAGGGAAATCATTCTCTTCTGACCTTTCTGATGATGTATGCATATTCGGAAAACTTTATTCTTCCGCTTTCGCATGATGAGGTCGTGCATGGCAAGAAGTCGCTTATAGATAAGATGTTCGGCGATTATGACGAGAAGTTCAGAGCGTATAAGGCGTTTCTGACCTATTATATGACAATGCCGGGCAAGAAGCTTATGTTTATGGGTGGTGAGATAGGACAGTTCCTTGAGTGGCGGTTCGATGATCAGCTTGAATGGAACGTGCTCGATATAGATGTGCATAAGAAGCTTCATGAATTTGTGAAGGCGCTTAACGGTATTTACTGTGACAACAAGGCTCTTTGGGAGCTTGAGCAGAGCTGGGATGGCTTTAAATGGATAAACGATGCCGATAACGAAAATTCGGTAGTATCGTATCTGAGGTTTGGCAAAAAGAAAGAGGATACCATCGCTGTCGCGGCAAACTTTACTCCGTGCGACAGAACGATATACAAGCTCGGTGTGCCGTATGGCGGTGAATATGAGGTCATAATGCACTCAAATTCAACTGAATTCGGCGGCGGCAGGAAGATCAATAAGATGGTATACCGCACGGTCAAGGAGCCGTATGGCGATATGGATTATACGCTGAATGTTCCAATTGACGGCAGCAGCGCGATGATAATGAAACTAAAAAAATCAAACAATAAATAAAAATAGGAGATGATCAAATTATGGTATCAAAAAACTGTGTAGCGATGATACTTGCAGGCGGTCAGGGTTCAAGACTGGGTGCGCTTACCAAAAATGTGGCAAAGCCTGCTGTACCATTCGGCGGAAAGTACAGAATAATTGACTTCCCGCTTTCAAACTGTGTTCATTCGGGTATTGACACTGTCGGTGTTCTCACCCAGTACGAGCCTTTGGAGCTAAACACTTATATCGGAAACGGTAATCCATGGGATCTGGATCGATCGCATGGCGGCGCGTATGTTCTTCCGCCGTATCAGAGCGGTGAGAGCGGTGAGTGGTATAAGGGAACCGCAAATGCTATCTATCAGAACCTCGGCTTCCTTGAGGCGTTTAATCCGAAGAATGTTCTTATCCTTTCCGGAGACCACATCTACAAGATGCACTATGGTGAAATGTTAAGAGCGCATCAGGAGGCTGACGCTGCTATAACGATCGCTGTTATGCCTGTTCCCTGGGAGGAGGCAAGCCGCTTTGGCATCATGAGCACAAACGAAAAGGGAGAGATAACAGAATTTGCGGAGAAGCCGGCGGAGCCAAAGAGCAACCTGGCATCGATGGGCATCTATATTTTCAAGTATGATGTGCTCAAGAAATATCTCACAGACGATGAGAGAGACCCCGGCTCAGAGAATGACTTTGGTAAGAACATCATTCCAAAGATGCTTGCAAACGGTGAGAAGATGATGTCGTTTACTTTTGAAGATTATTGGAAGGATGTCGGCACTATCCACTCACTGTGGGAGGCTAACATGGATCTTATCGGCAATGAGCCGGAATTTGAGCTCAGCAACAAGCATTGGATAATCTATTCGAGAAATTATGCGCTCATGCCGCAGTATATCGGCGAGAACGCGTCTGTAAAGGATTCGACCATAACAGAGGGTTGCGACATAGACGGTGAGATCGACCATTCGGTTATATTCAGCGCTGTAAAGGTAGGCAAGGGCGCAAGGATAAAGGATTCCGTAGTAATGCCGGGCGCGGTGATAGGCGCCGGCGCAGTGATCGAGAAGTCGGTCATAGGACCGGGAGCTAAGATCGGCGCTAACGCTAAGATCGGTATAGATCCGCCTCAGGAGGGCAACCCCTACGCGTCAAAGTATTGTGATCACGGCATAGTCCTCATCGGCGGCGATGTTGAGATCGCGGATAATGCAAATATAATAAAAGAATCCATGGTAGTGGCTGAATAAATATTGAAAGGAATGAGATAATTATGAGATATGACAGTATGGGAATTATCCTTACCGGTGATGAAAACATAGCGCCGCTTACCGATATAAGATCGTCAAACGCGCTTCCTATCGCCGGCAGATACAGAATTATAGATTTTGTTTTGTCCAACATGGCAAACTCAGGCATAACAAATGTAGGTATAGCTACGACCGCTAACTACTCCTCGCTTATGGATCATACCCATTCGGGTAAGCCTTGGGATCTCGACAGAAAGAATCAGGGACTTACGATCCTGCCTCCGAACCTCGAAAAGCAGAATTACGGCACGATAAAGGGCAATATCGATGTCCTTGAAGGTATAAGAGATTTTATAAAGAGAAGCCATCAGACATACGTTATCCTCTGCATGAGCAATATGATCTATAACGGGGACTTCAACGAGATCATTGATGCGCATATCGCAAAGCAGGCAGATGTCACTATAGCGTACAAAAAGCTCAACACAGCAGGAGAGGATGTTTTAAAGCGTTACACACTTCTTGATATAAATGATGACGGCAGAGTTACCGATATAGAGGTACAGCCGTATTATCCCAAGACATCAAACGGCAGCATGGAGATCTATGTTATGGAAAAAGCCCTTCTTGAGGGCATAATCGACGAGTGCTCGGCGCGCGGAGACGTAGACTTCATAAAGGACGCGCTTGTAAAGCAGCTTGACGGTATGCGTGTATACGCGCACGAATTCAAGGGTGACCTTTACAAGGTAGATTCACTTAAAACATATTATAATGCGAGTATGTCATTCCTTAGGGCAGAGAAGAGAAATGAGTTCTTTAATCCTGAGAGACCTATATATACAAAGACAAAAGATCAGAGCCCGACCAAGTATGGCGATGAGGCAGTGACTACGAACAGCTTTATCTCAGACGGTTGCGAGATCGAAGGAACGGTTATCAACTCCATTCTTTCGCGCGGCGTTAAGATAGCGAAGGGTGCGGTGGTACAGAACTCCATCATCATGCAGGACAGCGTAATAGAAGAGGGTGTTGAGATCAACCATGTAGTATTCGATAAGGAGGTTGTCATCACAAAAGGCAGAAAGCTTATCGGTCAGGAGAGCTATCCGTTAGCAATAGCAAAGGGAACGCACATATAAAAGTCCCAGCCCCCTCAGCGTGCAGGCGACCGGCCTACACATTGACAGACGTCGAAAAATTAGGTTGGATTTGACGAAAGCAAGCTCATCGGCGCACGTTAACGTCAGAGCTTGTTTTGGACAAAAGCGCACAGCAACGGCGATTTCTCGATGTAATCGTCGTTGCTTTTTCTTTTAAGGATCGGAATGATCATGTGCGCGGCTCGGTCGATTTATCGACAGTCTGGGCTGTTCGTTAACGAACGGCTTGAACGGGTTATGACGATTATACATAATAAGATGAAAAAAACACATATTCTATAGTAAAAAACAACATTATTTTCAAATGTGTTTGACAAATCACTCTTTTTGGTGTAGAATGTTACACGTTAAAATGTAAGTTTTAATATTATAAATAAAGAAAGGAACAGAATATGAACGTATTATTTGCAACCTCGGAATGTGCTCCGTTTGTGAAAACGGGCGGACTGGGTGACGTTGCCGGATCACTTCCGCAGGCATTGAGAGAAAAGAACGTTGACGCAAGAGTAATTCTTCCGCTGTACAACTGTATACCGGAAAGCTTCAAGAGTCAGATGCATTATATCGATCATATCTATATTGATATCGGTTGGCGTAAGCAGTATTGCGGCGTGTTCGAAATGGAATACAACAACTGCTTATATTATTTTATAGACAATAAGTTCTATTTTAACGGTGATAAGCCGTATGACTACATTCACCTTGACTGTGAGAAGTTCATATTCTTCTCTAAAGCGGTACTGTCTATACTTCCGACGCTTGGTTTCCGTCCGGATGTGATCCACTGCAATGACTGGCAGACGGGTCCGATACCGGTATTCCTCGATACCTTCCGCGACAATCCGTTCTTCCAGGGCATAAAGACGGTTATAACCATCCATAACCTCAAGTTCCAGGGTCGTTGGGATTTCAAGGGCATAAAGGATGCTATGGGAATTTCGGACTATTATTTTACTCCGGACAAGATGGAGTATTATAAGGACGCTAATCTCTTAAAGGGCGGCATGGTATATGCTGACAAGATATCTACAGTATCCGACACTTATGCTGTTGAGATAACCACTCCGCACTACGGCGAGGGTCTTGACTCGCTGCTTCGTGCAAGACGCGGCGATCTTGTAGGCATAGTAAACGGTATTTCTTATGATGATTGGAACCCGGCAAAGGACGAGTTTATAGCGAAGAAGTACACAGCGAGAACGCTTAAGGCCGGCAAGGCAAAGAACAAGGCCGCGCTTCAGCGTGAGCTTGGTCTGCCGGAGGATCCGGATAAGATGCTGATAGGCGTGGTTTCGCGTCTTACAGATCAGAAGGGCTTTGACCTTATCGCATATAAGCTTGAAGAGCTTTGTAACGGCGGTTGCCAGATCGTGGTTCTCGGCACAGGTGATGAGCAGTATGAGAATTTGTTCCGCCACTACGCGTGGAAATATCCGGACAGATTTTCCGCGCAGATAACATATTCAAATGCGACCTCACACAAGATATATGCCGCGTGTGACGCTTTCCTTATGCCGTCGGCCTTCGAGCCGTGCGGACTGTCGCAGATAATCTCAATGCACTACGGCACACTCCCGATAGTGCGTGAAACGGGCGGACTTAAGGATACCGTTATTCCGTATAACAAGTATACGGGTGAGGGTACAGGCTTCTCATTCGCAAACTATAATGCTGACGAGATGCTTGATTGCGTATGGCGCGCTATGGATCTTTACTATAACGACAAGGATGCATGGATGACCATGGCTAAGCGCGCTATGGCTGAGGACTATTCGTGGAACGTATCGGCGGAGAAGTATATTGATATGTACTGCCAGATGACGGGCATTGAAAGACCGACAAAGCCAGAAATGAAAAAGGCTGTAAAGAAGATCGTAAAAAAGGCGGCTGAGAAAAAGGCTGATTTTGGGGAGCGTATAAAGGCTGACTTCGAAAATTCAGAGAAGATCATAGATAAGCTTGTGGGCGAGAACAAGGTGGTTGAAGTGCCTGATCCGTTCAAGACAGAGAAGGAGAAAAAGACCGCAAAGAAGCCTGCAGCAAAAAAGACGGCCGCTAAAAAGCCTGCAGCAAAAAAAACAGCTAAAAAAAGTCAGAATAAGACTTTTTAATATATCTGCCATCCGGCATCGGAGGGCGAAAATAAAGTTAGGAGATAAGAAAAATTATGACGATAGAGAAGAAGAGCAAGAAGAAGCTTACCAAGGCGCAGGAAGCGCTTAAGAAGGACATAATAGGAAAGATAAACAGACACTTCGGTAAAATTCTTGAGGAAGCAACGCCGCAGATGATCTACGGGGCGTGCGCACTTACTGTTCGTGACAGGATCATGGAAAAGTGGGCTGCTTCACACAAGGAGGTCAAGGAAGAGGGGTCAAAGAAGCTCTATTATCTTTCATTTGAGTTCCTTATGGGCAGACTGCTTGCAACGAACATACTGAATCTTATGCAGACGGATGATTACGAGGCTGTGCTTGAGGACCTCGGATATACATTGCCAGAGGTAGCGGAGCTTGAAAACGATGCCGGTCTCGGCAACGGCGGTCTCGGCAGACTCGCGGCTTGCTTTATCGACTCGCTCACAACTCTTGACCTTCCGGCATACGGCTGCACGCTCAGATATGAGTATGGTCTGTTCAGACAGAAGATAGTTGACGGTTACCAAACAGAGCTTCCCGACACGTGGCTTGAACACGGCAACGCGTGGGAGGTAGCGCGTCCGGAGGAGGCGGTCAAGGTATCGTTTGGCGGCGAGGTATACTCCTACTGGGAGGACGGCAGAATGAAGGTCGGCTATAATAACGAGCGTACCGTCCGTGCCGTGCCGTATGATGTGCCGCTGTGCGGATACGATTCAAAGATAGTAAATAAGCTTAGACTTTGGGGCGCACAGTCGGCGACCGAGTTCAATATGGCTGCGTTCAGCGCGGGCGACTATTCAAGAGCTATCGAGGAGAAGGAGCTTGCAAGCGTTATCTCCAAGGTGCTTTATCCTGAGGATAACCACACCGAGGGTAAGGAGCTTCGGCTTAAGCAGCAGTATTTTCTCGTATCCGCAACACTGCAGTGGATACTCAACGAATTTGAGATGAGAAACGGCGATAACTGGGCTATTCTTCCGGATAAGATAGTTATCCACATAAACGATACACATCCGACAATGGCTATACCTGAGATGATGCGTCTGCTTATGGACGAAAAGGGCCTTGGCTGGGACGAGGCATGGGAGATCGTTACCCATGTATTCGCTTATACAAACCATACAGTAATGAGCGAGGCGCTCGAAAAGTGGCCACAGGACATGTTCAGACGCGTTGTTCCGAGACTGTATCAGATCCTTGAGGAAATGAACAGACGTCTTATGGAGAAGGTTGAGGCATTCTATCCGGGTGACAAGGGCAAGCATGACTGGATGGCTATATTTGCAAATGGACAGATATCGATGGCAAACACCTGTCTTGCGACTGTATTTGCCGTAAACGGTGTTTCCAAGCTGCATACAGATATTCTGAAGGCTGATATTTTCAAAGACTACTACATGATGGATAAGGATCGCTTCCATGCCATCACAAACGGCATTACGTTCAGACGTTGGATAGCGAACTGCAATCCGGAGCTGACGAAGCTTATAGATAATACGATAGGCAAGGGCTGGCTCAAGGAGAGCGATAAGCTTGCGGGGCTTGCGAAGTTTGCAAAGGATGCGGACTTCCAGACAAAGTTTGACGCTATAAAGCGTGCAAACAAGCAGATGGTAGCTGACTATATCTTTGAGCATAACGGCATAAAGGTAGACCCTGATTCCATCTTTGACGTACAGTGCAAGAGACTGCACGAGTATAAGCGTCAGATGATGAATGTACTGCACATAATCGCAGAATACAACAGGATAATAAACGATAAGGGCTATGCTGAGAGCTTCTATCCGAAAACATATATTTTCGGCGCTAAGGCGGCACCGGGTTATAAGAGGGCAAAGCTGATAATCAAGCTTATCAATTCCGTAGGCGAGCTCATTAATAACGACCCGCGCGTTGAGGACAAGATCAAGGTAGTGTTCGTAGAGAACTATGGCGTATCCATTGCCGAAAAGCTTGTCACTGCAGCCGATGTTTCTGAGCAGATCTCAACAGCCGGCAAGGAAGCGTCAGGCACGGGCAACATGAAGTTCATGCTTAACGGCGCGGTTACCATAGGCACTATGGACGGTGCGAATGTTGAGATGTACGAGCAGGTGGGCGAGGATAATATTTATATCTTCGGTCTGCGCTCAGAGGAGGTAGATGCGAGAATTAAGGTCATGGGCAATGACGAGGTAAAGCAGATCTATGCTACAAACGCGGCGCTTCGCGGTGCGTTGGAGATGCTCATAAACGGCACACTCGATCCGGATCATAACAAGTTCATGGATCTTTATAATACGCTTATATTCGGTGATTATGGTCAGGCGGATACCTACATGGTACTTCGTGACTTCGAGGACTATGTAAGAACGCATGAGCAGATCTCGCGCGATTATCAGGACAGAAAGAACTGGATCGCAAAGCAGATCATGAATACAGCCATGAGCGGCTTCTTCTCATCAGACAGAACAATAAACGAGTACAACGACAAGATCTGGCATCTTACACCGATCAAGTAAAACAGTATATAACACAAGGGGCTGTTGCTACAGCCTCTCAGACTGTCGACAAATTGGCCGGACCGCGCACATAATAATTCAATGAGCGTGATTCAAAAGGATAGTTTCATGGAAAGAGCAACGGCGATTACATCGAGTAATCGCCGTTGCTGTGCGCTTTTGACGAAAACAAACTCTAACGTACCAACGTACGCCGACGAGCTTGTTTTCGTCAAAT
>JAFRDB010000143.1 GCA_017404065.1 Clostridia bacterium
AAATGTATTCTCTTTATCCCATACCTAAACATTATTGACACCTCCTATGCTTATTGTATCAAATTTCGTATTACAAAAAAAGAATAGATCTGTATCATTTTGATTACAAATCTTTTCTTTGGCTTAAGTTGACCGCATTGCTTAACCATGCGGTTAAACACCATTTCTGAGTTTTTTTATTTGGTAAATAAATGGTGATAATTACCTTGCAGCAATTATCAGAAATGGCTATTTCTCGGTATAAATTTCGTGTTACTGCAGTCAAACTGCAGTCAAAATTGCAGTCAAAACCACTGAGAAATTACCTTAAAAAATTTTTTATAGACGCATAGCCTGTCGCAAAACATCAATATCATTATGTACATATATTTTAGCTGTCACATCAACGCTTGAGTGCCCCAGAAGCTTTTGAATGGTATATATATCCACTCCTTTTTCCCTCAACACAGTACCGTATGTATGACGCAGCTCATGTAATGTGACATATGGCAGCTCACATTCCTTTGACATCCGTTTCAATACCCGGCAGATATGTGTCCCATACGCTCTTGCTGAGCAGTATGGGAACACCTTATCCGATGTATGCGGAATATCAGACAGATATTTCAGCAACTCATCATCTACAGGGATATATCTGTCGCTGCTTTGAGATTTCAGCTTCATATCAGGCTTATCCCCTTTTTCGATGCCATCACACATCGACTGGCATACATGAATATATTTCTGATCAAAGTTTATGTCAGACCATCTTAGTCCTAACAACTCACCCCTGCGCATACCAGTCTTAATTACAGCAAGTACATCATACTGCCTGTTTGCTATAGCCCACTCGATAGCTTTCTTCTGCTGAGCCTCATTTAGTGCTGTCTTTTCAGATTTCGCCTTAATGGACTTAAGCTTGATGCCTGTCACTGGGTTTTTTATGCATAGGTCGTTCACAATAGCCAGCTCAAACATATTCTTGAGTATGGTTTTCAGCGTCTTTAATAGTGCCTCCGACAGATGTTTGTGTTTCAAGAAAAACACCTGTATATCGGATTGTGTTATTGCCGCTATCGGTCTGTGACCGAAGTATGGCTTCAGATATTTACCTACCCTTGTCCGGTATGTATTTTCATATGTGTATGGCCGTACAGTTCCTTTCTTTATCTCCAGCCATCTGTCTGCCCATACATCAAATGCCTCTGTGCCATCCAAAGGATCTGCCTTTGTGTTTTGATTGATATTGTAGTTGCGAAGCCATTCGTCTTTTTTGTGTATTACCTCTCTTTCTTTCTTGCCGTAGAACGATTTGCGTTTAAATCTACCGTCCTCGTGTCTGCCAATGGTTATCATAAGCTCCCATCGACCGTCTTTTCTTTTATGCGGTGTACCTTCGTACATTATCCTCCTCCTCTCGGTTGGTTGATAATGCCGGACACATATTTCACAGTTTTATTGTAACATATGCGCCCGGCAAATTCAACTAGAATTTACTTGATAGCCGGTGCCATCAACCACAAATAGAATGTCATGGTTGATATATAAGCATACCGGTTACCATGTGCTCCGTTATCGCAGCCTAGAGCAAAGGGTACCTTACCCTGCTCTATTGCGCGGCGCAGAACCTCAATATCCATTTTGAGGAACTTAGCTGCTTTGTCAGCCGGCAACTTTTCCGGATAGTTCTCAACCAGCTCGGTCAGTTCGCCGATCCTGTCCTTGATAGTATCCGGGATCATCTTGTTTGTTGTGTAGTTATCCATAGATAGTCTCCTTTCCGCTTTGATTTCGCCAGGTAGCAGTGTACCACCTGGTGTTATTCGCAAGATTATATATAATTTTAATCTCTTACTTTTCAGAATGTCGTTCACATGATATCAGCGCATGCCTTGGCATACACCGTAAAGTTGATAGGCATTTTCTCAGGCAGAATTTTATATGGATGATATTCCATCAGACCATATATTGCATAGCACTGTGCCTCACCAAAGTTATTAAATCGCTTGATTTTTGCTTTGTATAAATATGTCATAGCATCACACGCTTTGGAATAATCTGTGTATACACCGCAACCGTTAATGCCGAATATACCGTAATAAATTTTTTTCACTTAGAGAACCTCCTTTCCATATTATTTTAACCCGACACCCCAGGCAAACCAGTTTGTCCGGGTTAATTGTCAACACTTAACCCAATTAACCCGTTAACCCTACTTCCATTACAATCCATTTTTGTGGGTCGAATACGTCTATCAGTCTTAATTGATCTGACAAATGTATTATGCGGCACCGGCGGTTGCCCCGTTGACCGACAAAATTCAGAATACACTTCATATGCATCGCTACAAGGTGTCCTTGCATCCATATCAAAATGACACATATCAGATGACATAAATTCTGTTATACTCGAATCCATACCACCCTTGCAAAAGAAGCTCTCCATAATGGCGTTTGCTTCCTCACAATATGGAAATTCAAAGTTGTTATTAAGCAAATCACGGTATGCGTCCAGAGCTTTTTTTATTATGTAATTTTTTTCTGCGAGTAGTTTCTCAACAAGCTCCGGATCTTTATGTTCACTCGGATATAGGAAAGGAACTACTATCAACCTCTCGCGAATTGAATCCGGATCTTCATATGGATCAATTCGCAATGGTGAATTTGACGCAAAAAGCAGTTTAATATGTTTTGTAGAGATTGTTTGGTACCGACCATATTTAGCATCAGTCTCAATACGATCTCTACCGCCGCCTGTCAGCTTCTTTAAATTGCCTAGGTTCTTGAGTTTGCATGCAGAGATATCCAGACTCATGTTTAACTTTCTCCCTGCCATTTGAGCAACGCTGAAATTTCTGGAAATATCCTCGATCGAGATTTCAGATATCATCCGCGGTCCGATTAATACACGAAGCACATCACCAGCCACGGACTTTCCCGAATTAGGCACGCCCCAAAACAGGAAGAACTTTTTGAAGGCTGTTGTTTGGGACAGTATCGCACCGATAACAGTCCAGAACAACTTCTTTATCTGCTTATTACCGCCGGAGAAAGAGTTAACAAACTGCTTAGTGTAGTAGCCGCTGTCACTATCTTCAGGGTCAAAAACCACATCGTTGAATACCGTTATCAACTCATCAGAACCAACAGTTCTCATTTTTCTGGTGTAAACGTTGTACGCTCCGTTTTTAAATATGACCTCAGCTGGATCATAATATACGGCATCAAAGTCTACAAATAATGATTCGCTGGTTCGGAGGTGTTTAACCACCTCCATCCAGAAGCCTGAGTTCATGCGCGCAAGTTCTAGCGGCGCTAGAGTTTTCATTCGAGCAATCATCTTTTCGGCGATAAACAACTCGTAGCCTGGGTTTGTGAATGCATATAGCTGCCCATCACAAACTCGTATATATAGCCTCCTTGCCATGTCATTAGCGACATCGACCGCGTGAGTATGAGAAACAGACGGTTTTTTTTCATCACTAGCGGTCTCGCTTCTATCGATCGCATCCTCTATTATCTGTAAGATTTCGTGCGTATTGCTACTTTTTCCTTTATTCACTGACTCATCCGCAATGTACGCCGAAAGCCCTTTTCGGTTTTTTCTCTCCGTTGTGTTCCATTCATTCTCTTCATCAGAAATCTCAGAAAGCAAGGAAACGATGTCTTGATTCTGTGTTGTGTACGGCTCTTGATAATTATCGTACTCGTACTCAGGCTCAAACATATTCATCCATTCGCCCAGAGATTCGTTTTCATACTGCTCAGCATTATCAGAATATTCCTCATATTTGCGATGCAGATCACCTTTCCTTTCTACCTGTGTTTGTGTCGGCTGAGCTGATTTCAGTAAACTTTCGATTTCCGGTAACTGATCCTCAAAATTCGCCTCGTCAATCCTGTTGTTATCGTCAAGATATTTTTCAAAGAACACTTTGAAGTTCACCTTCTTTTGCTTTTTTTTCCTTAAGAATATACCTTGCCAATAGTCTCAAGAGAGAGTATATCCCGTCAGGCTCCTCGACTTTGCGCATAAAATGCCTATCGACAAAAATTAGCTTTTGAAAGCTGTCATCAATACCGTCGCCATAAGCAAAAGTACAAAGAGCGTTATGGATCTGAGTACCATCAATACTTATATAGTACGTACCATGCTTCAGATCAAATCCCAAAACCAATTGCTCGAAATCAAGGTCTGTTTCTATGCCCTCCGAAGCCTGTTCGAGATATCCTGTAAAGCTCTCAGAGGCAATGACAAAGATGAATTTTCTTAATACATTTGGCCTTTTTTTATTTAAAACACATCGGCAATGAAAGTCACCTCCCTTCTTTTGGCATCCAAATGCTAGACTATTTAAGTCTGCTGTCATACCAAATTCCTCAATTGCTTGTCTGATATACATAGTAACTTTATCCTTTCAACATAATGTTTTTCCCTCTGTATCATAGAGGCGTGTCTACTACCCTCCTTTTCTCAGAACACCTACACATGACTCGGTGTCGGCTTGTATTTATTATTATACAATATCACTTCCACGGAATAGCGACGAAAACTTTCAAAACCAAAATGTCTGAATAACCCAAATAATAAGGAAACAAGCCAAGTGCAAGGCATGGTGTCAATGTTTACCTCTGCGTTTTGCACATATTTTTTGATCTGTGATTGTGGAAAACGCCCAATAGAGGCATTTTCATATATTAAACATGAATACCTACAAATATAATCATAACTGTATTGAGCTTTTTCTTGAAATAATATAGGAGATATGATAAACTATTAATATCAAAATGTAAGGAGTTTATTATGTATAGCGATAATTTTTTTAAAAACAAAGATATATCTACTGTTAGTAATAACTATATGGCCAATAAAATTAAATTAAGATATATATTCTATTATAATAAGTTATTAAAACAACAATCAATCTTTAAAGGAGATTTCGTAAATACTTTACTTCAGATATGTTTTGGTCACTGGGAGGAACCGATTGAGAAGCTTGAATTAAGGAACGATATAGAAGAAGTTTTTGATGAAAGCATTTCAGCTGGTGTAGACGGGTTTAGTAATATTCTTAAGTGGTGTGAGGATAACAATTCTGAAATAGAGAAACTAATAGACAGAATTAACGCTTCTTCACAAGTTATTAGCGAGACTGTGCCAAGTTTTTTATTTAATACAGGGGCTAGGCCTGTAATATATTCATTTTTGATGGAATGCATCGAAATAATACGTCTTAATGATGATAAAATAAAGGACAAAATTAAAAACAATAAAATTACGGGATTTTTATTAGAAAATGATGAAGAAATACAATATGATCCTCCGTTTTTTAAACTAAAAAACAGAGAAATTCAATATAATGATTTGCAAAAATCCATTTTTAAATATATAAGGACACTGTTCAAAAATAAATGTATAGCAATAAAAAGCTATAACATAGGTGGAAATTATACTGTAGAATATATTGAACTGGGAAATTCACTGAATAGAATATCCGAGTCTTTCTGTTACGATGTGCTTTATTTGATATTAGCTTTAAGCACAAAAAACGAATATAAGCATATTGAGTCATTATCAAATGCCCTGTATAACTTAAATAAAACAAATAGTATTGATAAGGCAAATAGCAATATAGATGAAGAGGGCACTGTTGAAGAGTATGATTCTGATAAAAAAAACAAACTAGCTTTTAGAAAAAAATATAAACGGTTCTGCAAAAGTGCTTCTTTTCAATTATTTGAAGGAAAATACTTTAATGATTTAAAGCAAAGTAGTAATGCAAACAACAAATCCTGCGAAAAAGCAAAAAATCATGTGTCTGATGTATTGGAAGCTCAGTTTATGTTTCATGTAATAAATGGTGATCTGAATTATATTGAAAATAGTGAAAGCGAAAGCGGGTACACCAAAAAAACATTAAAGAATAATTTAAAAAGAATATATGAAGCATGCAAAAATGATTGCACAGTAAGATACCAGGTGGAGCAACACTTTTTCCTTTACTCATCATACCACATGAGCAAATATATGGACTCAAAAGCAGAGGAAACAAACGATTCGGACGAATCATTATATCAAACCATGTTCATTTGTTCACAATTATATGATATACCATTTGCATTGACTCGTCTCGAGCTTGCCAGACAACTTGCAAAAAATGCAAAAACTAAAACAAATGCGAATGCTGAGATAATCTCTTTGATTGATTTTAAGTATTATCTGTATAATATAGCCCAAAAAATATATGACAAGTTCACTCCCTATGCAAAAAAAACAAAAGAACAAGTAACGCCGATTGATAATCCGATAATTAGAAATGAGTACTGGTTTGGCGATTTGATTGATGGTCTTAAAAGTGATATGAATAAAACCATGGGTACACTAAGAAAGCCACTTGATAAAGAATATTTGGAACACTCGCAACTAGTACAACTTATTTTTTGTCAACTATGTGGACATGAGAAACATAATTCATATGATAAGATATATAAAAACATTTATAATTGGACATGTAAAAACATGGGCTTAATATTTCCAGTAGCCTGTGCAGAAAAATCTAAAAAAGGAGATGTTAATAATTCTACTAAGATCAACATTACAAAGCCATCAGTAGAGGAAATTATCAATGCAACAAAACCGGAAAATGATATATGTACATAATCTATTAAAACCAATCAAATAAATCCGCAAATATAACAACAATACATATGTAATCTTTTATTCAAGTCAGTTTATCTGAGTTTAACATAGATATAACAATATTACACTGGGAGGCGTTGTTATGTTCTATAATGAAGATGAACTGCCGGCTGTTCTGACTTTTGAAGAAGCCAGAGAATACTTATTCATAGGCAGAAACACTATGCTTGATGTCTTACATTCCGGTAAGCTTAAGGGCTTTAAGGTCGGAAAGAAATGGCGTATAAGGAAGGATGACCTTATAGAGTTCACAAAATCATAAAATGAGATCGGAGATACGTTGGATCTCCGATCTCATTTTTATACCCGCTTAACGACTGCATGGCATAATATAGCAGATCAATCTACATACAATTTTTCAGATATATCATTTTATGTCTGAATAATATCCTATGATGACATATTGATTTTTAAATAATCATGTGATAGAATATATAAGAACCACAACTGAGGTCAGGAGGTGAGCGGCATGATCGATACCATTAGGAATATGGATGTATCTGTTCACAGTAATTCTAAGGGTAATCTATTAAAAACTGAATGTATAAGAAATGGTACGCGCTTGTTTGTTAAGAGCGGACGTATGCATTTGCGTGATTTTCCGGGGTTCTGGGGAATAGAGCCTATCGTTGAAGTTATTTGCTCTAAGCT
This sequence comes from Clostridia bacterium, assembly GCA_017404065.1. Taxonomy (GTDB): domain Bacteria; phylum Bacillota; class Clostridia; order UBA1381; family UBA1381; genus Ornithomonoglobus. The sequence goes on from JAFRDB010000143.1 coordinate 7,330, forward strand.
CGGCAAAGCCATGGGACTTGTCGTTGCAGAACAGAATTTGGGGCTTTTAGTTACTGAAAGATATAATAAAAACATAGAGACTTTAGTTTCCAGTTCGCCAGATTTCAGAGCCGGCAAGCAGCTTATATATCTGAGTACATTGTATGTAGAGGACAGTAATTATATTGATTTTGACTATCTGTGCAGACGCTTAAGCGGTGTTGATATCGTTAATATGCTTGCCTTTGACCTTGTCATTATGAATGAGGACAGGCATAACAGCAATATTGCATGGCTTCAGGATGACAGCGGCGAGCTTGAGCTTGCGCCAATATATGACAACGGATATTCATTGCTGTATGATGATATTAAGGGTATGCTAAAGGATTACAAACGTGCGTCGAGATTCTGTATGTGTAATTCGCCATTATACCGCGAAAGCTTCCGGGAGGCGGAAAGACTATTTTCTGTGTACAGCAAGATATACGAACCCACAATACGCCTTGATATAAAAGCTGAAACCATAGATAATATTATTGCTGATGTTAAAACAGCTTATGATGCATACAAATACAATGTAAACAATCTTATCATTCCTGATGACTGGTGGGAACAGGTTGCAAAATTCATTAAATGGAGGCTTCAATATGTTAGAGATATACGAGATAATATGGAGAGATGAACAGGTTACCGGCTGGCTGGAATATGATACAAGCAAGGACAAATTTCAGGCATACCTCCGAGAGGGTGAGCAGGGAAACCCAAGGGCGTTATTCGGAGTAACGAAAACAGACAGTGTGATCGATGATAAGCGTGTTCGGTTTTATATAAGCGAATGTGTTGTTCCGAAAACAAGGGAAAATATAGACGATATTTTAAAGCATCTTAAACTGCCATACTACGATCAATGGGAAATATATAAACGGAACAACGGCAAAAACGCCAGTGATTATGCTTCCATCCGCTTGCTTGATACTGCACAAGACAAGGGCTTTTTCTATCCCGGAACTCTGTGAGCGTGCTGCATTTCACATGTTGAAACAAATATGTGTAAAGCAATTCGGATAGCGCTGTTGCTTAATATGTAAACTTCAAGATTATAAAAAATGAAATCGGAGACGCCATATCTCCGATTTCATTTTTTTATGCCTTCTTCCCAACGGCATGACAAACTGCCGTAATAACTGCTATTACAGCAGCGGGTAAAAGCTTGAGCATGACTTTCATTGCGCCGACCTCCTTACCACAAAAGTTTAAACAGCTTAACAAATACTATTTTTCCGCCTTTCAGAATGTTTCGTATCATAAGACACACCTCCTATCACTTTTATTCGCGTATATAATACATAAATATATTTTTTAAGTTTGCATATAACAGGTATAGCCGAAAAGTGGGATATTTCCGTTATATAATATATAGTTGAAAATATATAACTGAAAGGAGGCAGAAATTATGCCGGTTGATGAATTAACGAGAATAGACAGCCTGATAGCAGAGCTTAATACCAAGAAAGATGTAGCTGAACGGCTGCTGGAAGAAGTGGATGCTATTAAAGCTGTTATTCGTGACAAACTGATCGAGCGGGGGCTTAGTAATCTTACAACCAAGAATCACACGATCAGCTACAGCGAATGTCAGCGTACATCAGTTGACAAGAAAAGGCTGCAGTCCGAGTTTCCGGAGCTTTTCGGACAGCTTGCAAAGGTGAGTCGATATAGGGTACTCAGGATATCCTGATACTATACCATTCACAATCATACCCGGCGGTGCGAGGAAAAACCGTGCCATTGAAATCGCTGAAAATTATGGAGCGTGCCAAAGCTTGATTTGCGATTTTAATGGCACGATTTTTCTGAGTGCCGTTAGGGTATGCCCTATTGAAACGCAAAGGAGGACCAAATGAAAATAGGTTATGTGCGTGTATCGACCACAGAGCAGAACACCATAAGACAGGAGCTTATAATGAAGGAGTTGGGCGTTGATGAGATATATATAGACCGCATGAGCGGCAAGAACGCGAATCGTCCGCAGCTTAAAGCTATGCTTGAATATGTCCGGCGCGGCGATACTGTGATAGTGGCTGAGATTTCACGATTTGCGAGGAACACAAAAGACCTGTTAGAGCTTATCGAAGCTTTGAACTGTAAGGGTGTGGAATTTGTGAGCAAGAAAGAAGCCATTGATACCACTACACCTACAGGGAAATTTATGCTTACAGTATTCGGCGCAGTTGCGGAGCTTGAGCGCGAATATATTCTGCAAAGGCAGCGTGAAGGCATTGCTGCCGCGAAAAGCTCCGGGAAATATAAGGGCAGAAAGCCCGGTGTTTATAAAGATTTTGAGGCAGTTATCCGCCGGTGGCGTTCCGGCGAGATAACTGCCGTTTTTGCTATGAAAACACTGGGCATGAGTAAAAGCACATTTTATAGACATGTGCGAGCTACAGAGAAAACTACGAAAGGATAAGATTATGTTTAAAAATAAAAGATACTGTACATCCGGTATTGCTGATAGAGTACCGTTATGTACACAGGCGATCCTATGGGGCTTAGTGGATAATATGGAGGTTGAAAGCAAGGATTACTTCCAAGTCTTTAAACTTTCTGTATTTGACGGTCAACAGAGGATCATACATGAGCAGGAAATACCGGAGTATAAGAAAATATATGATATTGCATTATGCGGTGCATCTCCGGTTGTGGGTAAAATCTATGTTATAGACAGCGAGACATATTCTACGATGCTCTTCGCTGAAGAATATTGAGAGGAGGACAACTAATGTCAGGAAATAATATTATAACCTGTTATGAGTGCGGCAATCAATTCGCAGCGGATGAGGTCGAGTTTTTCAACGGCTTCCACATGTGCAGAAGCTGTTTAGCAAGGACTACCGTTATATGTGAAGAGTGCGGTGAAAGGATATGGGAATCAGACTCCATAGACGGAAGATTTTGTGAACGGTGCTTCGATGAGAACTATGTCCACTGTACCAATTGCGGCTGTATCATCAGTCAGAATGATGCGTATTACACCGATGATGACGAGGAATACCACGATTGCCCTTATTGCCACAACTGTTATGAGCATCTTGATACTTGCATACACGATTACTATTACAAGCCCGAAGCAGTATTCTACGGCAAGGGAAAGAGATATTTTGGTGTTGAGCTTGAGGTGGATGACGGCGGTGAGGACAGTGAAAATGCAGAAGCTATTCTTGATATAGCAAACTCCACAGGAGAGGACAGAATGTATATCAAGCATGACGGCAGCCTAGATAACGGTTTTGAAATGGTAACGCATCCCATGACTCTTGATTATCATATGAATCAAATGCCATGGCAGGACATAATGAGAAAAGCTATACGCAGAAGATATAGCTCACACCAGGCTGGAACCTGCGGACTTCATGTTCACATCAGCCGTAAGGCTCTGGGCGATACGTATGAGGATCAGGAGACCACAATAGCAAAGATACTGTATTTCTACGAGAAGTTCTGGGACGAGATATTGAGGTTCTCAAGAAGAACAGAACACCAAGTCGCGCAATGGTGCAAACGTTATGGCGGCGGTATATCAAGCCCGAAGGAAACGCTGGAGCACGCTAAGAACACACAGCTGGGACGGTATATGGCTGTCAATCTCGAGAACTACAACACAATAGAGATGAGAATATTCAGAGGGACATTAAAATACAATACATTCATAGCCACATTGCAGTTTATTGACGAGATCTGCAATGTGGCTCTTTTATTGTCTGATGCTGAGATACAGAAGCTCACATGGCTGGATTTCGTTAAGAGAGTGCCAAGTGAAAGAAAAGAACTCATCTCCTATCTCAAGGAAAGGCAGTTATATGTGAATGAGCCGGTAGCGATCACAGAGGAGGTTTGATAAGATGTGTGGAATATACGGAATATTAAACTATAAGAACGGCTTGAAGGATATAGATAAGCTGACAAAGCTGCTCGCCGAAGAGAGTGCTGACCGTGGAGTTGATGCGACCGGTATTGCATATGTGGTCCACAGAGATATCCGGATCAATAAGAAGGCGGTCAGTGCATATAAGTTTAAGACTAATGTACCAAAAAACGCGAAAGCGGTTATCGGTCATACAAGACATACAACTCAGGGTGACTGCAAATTTAACGCGAACAACCATCCCTGGAAGACGAATGTAAGCAACTGCAGCTTCGCATTAGCTCATAACGGGGTATTAATGAACGACAGAGAGCTGCAGAAAAAGTACAGATTCACAAGCAAGATCGAAACGGACTCATACATAGCGGTACAGTTGATCAAGTTTAAGAACCGGTTGAATATGGACAGTATAAGATTCATGGCAGAAGCAATATCGGGCAGCTTCAGCTTTAATATACTTGACAGCCATAACAACATCTATCTTGTAAAGGGCGATAGTCCTATATGTCTGCTGCACTTCAAGGAGAAAGGAGTATATGTATTTGCCAGTACAGCGATGATATTATGGCGGGCTTTGATCGAATCGGAGCTGTTTGAGGAGCTTCAGAACGGCAGATATGAGCAGCTACATCTGAATGAAGGCGAGATACTTAAGATATGCTCAGACGGCAGCAAAGAATTTGATAAATTCAAGTACAGAGAATATTATGGTTACCATTGGTATGATTATAACGGCATCGAAAAGAAAGGTCATATATCGGAAAGCACCTATCTCAATGATCTTATCGCCGTAGCATCATCAATGGGAGTAGACCCGGATCTAATTGATGAGCTTCATATGAGCGGCTACAGCTATGATGAGATAGAGGAGCTGCTGTATTATCCGGAGATGCTGTACGGCGAGGAGGTGTGATTGCAAATGTAGGTGTAATGCCAATTAAGAAGTTTCTTATAGCCATTGCTGCTAGCGTAGCCCTATTGTTGCGATATCCTACTGAAAATCAAAAAAAGATATAAAATAACAAGCTGCCGGGACCGATTCCGGCAGCTTAAACTGGACAACTGATTTTGGTGGAGAAGCAAGGAAGCTGTTTATAACTCAGGTATTTTGCACTGGTAGTTGTTGCATGTCATTTGCGCCGCAGTCAGAATATTTTTTTGTAAACACATATTTTTCTTGCCATGTTTGTATTCCCAAATATACGATTTGGGTGTTTTCGGCTCTATGCATAAGCATGCCGGATCCCACCAGTATGAGCAAAAGGCGCAAAACTTTATTTTTGTAATGTTGATGTTGGGCATGTTAGTTTTTTTATTGATCCTCAAAAACCTCAGTGGGCTTTATCGTACCACATTCTGGCATCTTCGTTTATCTTCTTAAATTTACTTTCCAGCTCCTTTTGCAGTTTGTCTTCTGAAAGCTTTTTTCGGATATTTACAACTATGTCAGAAAAAATTTTTTCTGTTATCTTCTTGTTTTTAAATGTAAACGCCATTATTCTCCAAAAGCCTGTTAGCTGTTTCTCTAATGCCTCTCGAGCGCCAAGCTTTTCCATATTCAGCTGCGTATTGACTATGTTTTTAATATCGGCAATTATTTTATCAATCATTGTATCGATAATTGTTGAGCTAAACAGTTGGTAGTAAGAGCATATAAGATCCCGATAATCCGAAAGCTTAGTGTATATGTGATTTACTTCCTGATTAAAGCTACGCTTCATAGCATCCGTAGGAATCTTCTTTACCACAGCCACCGCCGCATCTTGATTTGCCTTTGCACTGTGACCTTTTGTTGAATTATACTCACTTTCCATGCTGGTTCTAATGTTTTTAAGGAATTCGTCAACAGCCGAAAAGTAATGCTTCACACATATTTTAGACATTACATAGCTGGCATCATCCCATACTTGATTGAACAAACTATTTATGATTTTATCTTTGCCGAAAGCCTTAATAATTGAAGGATCCTTGAAGGTACCATTACTGTCAACACTGCACACCTCAAATATTCGATGAGGCATGTCCTTGAATTGTGAGTCTATTCGTTTACGCATTTCTTTTATGGTTGCTTCGGTTTCATTCTTTATTCTAGCATCAGCGCTTTTAAGCCCATCACAGTTTGTAATAATAAAATTGACAGGCTGGTTGATACTTCGGAATACTTTTTTAATCAAATTGACCTCAAAATCAAGAAATCGAGGCGGCTTTAAACAATAGAAAATTGAATGAAATCTTTCATCAAAGCTCGTATCAACATTATGCCGCTCCAAATACTCTTTTATGTATTTAGCCTGCTCTTCAGCGTCCTTAGCTTCAAGTCCTTTTGTATCAGTTACCTGAACATCAATGCCATTGACTTTTGCATTATACGCAGCCAATGATTGAGTTACTGGTTTTCCTACCCCGGTTTCTGCTACATTATGACCAAGAAGATAATTTATGAAAGATGATTTACCATGACCGGTTACACCCATAATAAATATTTTAACCGTTTTCATTGTGTTATCAGTTCTCCTCCGTCATCCTTTGATAATCTTCGATTCTGGATTCTATACCCTTCAAAAAATCTTCATTACTCAGCCATTTAATAATATCTCCACCAGACGCCTGCTGACCAGTCAAAAGCTTCTTGTATAAGCTGTAATAATACTCTGATACTGCTCTGCCTAAACTATAGGTTATTGATGCTGCAACTACTGCATTTGCAGCAGAGCCTACCAAAGTTCCTATTCCTGGTATAAGCTTTGTAAGTTCGGCAATCGCTCTTTCGCCTAAATTTTTTGCAAGAAGTTTGCCTATTTGGCTAATAATTGCTTCTCCGCCATTAGCTGCAACACTTTCCATCAGATTAAAACCGTAAATCAATCCGATTTTAGTGATCATTCTGATTTGTATACCCACAATGATTATAGAATCTGCAATAGGTATGGGCGTAGCTCCCGCAACCGCAGCTTGAAAAGCGGATGTCTTTGCAAATTTGTTAGCTTTCTCTCTCTTCAGGCTAAGCTCATAGCTCTGTGCAGCAACGAAAATATCAGCCAGCTCCTCATCATCTATCCGCTCTGATGAACACCTTATCATATCACTCATATCAAAGTGCTGTCGATTCAGCGCTTGATCATCACAAACTCTGAAGCATTTGAGTTGCGGAAAATGATCGCCGATAATTTTAAGATACTCATCCGAAGTATTAGGATGTGACGGGCTATCCATATCGGCTTTCGTGAACACAACAAAAACATTTTTACTTATCTCTTTTCTTTTCATAAGCAGATCAAGAATGCATATATCCATGTTTTGAATACGTCTTGCATCTATTGATATACAATACCATATCACTTGGATACTTTCTCCTGATTTTTTTACACCATCGAGATATTCGCTTATTTTGTTTAACTGAATATTCTCATCTTCGCCCAACTCCCAACCTTCCGCATCGATAAGGTTGAAGTTAAGGCCAAGCTTATTACCGTCATATCTTGTAAATCCTTTTGTTTGTGCTTCCCCAACGCCGACATGTGCTATCTCTTTTCCAAAAACGGTATTTACCAATGTGCTTTTTCCGCTTCCTGAAGCGCCGATAACCATAACTGTGGGTAGAACTCTGGACTTAAACTCTTTGCGCGCTTCATTAACGATTTCTTCTATCCTCTTTGTATTAATCATCTTTTTGTCCTCTCTTTCTTTATTTGTCATCCTTCAGTTTGTCAATTGTTTTTTTTGTTATATGTAATACATATACAATGTATCCTCCAAATCCCAGTGCACCTATACTTAATATGGCACCAATTATTTTTAATAATTTCATATTATAGTTCACCTCCTTGTCAGATGTATTGATGTGTTAAAAAATATATCTAATTAATATAATATTGCTGATGAGCGTTGCTTTTTTTTTGGGGAATGATTAAAATTATACCTGCTTTTTTGACCATTCAATCAGTTTAGCCATATCAAAAAACTTTTCATTCAACTCTTTTTTATTGCACACACTGAAACAATTAACATCCGGAAAATAGCAATTGATTTCTTCCTTATACTTATCCGCTATTGTTGATGTACCAATCTCATTACAATCAGCTTTCGTGAAAACAATACAGATATTTTGACATATATCTGTTCGTTTTATAAGCTTCTCAAGTGTTTTAATATCTATATCCTGAATACGCTTTGATTCCAAGGATATGCAATACCATATTATATTAACGCTTTTGCCGAATATTTTTTTCTTTTTTTAGTAATTATCTATTATTTTAAGACAGTCATTCTCGTCTTCGCCGAGTATCCAGCCTTTTGTGTCAATCAAAGCAATCCTGGTGTTTGATAGTTTTGCGGAGTATGGAGTAGATTTCCTGGTAATACTTTTTCCTATACCTATTTTTGCTTTTTTCTTTTGCAAAATAACATTTATTAATGTGCTTTTGCCACAACCAGATGCTCCGAGAATAAATATTTGCGGTCTTTCTTTTTTATTGATTATTGCTTGTTTTTTGGTCGTTTGTGAGTGCTTTTTTAGGCTAAACATATTTTATATTCCTCTTCATCATATAATGCTTATGTATACAGAAAATTATCCTATTAGTCAAGGCTTTGAACGATCTTTTACATCGAAAGGCTTTTCACCTTATCTCCCTGACTCCTCAGCCACATATATATCCCATCACCGTATACCTCCGCCGTTACCGTATATCCTTCCTCAGACTTATCCAGTATCTGCGCAGTAGGCAGTCGGTCGAGAACGGAATCTATATTCTCGCCCTTGTATAAGAACTTGACCCGATGTAACTCGCCGGAGTACATAAATTGTACCCGCTTTTTGAATTCACCTTCTTCCACTCTGTTTTTGAATGCGGTGAAGTGTTCACCTGTTGTCTCCGCGTTACTTATTCTATCTACCCGGAATACCGTTGGCAGCGGCTTTGTACCATCCGCCATAAATGCCACAAGATAGAAATAGTATTCGGAAAAGGTTATAAACAGCGGCTTTATAGTATGCTCACGATCCACGCCATCTTTACGGCTGTAACTTATTTTGATTATATCCCTTGAAGCGATATTCTTTGATAATTCCGTTATAGTCTTTAGTAGCTTTTTCTTGTGCCGCGGTTCAATATAATGGAACTTCTCGTTAAGAATTATACCCTTTACAAGTCGTTTGTCTTTCTCGGCCGCATGAGCAAGAAGCTTTTCTATCAACTGATCCATTTCTTCCTTAACAAACGCCCTGCTGTCAAGTAATATTTTGCATACGGCTAAGATATCTTGAACATACAGCTTGTTTTTGTTGATATAGGACAGTTTATAGCTGTTATCCGCGCGGTCATAGACTATTTCCGTGTCAAACTCATATCTATGCTCCTCGGCAAAATATGCGCGCAGATCAGCAATATACCGCTGCACAGTTCTCTGATCAACACCGTATTTTTCAGCTAACTCATTCTTGCGGATCCTTTGTCCGCTTGTAAGCAGCTCGTACATATTAAGTATATTTAGTGATGCTTTTGTTTTGCCCATAGCAGTTACCTTCATTTTTGATATATTCCATTGTATCACGGTCACTACGACAAAAAATGTCTCCCTGTGAAATAAATACAAATATTTTATAGAATTTGGTCAATTTTTATTATACAACAAATTATTTATTTAGTCAAGCTGTAAAATAACATTTTTCGTTATTGTGTAGCATATTTAATTTGATTTTGCAATATTATATAATGAAAAGGGTGATTTTATGGATAAGCAGCAGCTTATAGATATAGGACAAAGATTAAGAAAAAAGAGAAACGAGCTGAAGCTCACACGAGAAGAGTTTGCAGAATTGGCAGATCTCAGCGTGGGGTTCTACGGGCAGCTTGAGGTGGGAACATCCCAAATGTCTATAGATACGCTTATAAAAATATCCCGCTCCATGCATCTGCCTATGGAGTATATTTTGTTTGGCACAGAGTATCCGCAAGCAGACGCGGATGCAGTGATAGATATGCTCCATCACTGCACACCGTCTGAACTCAAGCTTGCCGAAAAGGTCTTAAAGCTTTTTCTTATGAAGTCTTGATCATCATTATCACCAAAGATCTACCGTAAATGTACCGGCGGTTTTTTCTATGCTGTTTACAACTGCTCGAGCCTTATCGACTGCGGTAGTCTGACCGCCGCTTGTGCTCACGATATCTGTTCTCTCAAACACGGAAATACTGATAGTTGGTTTTATATATTCTTTCATTAAAAAATTCCTCCTATTCTATGCTTGCGGCTATATCCTCGCCGTTTACAACTGCCGTGACCGATGTTACATCGTTGCTTCCGAGTATATTCACAACTATTCCAAATACTATTGCTCCGCCTGAAACCTTAGGGATGGATATTCCCTCTGTTTCATTTGCAGGAGTGTTGTTGATCTTGACATTCAGATTTGTTATCACATCCGTTCCGGGAGTGACCGTGACCTTCCAGGCGGATGCCTTTTTGCCTGTATCTGTGTTTGTTGTAAATTCATCGAGCTTTACCGCGGAGGCTGTTGCAGGCTCCCGGAGTATTTCAAGCTCCGGAATAGCTTGCAGCACCGGTCTTTCTGCGCTCATTGCCCAGACTGAGTCAAGGTCCCATCCCGAAAAATAGTTTTCGATCTTGAATTGATTTATACTGAGCTCGGTAATTGTATCTTTATATGTGCTGCCGCTGCTTATACCCCGTATTCCGGAAAGATAAACGCATTTTGTGACAACTGTTATATTGTCCTTGTCTCCGACGATTCCGCCTCTGTAGTTTGGATCTCCGACTATACCACCGATATTATAGCAATACAGAATGGTCGGTTTAAATCCGCTTCCGGCGGCCTCCTCGCTTGTTCCTGCTATTCCGCCGCTATATAGCGCTGTAGAGGTCACCGTTGCGGTGTTATAGCTGTTTTTGACACTATACCTGTTATATCCTACAATCCCGCCTACATAGTAATCGCCGTTTACAGCGCCGGTATTATAGCAAGCGCTGATTATACCGCGATTTACTCCTACGATACCGCCTGTGTTATCGTCATTTCCTGTGATAGTCCCAAGATTGATGCAATTTAATACAGTATCGCCGACATATCCGGCAATCCCGCCGGTGCATGTGTTTCCTGTTACATTGCCGTGATTTGTGCAGCGGGTAATGCCGTAACCCTCTGTCATTCCGACTATACCGCCGGTATATTGACCGGTGGCTGTGATGGTAACATACGAATTACAGTCTGAGATCGATCCATGGCTCTGTCCGGCAATGGCTCCGATCAATGAAGCTCCGTTTATGCTGCCGTACACATCAATGTTTTTCACCTCGCCTTTTAATCCGATCGACTTGAACAGTCCCAGCATTGATCCCGTACTATTTATTCTGAGCCCCGTTATCTTATGTCCGGCACCGTCAAAAGATCCGTAAAATTCATTTATAGGTGTCCATGTGCCACTGAGATGAATGTCATTGTCAAGCACATAGCTTCCGTTGGTATCATTTGAGATAGCTGCAAGCTCTGACGCAGTAGTGATATGGATCACATTTTCCGCCTCTGCCGGTATTGCCGATATCCCCGCAAAAGAGGAAGTGATCAGCAGAACGCCTATTGCTTTTCTAAGTATCATATAAATCTTCCTTTCAAAATATAATCTTTGTTGTTTTTAACAGTACAATTGTTTTTACGGCGGATGCCCGTCATCATATGCAGCAAGGCTGATCCCAAGCTTTAATCCATATTCAAAGCTGTGTAAAGATACATTACGGATATACGCTGATTTTGCAGCGTCCAGCTTGTCACAAAGCTCCTGACCGATGATATATCTTATATCGTCCATAATTTTGCTGCATTCATTATACAGCTTATCATCGGTAAGCTTATAAATATCCCCACAAGCATTTAATGTACCGTCATATAGCTTTTCTATTATATCATCCATCCAGAATCACCTCCTTCAGACTATCGCAGTTTTCAAAGACAGAGGTTTTTATGACCTTTACCTTGCCGGGAATATTGATCCTTGTAAGGCTTTCGCAGTTAAAGAACGCCTCATCGCCGATTTCTGTAACCGTATCAGAAATATAGATCTTTTCAAGCTTTTCGCAGCTGAAGAATGCTTGTTCATCTATCGTTTCTAATCCGTTGTTGCATATGACTGTTTTCACGCTGCTTCTATAAAATGCCATCTTGCCGATTTCCTTTACATAATCGGGTATAATAAATTTTTCAGCCTTAATATACGGCGGATAAAGCAGCAGAGTTGTTTTATCCTTGCTGTATATACAGTTATCTATCTTTGTCATGTATGGGTTATCCGGGCTTATGATAATATCTTTCAAACAACAGCACCCGTAAAACAGCCATGCATCAATTTTTACAAGCGTAGACGGCATTTCAAGCACCTGAACGAATTCGTTATCTTCAAACGCTTCATCGCCGATTTCCATCACACCCTCAGGGATGACAACATGCTTATTGATTCCGTGGTACATTTTAAGAATGCCATCCTGTATTTCAAAATTTGTATGCTCCATATTCATCATCTTTCTTTTTCAAGTAATATTTATATTCTATCATCTATAGATAGACAGATCCTGTCATTAGGAAAATTTATTATCATTCTAATATGCGTCACTATTGCGTCGTTTTTGTATACTATTATAACACGACTGTATAATATAGTCAAGAATTAATTAAAATTACGTCAAAACGGAGGTAAGAACATGAAAGACAAGCTACCGCGCTATACAATGCGCATAGAGAGAGATTTGCTGGATAAATTACAGTATATTGCTAAATACGAAGGTCGGACAGCAAACAAACAGCTTGAGCAGCTCGTGAAAAGATGTATTCGTGAATTCGAAAAAGATAATGGCAAAATAACCGAAGATATGATACAAGAAATGTATGGTAATGATCTGTGATTTAAGTTTCACAAAAATCCCGGTCAGACCGGTTTGTCCGGGATTTTCGCGAAAAATTATATTGAATAATCACATTATTTGTGTTATACTTATATCATGAACCGAGGAGAAACTGATTTTGTCAAAATGATAGTGATCGGTTAAAGCTTTTCCAAAGGGAGATGATCGCAATGTCAGATAAAAAAAGAGTGGCGATAGGCTATGAAAATTTTAAAGAGATCATAGATAAAAATATATATTATGTGGATAAGACTATGCTTATTTATGATCTTATAGAAAATCATGGTATGGTCAATCTTATTATGCGTCCGAGGCGATTTGGCAAGACGCTTAATTTCAGCATGCTCAAATATTTCTTTGATGTTACCGAAAATGATAATGCGTATATTTTCGATGGATTGAAAATATCTGAATACTATGATGAATTGAGCGACTATCGCAATGCGTATCCAGTCATCTCGCTTTCCATGAAGGGCGGGAAGATGAATACTTATGCGGAGGCGGTAGGTAATCTATGCCAATCAATACGCGACGAATATAACAGATTCAGATTTTTGCTTCAAGGTGATACACTTTCGGATGAGCAGAAGGAATATTACAAGCAGATATTGAGCTATGCGAGCAACGGAAGCGCAATCTTTAACCAGTCAATAAAACAGCTAAGCATATTCTTAAATGCGTACTACGGCAGAAAAGCGATTATTCTCATAGATGAATATGATGTTCCTCTTGAAAACTCATATTTCCGAGGGTTTTATGATGAGATGGTGGGCTTTATACGGTCGTTGTTTGAATCTGCATTAAAGACAAATGATGCGCTCGAGTTTGCTGTGCTTACAGGATGTCTGCGTGTCTCAAAGGAGAGCATCTTTACCGGTCTCAATAATCTTGAAACAAATTCGATATTAGATGAGCAGTATGCGGAATATTTCGGATTTGAGGAACGGGAAGTTAAGGAGCTTCTGCATTATTTTGATCTTGATGAAAAATTTGATATTATCAAGCGCTGGTACGATGGATATATGTTCGGCGAAAAAGAAGTGTATAATCCGTGGAGTGTTATAAACTATACAAAAAAGCTGACATTAAATAAAAAAAAGCTGCCTGAGCTTGCTTGGGCGAACAGCAGCTCAAACAATATCATACGGAAGCTTGTAGAAAGCGCGGACGAAGATACAAAGCAAAAGCTTGAGCTGCTTATGAACAGCGGCTCAATAGAAACGATTTTAAATGAAACTATAACATACGGCGACCTTGATTCAAAGCAGGAGAATATGTGGAATTTCTTGTTCTTTACGGGATATCTGCGTGCGAAGAGTATAAGAGAGGTCAATGAAAGGCCTATGTATACCCTTGTTATACCCAACAAGGAAATATGGACCTGCTATGAAGAGATAATCATGCAGTATTTTGAGGTGTACAGAAAAGAGGTCGATCGCAACGCGATCCTGAATGCTTTGCTGTCACGCGATACTGACGGATTTGCGGCGCAGATATCAAGCCTGTTGAACAAGAGCATAAGCTTCTATGACAGAACGGAAAGCTTCTATCACGGACTTATAGCCGGTCTTATTGCACGCAGCCCGTATTATCGCATGGAATCCAACCGTGAAACGGGAGACGGGCGGTGCGACATAGCACTGTATCAGGAGGACAGATTTGATAAAGCTATCATAATAGAGATCAAAATATGTGATAAAAACGAAAATCTCGAAGCCGGATGCAGACGGGCGCTTAAACAGATAGCAGACAAACACTACTGTGCAGAAGCAGAGCAGCGCGGCTACAGAGATATTATAAAATACGGTGTCGCATTTAAGGGCAAGCTCTGCGGTGCGGTATGTGAATAAGAAACCGCACAATTTTTGTGTTATATTGGAGGGGGATCATGGAGGCTTATCCAGAAGTTTATCTTGATGAAGTAGTGGAAAATCATGGGAAGCTTTTTGATCTTGTCGCGCAAACCTATCCAGATAATGATACAGATGATTTTATAAATTCATACATGCTAAGTAAAACAAGGAGAAGCATCGACCAAGGGCAGGCATATGTAAATACAATGGATGCAAAGGAGTTATGGCAGTATTTTTCCGAAACGGAAAAGTACCACTTAAAACCGGGTAAAGCGCTTGACGGATTTATGCCGGAATGGATTGGAGAGTTTTATGCCTATTATCAATGGTATTATAATATGTCAAGCTCAGAAGTGATAAAAAGAGTTCCGCTATATTTTCTGAAAAAGGCATATCTGGGACTCCATGACTTGAATCTCGATTTAGCGACTCAAAAAGTGGGTGCTAAACAATTTAATGAAGCTTGTTTTAATTCATAATCAGTAATGATAAATTTTGCTACACGGTGAGCAAATATAATAGACACCCATACAGCGATTCTAGATAGGGATGGTATATGAGTGTCTATTCCTATATAAAGTATAATTCACTGTTGAGAATATTCATTTATCGATGTGAGATGTCATATATTGAAAGAATTCACAAATAACAAAACAGGATAATGTGTTTTTATTCTTCGATCGTTGCATAAATTGGATAAATTAATCCAGATGTATACAATATAATTTTGCGCAAATCTTTTGTGTTTTTTATTACAATACAACCTAAAACACCATGAGAATCAGTATATGAAAGAGATACTATTTTTTCATAGCAGCGATGCGGAACTGAAATATCATTGCATATTATATTAAACTCTGATTGAGATAATAAAATAGTTGAAACTATTTTATACTTTATCTTCTTGCAACTATTTAAGTTTTGTAGTTGAATGTTTTTTCTTATAACTGACCAAGATATTCCTTTGTTGATTTTTGAAAAGTGAGCAAACGGCATTTGTTACCCTCCATCTATTGACATTATACAGGATTTGTGATATAATTAATATGAGTTATTTTATCCATTTATGAGGTGTTATATTATGGCTGATAAGTTTTTTTATATCGACATTTTTGCGGGTTGCGGAGGACTTTCTGCCGGTTTATTAAATGCTGGTTGGACAGGATTCTTCGCTGTTGAAAAAAATGCAGATGCATTCGCAACCTTTAGATACAACCTCATAGACAACAAATACCATTTTTTGTGGCCATCCTGGTTGCCAATTCAAGAAAATGATATTAATGAAATACTGAAAAACCATGCTGATAATCTTCAGAAACTACAAGGGGAAATAACTTTAGTTGCAGGTGGACCACCATGTCAAGGCTTCTCAATGGCCGGAAAGCGGGATAAAAACGACCAGCGCAATAGTCTTGTGAAATCTTATATTAAATTTATAGAATTTGTATTACCTGAAGCAATAATATTTGAAAATGTATACGGATTCACGGTAAATTTCAAAGAAAAGAAAGGAACAAAAAAGTATTCTTCATATGTCGAAAGAGCTCTAAAACGTTTGGGTTATAGAATTAAGCATGAAATTGTTGATATGTCTGAATATGGAATCCCACAAAACAGAAAACGTTTTATCTTAATAGCGATGAGAAACTATTCCCCTAACAGAGTTTTTGAGATGCTTAAAGAAAACAAAGAGACATTTTGTAAAAAAAAGGGGATTGCTTGTACTACAACAGTTTATGAAGCTATAAGCGATTTGGAGAAAAGACACGGAACAATGCCTTCTCCCGATACCAAAGGGTTTCAAGCGGGAGTGTACGGGCCGATTAAATCTGGGTATCAGAGATTAATGAGACAAGACTTATGGGCAGAGACGGAAGTAGCAGATAGTCATCGTTTTGTTAAACATAAAAACGATACTGTGCAGTTGCATAAGGATTTACTAAATAATGCTCCTGTTGGAAAACGTATTACACCAAGCGACAATATTGTTGCAAACTTAAATCGACGAGGTGTCACTGTACTAAATAGAGAGGCGCAAGCGCCGACTATAACATCAATTCCGGATGAATTAGTACATTATGTAGAGCCTCGTATTTTAACCGTTCGCGAACACGCACGCATACAAAGTTTTCCGGATTGGTTTAAATTCAAAGGGAAATATACCTCTGGTGGGAAACGCCGAAAACAAGAGGTTCCCCGATACACACAAGTGGGTAATGCGGTTCCTCCATTGTTTGCTGAACAAATTGGGCTTGCCATTAGAGAGGTGATTTCAAATGCCAAAACAAAGCAGTAGTTTGTCTTTTAGAGTAAGTGCTGGATTAAAGAATATAATTGGTCGTGATTTAATAAGTGATAGATATATTGCAATATTTGAATTGGTTAAGAATTCTTATGATGCAGGAGCAAGTAAAGTAAATATTACTTTTTCTAAAACAGAAGAAGGTCAAGCGCAAATAATTATTTCCGATAATGGATGTGGAATGACATACAATGATATCATTAACAAATGGCTGTTTGTTGCTTATTCTGAGAAGAAAATTCAGAATCGTCTAAAATATTCATTTCGTGATGAAATTAGAAGAGAAGTTGCTGGAGCAAAAGGCGTTGGACGATTTTCATGCGATCGCCTTGGAGAGATGTTAACTTTAATTACAAAGACAGAATATGAATTGTCCGCAAACAAAGTGGAAGTAAACTGGAATAGTTTTGAAACAGATGATACTCAAGAGTTTATAAATATTCCTGTCCAATATTCAACGATTGACAGTCTTCCTAGCGGCTTTTCTAGAGGAACTACTCTGATTGTAAATGGCTTGCGCGAAAGCTGGAGCAGAGAGGAACTTCTAAAATTGAAGCGATCTTTAATGAAGCTTATTAGTCCTGATGCAAACAAGGGAGAAATTCCGTTTGATATAGAACTTTTTGTTTCTTCTGAAGAATATAATGATAAAAAAATTCTTGAAAAATCAGGGATAAATCCTGATCGCGATATTGTTAATGGGATTATACATAATGATATATTTGAAAAATTAAATATTAAAACAACGAGTATAGAAGTAAGCATATCTGAGGATGGTCAGTTCATAACAAGTAAATTGACTGATCGTGGTGACTATATTTTCTCTGTGACCGAAAGAAACAGAAACTACTTTGAGTTGCGAGATATAGCTATTATTGTGTTTTACTTGAATAAAAGTGCTAAATCAAGTTTTACAAGACAAATGGGAGGAGTTCAACCTAAAAATTATGGCTCTGTCTTTATATATAAAAATGGGTTTCGAATCAATCCTTATGGAGAACCGGGCCGAGATTTTTTTGGAATTGATCAAAGAAAAGCTCAGGGTTGGAAAAGATATTTAGGAACACGTGAGATCATGGGGCGCATATCCATAAAAGGAGATAATGATCAATTTATCGAAACAACAAGTCGTGCGCACGGCTTTATACAAACTCCTGCGGTTGAGATGCTAAGTGATTTTTTCCTAGAAAAAGTATTAAAACTCTTAGAAAAATATGTTGTAAACTTGATTAACTGGGGTGAGCCATTGCCATCTGACCCTAAACATATAATCTCTCCAAATGAAATAAGCGAACAAATAGTCTCGCAATTTATAACAATTGATAGTTCTAAAGATATTGTTAGCGTAGACTATAATTCAGAAATACTTAATCCAAATTCGCGAGATAATACGGACAATTTAGCAACCTCGTTAAAACAATTGGATAGCGTAGCAGAGCTAACACAAGATAGCAACTTACACACATTAGCACAAACTTTAAAAAAGAGAACAGAATCAATTATTTCTCAAAATGTACAGTTAGAAGAGGAGAACAGAAAAAAAGAAAAAGAATTAGATAGAGCACAAAAGGAAAAAACAATTCGCGATCATCAAATCTATTTTCTTAAAGGTCAGAAGAACCAAAATGTTGCCAATCTAGTAAATGGCTTTCATTCTATATATACATTAACTGATGCCACAAGAGGTAATATAAGCTATTTAAGAGACTTGCTTTCAAAAGTGGATATTAATAACAAAAATATTATATTATCTATAATAATACAGATTCAACAAGCCAACGAGAAAGCACATAAATTAGCTGATTTGGCTATCCATGGAAATCAATCTTTAAAACAGAGTGGCGTAAATAGTTTATATGACTTTATACGTCAGTATATTGATGAAGGTTTTTTAGTCGAAGGTTTAAGCTATGAGTTAATAGAGAATGAGCATTCTTTTAATTGTCGGTTCGATCCTTCTTCAATTGGCGTAATCATTGATAATATAGCTAGCAACTCGATTAAAGCAGGTGCAACAAAATTGGAAATTGTTTTATCAGAATCGAGTAAATATGTTGAAGTGATCTTTTCAGACAACGGAATAGGACTTGATGAAAATATTAATCCGGAGTCATTGTTTGAATGGGGGGTTTCTTCAAACAGACATAACAAAGGCTTTGGCATAGGGTTATATCATATAAAACAGTTAGTCACAGAGATGAATGGAACAGTCGCAATTGATGAAAAATATCATTCAGGCTTTAGATTGATAATGAGGATAAAAAAATGAATATTGAATTTAAAATACTATGGTTTGAAGATGAAGTTGCGTGGTACAACATGGAAAAAATACGCATTGATAGTATACTAAGCGATCACTCTTTAACACCATCAATTATTAGAAAAAACGGAAATGACTTTGATGTTTCAGAACTAACAAGCAATGAATATGATCTAATACTAATGGATTTTAAATTAGCGGGTGGAATGACCGGAGATATCATTGTCAAAGCACTCCGAGAAAATGACATATTAACTGATATTCTGTTTTATTCTTCGGAGGAAGAAGCAATGTTGCATGCTATTCAATCTAAAATGCCTCCTATTGATGGTGTATATTTAACTAAACGAGATTACATAATTTTTACTGAAAAGATCGGAAAGCTTATAGAAAAAATTGTACGACGGTCAGAAGACATAGTTAATTTGCGTGGTTTTGTCCTTGACCAAACTAGTGATTTCGAAGTGCGAATTAAATCGATTTTGAATGTTTGTTGGCAAAAATTTGATAAATCACAAAAATCAGTACTAACTGACACTGTTACTAAGTTGCTTGATGGAAAGCAATCATACACTAAAAAAATGGTAGAAAGCGCCAAATCGGCTGATGATATTTTTCCGTATGCAAATAATGATAAACGCATATTAAGCATAGCAGATAGGTTGGATATTTTTCAAGAAACTCTACCAATTTTATTTGAGGGGTATAGCCTGCCGGATGAAATTTGTCCAAGCAATTTCAAGGAATACTATACAGACAAAGTTAGTGTGTATCGTAATAGCCTAGGACACATCTCCCTTGATGAAAAAATAATTAAGATTAAAGGCAAAGATATTAAAATCGATCAAGATTTGCACCGTCTTTTAAGAAAAAACATTATAGAAGTAAATCACATAATAGAGAAAATCGAAACTCACATATTACATAAAATGTAATTAAATCAACATTAACGCAAAAAAGTTCAAACGTTCCAGAATAATCAATAATAATCTATAGCCTTTTTCACATATCAATATATGGTTTATAGGGCATATCCATGTGATATGATGTATATTAAATTGTCGCGAAAACCGGTGTCCGGCAATGTTTACTGCAGTCAAACTGCAGTCAGGAGAGAGAGAAATGGCGTAGCCACGCGGGGTTACACGCTGCGGCATATCATTGGAAATGCTGTAACGGGGTAACTCGTTCGTGGGTTCGAATCCCATCCTCTCCTCCAAAGTGCACGGCGATGCAGCAGCACCGCCGTGTTTATTTGTAATTGGCGGAGGACATAAACAATCGGTCGTGTAGGTTCGAATCCCATCCTCTCCTCCAGAGTGCACGGCGATGCAAAAAGCACCGCCGTGTTTATTTGTAATTTGGCGGAGGATAAAACATACGGTCGTGTAGGTTCGAATCCCATCCTCTCCTCCAAAGAAGAACCGTAATTTTGATACAAAGTTAAGGTTCTGTTTTTTGCCTTAAAAGTCTTATATCAAGGGATATATTGAAATAGAAAAGTTTAGTTGTGATTTAAAATGCGTTTTTACAGATCGAATTATGTCACAATGTGCTTATTCTCAATTCACAATGAAACTTTTCTCTGAAAATAAATGCACCGCTTTTGACTTAAAATCTTGTCAAAGCGGTGCATTTTCGGTTGATTTTAAAATAATCGTACTGTTATCAAAAAAGTTGTCCCTGTAGTTTTAGTTTTTTTGGGCACCATTTTACTGGAGTAACCAATTTCCCATAAGGAATAATCGTTTTATTTTTATTTTATCGCAATTAGATGCGAAAAATTATTGCACAAATGAATATTATGTGATATAATTACTATATATTTGGATTAACAATAAGCAGAAGTAAATATTTTAAATTTGCATTGCTTGGAGGAACAGTATGTCAATCTCATACCATAGATTATGGAAACTATTAATTGATAAGAATATGAGTGTAGCTGAAATGCGCAGAGCTGCTGACATTGCACCAAATACAGTTACACGTATGAAAAAAGACCAAGAAGTAACTATGATAGTTCTTGAAAAAACATGTAATGTGTTAGAAGCGGATTTTGGAGATATTGTAGAATACAAAAAATAGCGTTTACGGGGGTTAGTATGTTAAAAGATAAAACAATGACATATGTGACGCTGTTTAGTTCAGCAGGCGTTGGATGCCACGGATTCCAAATGGAAGGATATCGTTGCATAGCCACGAATGAGATAATTGAACGCCGTATGCAAGTGCAGCGTTATAATCATAAATGTGAATATGATTCCGGGTATATTGTCGGCGATATCTCATCTGACAAAGTTAAGCAAAGAATATATGATGAAATTCATAGATGGTCAAAAAAAGGAAATGACCGAGTAGATGTAATCATTGCTACTCCGCCATGTCAAGGAATCAGCGTCATTAATCATAAAAAAAATGATAAAGAAATAAATAGGAACAGCCTCGTCGTTGAGTCAATTGAACTCATTAACCAAATTAAGCCAAGATTTTTCATTCTTGAAAATGTGATGGCTTTTCAGAAAACTGTTTGTATTACTCCGGATGAGAGAATAGTGCCTATAGGCGAATATGTGAGAGAAATTCTTGGAAAAGATTATATTATTTCCGGGCGTATTATGAACTTTATGAATTATGGTTCCAATTCATCAAGAACGAGAACTTTGATGATAGGTGTAGATAAAACTTATAGAAATAATATTACGCCTTATGATCTTTTTCCTGAGTATAGACAAGAAAAAACATTACGAGATGTTATATATGATTTTCCTAAACTTGAATGGGGACAAATCTGCGATACGGATTTTTACCACGCATTTCGTACTTACAAGCCAGAAATGCGGGAGTGGATACACGATTTAAAGGAAGGTGAATCAGCATTTGATAATAATGATCCTAAAAAACGCCCTCATAAAGTAATAAACGGAGAAATAGTTGAGAATATAAGAAAAAACCGAGACAAATATACCAGACAGCCGTGGGATCGGTTTATTCAATGTGTTCATACTCGTAATGACCAATTGGCGGCACAAAACACAATCCATCCGGAGCAGGACAGAGTTTACAGCATAAGAGAACTTATGGCAATGATGACCGTTCCTGATAATTTTCGCTGGATTGATTTGAGCCTTGAAGAACTAAACGCACTTTCCGATGAAGAAAAAAGAAGTTTGTATAAAAATCACGAGATTAATATTCGTCAATGTTTGGGTGAAGCGGTTCCGACCGAAATAATGCGCCAAATCGCGGTTGAGATTCGCAAAATGTTAAGACAAAAAAGATGTGAATCTATTGAAATAAACAGAATTATCTCGGAATACCGGCTTGATAACAGAGAAAACTTTTGTGCATTTCTGAAAAATAATCCTTTGAAACTTGATGTGGCATCGTTAATGCGTATTACAGAACTTTGTAATGCCCGCAGAGAAAAAAATGCCGCATTCTACACAAACAAATTCATTGTGAATGAAATAATGGGATGTTTACCTGCATTCAATAAAGATGAAATCAGGATATTGGAGCCGTCTGTTGGAGCAGGCAGTTTCATACCGTTTCTCTTTAAAAGATATGAAGATGTTCCTCGTGTGATTTTGGATGTTGTTGATATTGATCCAGATAGCATTGAAACATTTGAAATTATGTTGGAAAAGCTTGATGTGCCACGCAACTTCACAATTAATCGATTCTGCCACGATTTTCTTACGGTTCAAACACCGTGTCGTTATGATCTTGCGGTCGGAAATCCTCCCTTCTCAAAGTTGAAAGAACGGACACCGGAAATTGATGAGGCTATTGCATCAAACGCCAATCAAATAACGAATAACCTTTCAGAGATGTTTTTGGAAAAGTGTCTTCGTATCAGCGATTGCGTTGCATTGGTATTAAACAAGACTTTGCTTAGCACTGATGAGTTTGAAGATACCAGAACATTATTGAGACAAATGAGGATTGAGACAATAATAGACTTTGGTCGCTACGGCTTTACAGGAGTGTCAATTGAAACCATGTGCTTAATTGTTTATCCAAAGATGAAACCAAGAGAAACCACGGTTTATAGTATGAAATTCAATCGCAAGTCAGTTTGTGAGCAAACATATTTGACCGATGAAAAGTTTCCGTATTTCATCATTTACAGAGATAAGGAGTTTGATGCAGTCGCAGATAAATTGCTTTTTGGTGCTTTTTCAGTGTTTAGAGACAGACAGATTACTAAAGCTATTACAAGTCAAGAGCAAAAAGCTTCGTCACTGTGGGTTATTAAAGCGAGAAATATTGATGATGATGGTCAGGGTGTGACGCATATTTCAGATTATGATGTTTTTATACCTGAAGAAAAGGCAGAAAACCTTTCAGTCTACAAGTACGTAAATGATAACAGCGTTTATCTTACGCCAAATATGACATATAATCCGAGAGTGATAGAAAATGTTCCCGGAACGGTTCCAGACGGATCAGTTGCTGTTTTAATTCCTAAGAAACCATTACGTCTCACATCAAAACAGAGAGCGTATTTTTCTACAGACGAATACAGAAGGTTTTACGGCATAGCAAGAAACCTCTCAACTCAATCGATTAATGTCGATAAAACAAGTGTTTATTTTTATGGGGTGTTAAAAGAAGATGACGAGTAATATTTTGCAGAAATTCTTAAACAAACATGATTATGATGTTCGTAAAACACGAAACGGCAGATGGATAGACCAGAAATGTGCATTAGATTCTGTATGTTTTGTAGCGGATTGTATTGTGGATTATATTCAAAACGGTGGAAAACAGCCGTTTCAGTCACCAGATATTTGGCATTCGGATTATGCGATAGAAAATGTCCAGCATTTGTTCGGGAAACCCGATCCCACCATAAGGACTACGTTGGATGAATACAACAAATTTTTTCGTCAGCCCATGAAGATGCTTGCAGCGGCAGGAGTCCTTCGTGAAGATGGAGTGATTAATAATACTATACAGTTCAGTGTTGAGAATATTGATGTACTTGAATATGTTGCTATGCGTGAAAGGAATTCTTTTGAATTCTTGTGTCTATACATTGAAAAGACCTTAAAAGACAGTGGCTTATGGGATGGCTTTGAAACATTTTTTGAAATACAAACGAAAGAGGCTTTGCAGGAACTGAAAACCAAGTTTTCAGACTTCTGCATTCAATATACTCCAATCAATACTACAGTAGAAGCAAATCGTATTTTCATAAAGGTATTAAATTCGCTCGCCTGTAAGCAACATAAACGAGGTGTTGAAAAAGGACGAATGTCAAAATCAATGATCACATATGATAAAATCATGTATAATCAAACTAATTGGCGAGATGATGCTGCAGGAAAAGACAAGAATGTTGCACGTGGAGATTTTAATCCGCAGCCCAAGACGGAACAAATGTACAAATACAGAATTAGCAGAGCTATGAAGTATCTCCGAAAGTTTAATGATAGTCATCGCGATGGAATGTCAGAGATATTAGACCGTTTTTCAGTTGGAGAAAAAGCCACTCATATGCATCATATATTCCCGCAAAACGAATTTGAAGAAATTGCGGATTATATTGAGAATCTCATTGCCTTGACAAGCGGGCAGCATTTGCAGAAAGCACATCCAAACGGAAACACACAAATAATTGATAAACAATATCAATACACCTGCCTTATATCCAAAACTGAAAGCATTCGTAAAAATATTATGGCAAATAAAGGCGAACCCATTATTTATGATTTTACGGCATTTATGTATGTTTTGGATGTAGGACTCAAAACAGACTATTTTGAAGCACTTCCATACTGTGACTTTAATTCTGTAGTAACAGGGATAGAATTTAATTATTAATTGTAACAAATAACGCTTTCGTTTGATCAGCGAGAATGTAAAAAGTTTCACTGTGAAACTTTTCTATGAGAGCAAATGCACCACTTGAAATCATTGTATTAAAATTAGGCGTAAGTTTCATAGTGCACGGCGATGCAAACAGCACCGCCGTGTTTTTTTCACTTTATAAGAAATTGCTCAAATCCTTGCCAAGTGAAACAATATGTGATATAATGGAAATTGGATAAAAATAAGCACGAAAATTAGAGGGTATATTTTCCCTCAAACAAGTGCAGTTTTCTATTC
>JAFRDB010000144.1 GCA_017404065.1 Clostridia bacterium
GCACCCAGGCTGCCAGCACGAGCAGGCGGCAAAGCCGCCGACCAGTGTCCCTCAAAGAGGGAGGCAAGCTTGTCCCCCTCTTTGAGGGGGAATGCCGCGAAGCGGCAAGGGGGAGTTATTTGCTAACTTAATGACATTGGGCTGTAGCCTGTAATAACCACTTTCAGTTTATTTTCTTTCAAAAACTCATGCTTCTTTAAAAAATCACCCTCAATTGCACCCTGTATTTTGCTGTTTAAAAACAGGCACAAGAGGGAGCCAAGAATTGTGGTGAGGCTCTGCTGTCCTTGCCCTGTGGCAAGGACAGCAGAGCTACACCGCAAACACATCTATAAACTGAAATTTATCTTACAATTCCGGCAGCGCTCATCAAGCTTCCGTCCCTAACCCCACTAAACGAGCAATTTCTTATAAAGTAATAAAAGCACCTACCGAAGTAAGTGCTGAAAAATATGCGGTGTTTCGCTATTTCATATATCTCTTTAATTGATCATAAAAGTTTTCCCGTGTTCCTGCCATGATTACGACAATTATTTTATCGTTTTCATATTCAACTGTATATGCAAGCTCATAGTTTGTTTTGTTGTAATAAATGTCGTACCCAAAAATGCCACTTAAATCTCCTGTTTTTGCTTCGCCTACAGTATAATCTTCACGGATTTTATCAATCGCATCCTGAAAAAGACCTTTTAACTTTTTATCCTTTATCTTTTTTAGATATTTTGCCGCAGGAGGCATAAACCGTACTTCAGTCATTTTGCTTATTCCTCTGTACCGAAAATATCATCATAAGTTTTATACTTGATTTTCCCCGCTGCAATATCATCAGCTTCAGCTATCATAGCTTCAACAGCAGGTCTGATTTTCTTCTGCTCCTCTTTGAATTTTTTGAGTAGTTCCTTTCCGCCATATCCTTGGTTAATTAAATCAGCTAAGATTTGCTCTGCAAACTCGCCCCCTGCATTTGTTCTTACAGGACGAAGTACAAGCTCATTACCGCGAATTGCACATTCCGCCTCATTTTCAAAACCAAGTAGTGCAAAAAATTTCTGTGGTATTGTTATCTGCCTTTTTGCAGAAATACTCACCTTTTTTGAAGTCATAGCCACTCCGCCTTTCAACGCTAAATTGCTCATTTATAGCCCTCCTATATTATATGCAAAGAACAATGAACTATTCTGATTTCTTTGTTTCTTGGTTTCTGTGATTATTTTACACCATATCACAAGAAAAGTCAATAATAAATATATAATATTTCCTTAAAGAATTAAATAATTCAGACGTGGGGACGGTTCTCCAGACAGACGCAGGTCAGACTCAGACGCGGGTCATCAGACGCGGGGCAGACGCGGGGACGGTTCTCTTGTCCGGCATACAGACGCGGGGACGGTTCTCTTGTCCGGCATATACAGAACATTTTCTACATGAAATATCATCGTCGACACACGGGGTCCCCGTATGTCTGCTCCTATTTCTCTATTTCAAAGCTGTCTAATTCCGTTCCGTCGATCAGCTTAGCCGTATATGAGATCTTATCATCATCAAATGAGATCACAACGTAATTCGGCAGCTCCTTCGGAAGCGGCTTTACGACCTCTACCCATTCATGCACATCGGTTGCGTCATAGCGTTTTAATGCCGCGGAGCCGATCAGAGCATATATCGTTCCTTCCTCCGACACCTTATCGCCCTTCATTTTATGCGTTCGCATATATGTATGGTCATGCCCTTCAAGGACCAGATCAACGCCGCACTCGTCAACGATATCCAAAAAAGCTTCCTTCGGTGTCTGATTTCTTGGTTTTTCGGCATATATCCCTCGATGCGTTGCAAGAATCTTCCACTTCTTATCTGTGTTTTGCAGATCATTTTTCAGCCATTCCTTTTGCAGGCTCAAAAGCTCGATCGCGTTTCCGTGGTCGCTTCCCGTATTGACAACAGCAAAATGAGCATTACCGTAATCAAAGGAATAAACGGTATTATCAAGATACTTTATGCAAGCTGCTATGGTTATGGTCGTACCTTTGCTCGGCACAAAGCCTTCGGAAAGCCCTTTTGCATTCTGCGGATTATTAAAGTGGTAGTTATAGAATCTGACGCTGTCTCCGCGCACATCATGGTTGCCTACCGCTGTCATGAGCGGTATCCCCTCGCAAGTGCCTTTTGAGCTTTCAAAGAAGTATCTCCACCAGTCATCATAGTACGCGTTATCGGTAAAATCGCCGCAGTTCAGTATAAATGCAGGATCGTTGCATTCCTCAAGCGCTGTATTTAATGTTTTGGCATAATAAGCATATTCCTCTATCGTTCTTCCCTGCGGGTCGGTCACACCGATCATGGAAAATGCATTTTCATCTTCCGCCTCTGTCTTAAATGTATAAAACTCACTAAAATCATCTTTTGATTTACTGCCTATCCTGTAAACATACTCTGTTCCCGCTTCAAGGTCTTTTAATTCCGCTTTATAAAAAAGTCTATGATCAAACATCGATGCATAAGAATAAGAATAGTCACCCAAATCATAGACCGATACGGGCACTTCTTCGTATGTCTTGTTATTTGCCCATGCAACAGCTGCCTTTTCACAGCTTGGCACAACCTCCGAAAGCTTATCATCAGCCTCGCCGGATTTTTTATATTGCAAGATCATATCGTCATAGTCAAGCTCTGCTTCCCAGCTGAACCCTCTTTGGGTTTTAGCATCACCTGTAAATGTTGTTACCAGGTCATAAAATCCCGCATCGTTAAACTTAAAGTTCTGGTGAAGCCCTATTTCCCCCTCTTTTTGATCAAGGTCATCGTAGAGCTTAAAAACATTCTTTGCATCGGCTTTTGAAATAAGCATCCTGTCATTTAGAATATACGTCTTTTCCGAAAGCTTTTCTTCTGCGCCGTTTTTGTATGCAATATCGGAATTTGCCGCGATCCTGTATTCGTCATCCTCCCCTGAGATCACGGCAAAACCGTCTTTCCAGTCAATCTCAAAATGGCACAGCTCACCGATTTTTCTGAGCGGGATATAAAGCTCGCCTTCGATTTCTTCTGCAGCCTGATCTTCACCGAAATCAATAACATAGTTGTTTAGCCTGATCTGCGGTGCTGCGCTTACAGCACTCGCGCTTGTCATAATTACAAGCAATAAAATCGGAAAAATTCTCTTTTTCATTTTTATATCCTGAAATCCTTTCATTAAATTCGTTTGAGAGAAATGCTCTGAGCAGGTCGTATTTTTCGTGCTTCGGATCTGTTTGACTTCTGATGCGCCCATGGGCAAGCCTTAAATATGACCTCTTTTTCTTAAACCGCCGCATAAGGTAATAACCCTGATGATATCAGAGTTTTAACAGTCTTTAATACCATGCTTTCCGGCATTCCTGCCACTTTGCAAAGCATTGGTACCAATGCTTTGTTTAAAAATAGTTTACCATAGTTTTTCTGAAAATGCAACCGCAAATTTGGATTTGGCCGGGGATGTAAAAAAAACCCCTAAAAGCGAAGAGGATCTCAGGGAATGAGATCCTCCCAGACTGTCGACAAATTGGCCGGACCGCGCACATAATCATTCAATGAGCGTGATTCAAAAGGATAGTTTCATGGAAAGAGCAACGGTGATTACATCAATAGTGCAGGTAAACATCATAGTCCGCAGCCTCCTTTTTTCAATATAAGTATTCATTAAGCTGCATAAAATTATATTTGTTATGTCATTTCCTTTTTCACAAACAGTAAAGAATTTACTTTCCTACGACTGACCTTGCCATATCAACTACAGGTGAGTATTTGTCCTGATGCCAGAGCATACACTTTACCTCATAGCCGTTATATGCCATCATTCCTTCAAGTGTAATACTCCCCTCCTGATTCGGTATCGGAGTTATGTGTTCTATTTTGACAGCTTTTAAAGCATCCTTATCATATACTGCAAGAATCGCCATAAGCTTATCATCCGTTTCGGTAATATAATTGATCACAGCACTTATCTCATAACCGTCTTCGGTCGGGATACTGATGATACTGATATTATCTGTTTCAGTATCATACGGTTTTTCGCTCGGCTTTTCGGTTGGCGTAGCTGTCGGTGTTGGTGTAGACGTTGGTGTTGGTGTCGGCGTTGGTGTCGGTGTCGGCGTCGGTGTTGGTGTAGACGTCGGTGTCGGCGTCGGTGTTGGTGTAGACGTCGGTGTCGGCGTCGGTGTTGGTGTCGGCGTAGCTGTCGGCGTCGGTGTTGGTGTCGGCGTTGGTGTTGGTGTCGGCGTAGCTGTCGGCATTGGCGTATCAGCATTACCGATACGAACTATATCCATACCGCTGATGTAACCTCCGTATGATTTTTCACCCTTTGATATAGTCAGATCAAGAGCGCCATCTGTTACGTTTACCTCTGTGGTATATGTTGCGGCACTTTCTGAATACAGATTCCCTGAGGATATACCTTCTATGGTATATTTTGTGCCAAAGCCCGTGTTCCAAGTGCCGTAATGTATGGTTACATTATATTTCCCGCTTGGCAAATCAGTCCTGAAATTCGTTTCGCCTAAAATCTGGTCTCTATACAAATTTTCTGAGCCTGACGGGATTTCATAGGGTGCGCGGTTCATTCCATCCTGAGATGAACCGGCAACAAACCCATAACCATTCATTACTGAATAATCCATTGATGATGTTACCGCGTCATAACCGGTTTGGACCATGTCATCGCCAAAATCCAAATGATACTCAGTCTTAGGCACAACGATCTCAATTCCGCTTATGTATCCGCCGTATTTCTTTCCGCCCTTGGCGATAATTACATCGAGTACGCCGTCGGAGATCTCAACCTCGGTAACATACTGCGCCGCTGTTGTGGAATATAGGTTCCCTGATGGAACTCCTTCAACTGTGAAGCTTGTGCCAAAGCCATCGTTCCAGGAACCGTAATGTATAATGGCCGTATATTTTCCGTTTGGCACTTCAGCTTTAAAAGTCGATTCGCAAAGCACCTGATCTGCATATAAGCTATCATATCCTGTGGGAATATCTCCCGGAGCGCGTGCCATATCCTCATGCGAGCCGCCGTCAAAACCGTAGCTGCTGCTTTCCGAATAGACTGTTGCGGCTGTTACTGAGGTATATCCTTCCTGCACCGCGCCGCTGCCAAAATCAAATCTTGTCGGCATACCGGGAACAGTTACGGTAAACGTGCGTTTCAATGTAAAATCGCCGTTTGTCACCGCGGCGGTAAGCGTAACCGTTTCACTGACCGAAGAGGAACGGTTTACCGCGGTGATCTTGTTGTTCTTTATAACTACCGCCTTTGAGCCGCTGCTCCACGATATAGATGAGCCCTTTGCTCCCGTTGTGGGCAGTGTCAGGTCATTTGCTGTTTTGAGCACGGTTTTTGGTAATTTGATTGCGTTTGCATCTTCAGATGCATTCTGATAATCCTCGCCAAAATCAACAAGTGTCGGCGAAGGGGTCACAACTCCCTCAGGAAACGCTTCCACCGTAAGATCGTTTATGTAATACTCAATATTGTTATATCCCAACCCTTGATAATCGGCTTTTGCGTCTTTTGCATTATTCGGGTCAAGTCCGCGTGCCAACTCCCATTCATCGCTCATTCCGTCATTATCGGAATCGGTGATATCCTTCTTCGTGATCGGTGCCGGATAATACTCGTCATAGTTCATCTGCTTTATCTTATAATTCTCAATAGCTTCGTTAAGCGCAGTATCGCTTGATGTGAGTGTGGAAAAGTCGCGCCCTCCTGTGAGATAGCCTGTGCCTGTGCGAGCTTCCTCCATTACCTCTCTGTCGATCCTCGGACGCTTATCAGCGCTGATCCCCGCGCCCGCATACGCAATAACGGTATCAAACGCGTCATCTGCCGGCTGCACATTCTTTGTAACAGACGCGTCTTTGCCGTATACATCGGCTACAGCCACCGGCGAATTTATCCGGAAGGTGTTCTCTGTAAGTCCGCTTGAGCCATAATTCAAACCATTCCAGTTGTTCGTATTCATTTCCGTATTATAATCGGTCCCGTCTGAATTTACCATCTTGTTGCCCGTCAGATAAAACCTGTACTTTTCGGGACTGGTGCCGCTGTTTATGCTGATGTAGTTATTTCCGCCCTTCGTGGACTGACCGCGTTTGAAGTAATTCCCGACATAATTTACCTGTCCGAAGGTTCCGTATGCCGTCTGATAACCCCAGTCGTATATGACATTATTTACATAGTCAAGAGCGCCGGTTGTTTTGCCGCGGTAGTTACGGGAAATATTATGCGCTATCATATTATGATGCCAAGAATTATTCTTTGCCCCCATCATGATGCCAAAGCCGTGCGCGCCCTTTGCGTGATATGAAATACAGTTTGACGGGCCGATGATCGAATACTGCACTGTCTGATGCTCGCTTGCATATAGACCGAACTGCTCATCGTTTGCCCAGCCGATAGAGCAATGATCTATCATGGAGTTCGAGCCCTTGCTCCCTCCCCACGCGTCACATTCGCTTGAACCGTTCTCACCGGGACGCGAGCTTACGAAACGGATTATAACATTATCACCGCCCATGCCTATTTTGCCGCCTTTAAGCGTTATACCGCCTCCGCCCGGAGCGGTCTGTCCTGCGATCGTGATATCTCCCATGCAGGAAACATCCGATTTCAGATTTATGGTTCCGCCAACATCAAAAACGACTATTCTCTTTGTATGCGCGACCGCGTCGCGGAACGAGCCCTCACCGCTATCATTGAGGTTCGTTACATGAACAACAGTGCCGCCTCTTCCGCCTGTTGCATATTTACCCGCGCCTTCCGCACCGGGGAAAGCGATAAGCGCATCCGCGGCATTCGCCGCCGGGAGCTGCGGCGCGTAAGCGCACAGCATGGATATCGTCAACAAAGCAATTAATTTCTTTTTCATTCCATTTTTCCTCCTATGAACCCTTATTACCAATACAGCTTCCAATCTTTTTTTATTCCGGTAAGAGCCTCTGTGTAAAGATAGCTTAATACAGATCCATAGCTCCACCAGGTCTGACCTCTTGCCCGGTTCGAACAATATGAAAAGTCCTGAGCTGTTTTTCACATTATTGGTTTACCTGCTTTAATGTCCATATAAAATGTGTGGAATACCGATTCATCTTCTCGTACATAATTATCCAAAAACAACAATAAGAGTTGGCAGACAAAATGCATAAAAAATGACCTAAAACACAAGGTTTTAAGCCATTTTCCAAATGCTGGTGCACCGGAAAGGACTTGAACCTGTTATTCGTCTCGGTTGGTCTGCCACAATATAAAACACAATTCGGCACTAAGAAAGTGCCGAGTTCTGCTATGGTGCACCGGAAAGGACTTGAACCTGTCATTCGTCTCGGTTGGTTTGCCTCAGTATAAAACACAACTCGGCATATTTTCTGTGCCGAGTTCTGCTATGGTGCACCGGAAAGGACTTGAACCTGTTATTCGTCCCGGTTGGTCTGACACAATATAAAACACAATTCGGCACTAAGAAAGTGCCGAGTTCTGCTATGGTGCACCGGAAAGGACTTGAACCTGTCATTCGTCTCGGTTGGTTTGCCACAATATAAAACACAACTCGGTACATTTTCTGTGCCGAGTTCTGCTATGGTGCACCGGAAAGGACTTGAACCTTCACGTCGGGGACACCAGATCCTAAGTCTGGCGCGTCTGCCAATTCCGCCACCGGTGCATCAACGAAATATATTATAGCAGATTATCCGTCATTTGTCAAGAAAAATTTCCGCTGCCGGTATGGTTTTGGGATGAGGGAACTTCTGTGAATATAACAGTAATTTTCAGTTTATTTGAAAATGCAATATTCATCCCGCGCTTATGCGCGAGATAGCTCCCCAATATATACCTTTGTCTCCTGCGGTTTGAGGTAAAACAGCCTTCCGTCCGAGATAACTCCTGCATCCTCGCGCGTTACGGCATCGGTTATCTTCAGCGCCATGCCCGATCCCGAATGTATGCCAAGGTCATCGAGCGAAACAACGAACGTGTGTCCGTCGCCCTCGGTGTTTGTATTAAACATTCCTATAGCGATCCTTCCGCCGCTCAAAAGCCGCGCAAGCGTGAAACAGTTTTCGTTAAATACGCATTTTTAGTGTCCCCACTGTTAAGAAAATTGCAGTAGTCATAAATCTCGATTTTGAGGAAAAATTGTCCGTGTTGTGCTTTCGGCTAAGCGAATATTACGAAAAAATTTAATGGTCATATATATATGCAAATTTTTAACCAAAATCTCGATTTTGAGGAAAAATTGTTCGTGTTGTGCTTTCAGCTAAGCGAATAATATGTGTATATATGAGCTTAGCCGAAGGTGCAAAACGGACGATTTTAACCAAAATCAGTCCTCGTCAGGCTCGTCCCATGAGTGATATACATTCTGTACATCATCATTATCCTCAAGGGTGTCGAGCATTTTACGCATATTGGCGATCTGCTTCTCATCGGTGAGGGTGGTGAGAGTCTGGGCTATCTGCGAAGCCTCGGCGGAGGAGATGGTGTATTTTTCGGCAAGCGCGTCACGCACCGCGTCGACCTCCATAGGGTCTGTCTCTATCTCATAAACGCCGTCCTCGAAGCTGACATCCTCTGCGCCCGCGTCAAGCGCGTCCATAGTCACCTCATCCTCGTCAAGCTCGCCATCCTCATCCTCAATGACGATTATGCCCTTGTTATCGAACATGAAGCTTACGCAGCCGGTGGTACCCATATTGCCGCCGTACTTTGAAAACGCCGCGCGCACATCCGCAGCCGTCCTGTTACGGTTATCGGTAAGCGTCTCAACAATGACCGCAACGCCCGCCGGACCGTAGCCCTCATAGCGGATCGCCTCGTAGTTATCGCCCTCGCCCGACTGTGCCGCCTTCTTTATTGTACGGTTTATGTTATCATTGGGCATATTATTTGAATGCGCCTTTGCAATAACATTTTTAAGGCTCGCGTTATTCTCCGGATCCGGACCGCCTGCCTTTACAGCAACTATTATCTCACGCGCTATCTTTGTAAAAATCTTCGCGCGCTGCGCGTCATTCGCGCCCTTCTTTCTTTTTATCGTACTCCATTTTGAATGGCCTGACATTCGTAACACTCCTATCATTTAATCAATTGAACACAAACGATTATACCACATATATTCCCCTTTTGCAAGCAGTATAGAGAATTTTTTTCAAAAATCAAAAAAATATCTTGACAAATTTATAGCGGTATGGTATACTGTATCTGTTGTTTGACAATGGCTCCTTGGTCAAGCGGTTAAGACTCCGGCCTCTCACGCCGGCAACGCGGGTTCGATTCCCGCAGGAGTCACCAACGCAAATAATAGACAAACCATCGTACATTGTGGTTTATTCACAGTTACTGTTCGTCTATTCTTGCAGTCCAATTCAAAACAGCTGAGGATAATGTTCCTCAGCTGTTTCTTTTTGTCAATATATGTGATCTATCAAACTTCCCTCATTAATCTCTCTCACGGATATACTGCAGTGTTTTACGTGCCAACCAGTAGAGTCTGCCATTTGGCTCTGCTTTAACTGCATTGATCAGTCCCTGCTTATCATCCACTATTCCGCGATGGTTCAGATCCCACGCTATAGCCTCTATATCCGTGTACTCCTCAATCTTGATCTTTGCGCCGTTTGCCATATAGTTCACCACCTTTGTTCTAAAATTCCTGTTGAACGCTTCCCGCGTATTGCCGCCGAAGAAGTTTGTACCCGGACAAGTCTTGCATGATTTACCCGGCACATAAGTTCCGAGCGAACCGCCCGATGCTGTCCACCATGCATGATAAGTGATATGATCTGCTGTCAGTCCGAAGCGTTTCAGAAGGAGCGCCACCACTGCCACAATCGCGTCTGCCTGAGCCTGAGTCATAGTATCGCCGCCCTTATCGAAGTTACCTATATTCTCAATACAGATAGCTCCGCTGTTTGCTCCGGCGATTCCCGCCGGAGCTTTGTTCAGACTGCGCCCGGTTACGATAGTACCGTCCGGACAAATCGTGAACTGTTGCGCAATGTCAGCCCAGCCGCAAGAATTTACATGGAAGTCTCTCATGTTCTTTTGCAGCTGTAACGGATTAGGGAACTTGTTCCATGTAGCATAATTAGGCGCAGCTGTATGATGCATCTGTATGCGAGTAATTCCGCGCGTCACCTTCTGCGCAGGCAACCACTGCGCAAACTCCGATACCGTCATAGAGGTAAAGCCGTTACTGTTTTTCATCCCGTCTCCTCCTTTGCTTTGCTCCAATACCGCACCTCTATACCGCTCGGCGCAACCGTAGTACCAGTGGTAACGGTTAACGTATCCGCTTTCGCAAGCTTGAAATCTTGTGTCCAGTCCTGAATATCCCTCACATCGACCCTTGTAAAAGCTCTATATCGGTCTGCCGCCGTTGCTTTTGGATCTATCTCAAGGCGGTCCGTATCATATAGCGGTACATCTGAATTTACGTGATATGTTTTAGGCACCGCATACGGCTCGTACGGAAGCTCTGTCGAACCGTAATTTAGCATAATATCTGTAGCACCCGCTAATACGGTAAATCGCATATAATGCGAATTGTTGGGCACGGTGAATGTCCATGTTGCTAATCTGCTATTACCGTTTGGTTCGCCGGCGACATACTCTCGTTCGTCTGAAAAAAAAGCAATGCCGGGGTAATTGGCATCTCGACCTAATCGCTTGTTCAACGTTACTGTTTTCCCTTGTAGATGCTCACAGGGAATATAGTTAGTTACTGCATACGAGCTATTATTGTTGATGATACCGTTGCCTCCATTAACATATTTACCTGTTGTCAGCGGATATGAACTTATATCATATAAATTCCCACTCACTATTATCGGTATTCTATATCCACAAGGTTCATAATCGGGCGCATCACTGTCTGTATACGAACCTTCAACCAACATGAACTTCTTATCGTAAGTATCACCGGTCCTATCGTTGCCTATAACAACATACAAATAATTAGCATTGGCAGGCGAGGTTACCACTACAGTACGCTTATCTAAGAACACATTTGAGCTTAGCCTCTCAAATGGATATAATGCAATACCATCGCCAGCCGCCGTATGCCTATTTTCCGAAAAGCCATACGAGAAATAATAGCCGCCCAATGACGCTATTTTTTTTGATGCAACAAAGGTGTATTGGGTATTCGCCTCTATTTCTATCTCAAACGTTGCACCTGTGCCGCGATTAATATATCCGTCGGAGTTAATATTTGCCGTCGTTATCTTAAATCCATTCGGGTTAAACAGGTTGATCATCTTATCGCCTACGCCGCCCTCTGCGCCGTACACAGTAATGCTCTCAATCTTTTTCTTAAGCGTCTTTATAAGTGTTGCCGGATAGCCTGTAGCGGTAAGGATATCCCCCGTATTCGCAGGCGGGACAAACCCACCCTCGCCTAATGCGTTATTACCAATCACAAACATCGTCTCAGTGCCTCACTATAACTACGTTGCCGCTCGCCGCAGGCGTTATTGTTAACGCTCCGAAATCCAGTTCAAGATTATTGCGCGCTACACCCGAAGGGAGCGTGATAGCAGTTGTACCAACAACAATCCCCTCCGAGTCAAAAACATCCTGCGCAGGTTTGGCCTCAATTGAAACATCTTCTTCTGTCGAGTTAAGTATATCCACCACATCTCCTGAACGGTATGTAATGTGATATACCGCATCCGCCTCAACACTGAGCGTCATGGTCTCTGTTCCTTTAATATTCATCATCTTCGTCCTCCTCTCCTCTGTTATAACGCAGAGCGTCCTTCTTGGTAAGCTTATCAGGCATTCCATCAGCAATATCATTTATTTTATTATGTGCCACCTCAAGTCCCGATACAAGCCAGCGCGGAACCTCTACACCTATCAGCACGAGATTTTCAAGTATTGACCTTATTTCATTTATTATAAAGGTGCAAAGCGTGAACCATCCGATAAACACAGCAAAACCAAAGTCAACGCCTATCTTCGCGCCGACATCGCGAAATGCTACAGCTACAAAGAAAGCAATACCTATAACAATCCAGTAACCGAGTTTTTTCATGATCCCCTTAAGACCTTTATTGCTGTTCTCGGTATGAGTATATCTCGACTTCATAATACCTGTTATGTAGTCAAGAACATTCAGCACCGCAAACGCAGCGAATAAATACCAGTACTCTCCGAGCACCGCAGACAGCAGCGTGACCGCCGCGCCACCTATTAGATTTATTTTGTTTATTATCTTGTCCATTTTATTTACCTCCTTACGCTCTGTTAAATGCAATGTCTTCGGCATATATGGTTATAGGTGATCCGTCACCAAGCATCAGATACAATGACGGTGTATTCTTGAAGCAACGAATTGTTACCGCTCCGTTCATTTCTCCTTCCATCATCGATCCCGCTCTCAGCCACTCTCCGGAATTCCAATTATCTTTTTCAAAGTTATTAGAAAAGGATATTAAATCATTGACACCCATTCCGAATATATGTACTATTTTCGGTTTGTCAAAGTTCAGCTTTACTATAGATGGATCCCACACATCCCTAAAGTAGTAATCAACACTATCAGGTATTATAGGGATATCCGCTTCGGCCTTTTCCTCCGGCGTTAACGCATCGTATTCCTCTTTCGCTTCTCTATACTCCGCCATATCGGATTCATAATGTTCACGATCATCACCCGTAAAAGTTAACGCTCTTTTTACGTTGTACTCATATCTAATATTCATATCAAATTCCTTTCCTATGTTTTTATATTCGATACCGGGGTTACATACTCGACAACACCTACAAGATATCCAAGCCCGTCAATATTATAACCATCTTCATCTATCCAAAACTCTCTTATTTGATCAATGCCAAATTCAACCATCAGAGAATTTGCAAAGTTGCTCAAACTTCGGCATTGGTCAACTCGCACGTTCAAGAAGATCGCGTTATACGGATTTCTAAGATGCATTCCCGCGCTTGTACTTCCATCCGAGATATCAACAGGTTGAATTTCGTATGCAATAACCTCTCGCCATACCGGAGTTTCTCCGTCTATCCATAGTCCTATTTGCTGCGGAGTAGTGCTGTAAACATTTGTTGCTATGCCGCCACTGCCGGCATTCTTCACGATCATAATTACATCATTTGTAGCATTGATTGGAATAGCATACGCCATCACACACCACCTCTTATCTTTGGATGAACGATTAATATCATTTCAGCAGGAATTATAGTATTTTGTGCAGAAAACATTATCTGTATTTGTAGGTAATATCTGCCCTGCCAATTTTCAGTTTCTGAACTTGTCAGTGTTACTATTATCTTGTTGAGAGCTCCACTCGTTCCTTCTGATGTAGACAAACTCTTTGCCATAATCCGAGTTGTACCATTTCCGATCAACATATTCACAGCGGCGCCGGTCAGATCATAGGCATCCCCCGAATTGTCGAACACCTCCACCTCAACGTTTTGGGCGCTGCCGGCTATGAATTCCAAATCCGGCAGCCTTACATAATTTTTTATCATAAGCACCTCCTAAATTAAAGCATATATTTGAGTTACATGTTCTAATGTTCCGCTGTCATAATTGAATATTGTTGGGGTATACGATCCGCCCGGCTGTATCGATCCGTATTCCACAGTCGCTGACGTTATGGAATCTCCGTCATTAGATATGTTAAGCAACGCCGAATAGCTCTGCACGTATCCACCCCGGAAGTCTGAATCATATCCCGGTTGAGAAAAAGATGCCTTTATTGTACTCTCTGTCAACGCTCGAAAGCCTAACAGCCAATAACTACATAAAGTTGTTTTAATTGCAAACAGGCTATAATTCCGGATATTAATATTGTTGGCAAGATTGCCGGTTTTCGCAATCTCTATAGGCATTACACCGCGCCTTGCATATATCTTATATCCGAAATCAGCAGCGTCCTGGACCTCCGCTTCTTTGCCGAACGCTATTCCTCTACCCCCGGCAAGAAACTCCATAGATATATGAGATTTACTCAAAACATCATCATAGTAAGATGTTCCGAATCGGTCAGTCAGCTTGTAGCGGATATCATAAGCATACGCTATATTGAATACCGTTGTAGTATTCACTACCGGCGTTCCGTTCGTAAACGCGGTATTAAGCTGTGTGTATGTATCCGCATTAGAGCGTTTATAATACACCGCCGCCGACTGTATGCTGTTTAATCCGCCGAAGCTGTCAAATTCATATCCTACTAAAGATTTCAAATAAGATCCTTCATTGTTCAGCGTACCGTCCCTGTCGCAGCGTTGCGACAGCACAGACAGAAATCGCGGCGGAGTATATTTCTGCACCGATATGCTCACACTCGATATCGCTGATGTCTTGCCTCTTGAATCTGTTACATACGCTTGAAATGTTTGTGTACCGGAATAGTTCAGTGTTCCGGTGTCAAGCTCATCTTCTGCTCCGCTATAGCCACAGCCCTTGATAGAATATCCGACTATATGAGCACCCCATGCAGAAGCCGCTCCAGTTATCTCAAGGTGTGCGCGTGACGCATACTGCACCCATCCGAACGAGAGCGGAAAGCTCCCCTGTATCTGCTCTATAGTTAAACCGCTTATTGTCGGAACAGCATTCTCCGGCACATGAGCCGTCCAATATGTTTGGACTGCATCACCGACCTCATCGCCGCTGCTGTTAAAGGTCCTCAGCGTTATTAGCCCCGTCATTTCTTCCGCCGCCGGCAGCGCGGCAAGCCACGACACCGGGACGGTAAATGATACGCTTGATGTTATATTGCATATTGTCTCAGAATACTCTCCAAGCGATATTACAAGGTCATGCCGGTATACTGTATCATCCGCATCAATAGTATCATCAATGCGGCAATCAAGCGGATTTATGCCGATATTAAGCTTGTTAGTGCCGTTTACCGTTACATCCCTCACCATATCAGGAGCAAACTCCGAAGCCTGCGGAATATCAACGAGATGTATATATGAGCATATACCTTCGTATTCCATTTCCACCGGCTCATCGTGATACAGCACTGTTACATCATATATTTCAGCGCACATTCTTACAGTGCGTTTACCATTTGTGTCATGCTGAATAACATGCGTCTCGTTATATATCTCGCGCTCTCTGGTATTCTCATCAATAGTACAGTCAGGACTTCCGCTCCATGCAGCACCAGTTATATTCATTGTAAAACTTACACGCGCAGATCCATCAATATAACAGGATGCATTACCCGTTCCCGCCGGTGTAGTTTTGTTCGTAACATACAGCCGCACCTGCACAGTAGACTTGTTATATACCGCATCAATCGCTGTAGTAGTCAGCTCCATGCATAAATAGGTACCGTTATACAGCCGCGTTGCAAGCAGCTCCGGAGTATTCAGTTCAGTCATTATACATCCCTCCATTTGAAGGTAAGATTACCATTGGCTTTTGCTATAAAATCATACTTTCCTGTTACATCATTGCCTATAGTAAAGATTTTTTCCGCCTCAGCCTGCACGATATGTAGCTTTGTGCCTGATATGTATGCGATCTCATTACCGTACTCAAAGAATGAAAGCTTTTCATCCGTAAGCTGTGTCGTATACGGTGACCCGACTCTTCCAAGCTCTATCATAGCATTCCGGAAACGAATATATGATTCTATCAGACCGGAGTTTTCATACACATCATCTCTCACGCTCTGCACCTGCGATGTGAAGCTCATCATAATCTCACGAGAATTTTGCGTAACACTCGTAGCAAAATCCGCTCTGATCTGCTCAGTGATGGAATCAACTGTTGTACGCTCAACCACATTGGACGTGATCTCGCTCACCGTCTGCTCGATGGATGTCTTGAACTCACTGAGCTGATTCTTTATGTTGACAGTCTCGGATTTTGTTTTGCTCTCAACATTTTTTATCAGCTCTACCGCCTCAGATATTTTTTTATTGACACCGTCTGTTAACGAGCTTTGAGCATAGCCGAGCGTCATCCTGAATTCAGATGCAGAGTTATAATCAATATGCATCTTCTCAATCTTCATGTATCTGTCAAGGCCATGCGGCAAGCTTAGCACTCTTACGCTGTCACCGAGCCGGAACTGCTCTATCTCTCTGTCTGTCAAATGCATATCTATTGCCGTTACATCAACGGTCGTATGCATGAGCTTCAACTCTTCAAGATATGCCAGTCCTGCTTGATATAAATACTGCGCTGTCGTTACATTATCAAATTCAACAGTTCCGACAATTCGCCCGCGGAGAGCAACCGCCGAAGCGTCCTCCAGGTAGTCCTTGCCATAATACTTATCATCTACTATAGCTCCCTCGATCGTCAGCCGCTCCTCACGCTCATTTCCCTCATCATCTGTAAGCTTTGCGCCAAGTGGAACAAGCACAGTGATAAGCTCCGAGCTATCTGTGGTTTTAACGAGATCTATAAGATTTTCACCCAGCTCTATAGTCTGAGTTGATATGTTACCATAATCGGTGACATAATCAATATAGCGTATATCTCCGACATGACGCACCCGGATATAACCGCCGAGCCTGGATATAAGCTTATCGTTTATATAGTCCCAGGTCTTTTCATAAGCTGCATATCTATATAAGCTGTCGTTCGGATCAGTAACATTAACTGTTCCTACAGTGAACCGCTTACTCTCATCAACACACGCATTATGCTTTTCTATTATCATGCCAAAGAAATCAACTACCGAAATATCGTGATACTCGCCGTAGCGCTGGATGCTGTCATTGAGATAACCAAGCTCACCCTCGCAGGTAACAGTCTTGACCTTATTCATGTTGACAGGACAGCTTAACACCCTGAACACATACAGGACATCTCCATCCTGTTTTACGAGTATTTCTGTCGACTTTTCTACAAGATCATTATAATGCGGATGCAGCGGTGTAATATCAAACTGCAAGCTGCCTGTACAATTCCGTTCGATATCTGAGCTGCAATTATGCAGTACATATTCTGTTGTCCGGAGATCGTGCAGCAGATATTCCCCTTCACCGTAATTCTTTCCGAATATCGTATACATTTATAGTATCGCCTCCCGGAATGATATCACGGCCGTACCGGATGCAGAGCCTGTTAAAGTAAGCGTTATTCCCTTCTCCGATATAGGATACTCGACAAGCTTATATTCCTTGCCGCCGGTAAGTCCGGTAAGTGTAGAGGATCCATCTGTTATCGATACGGTGATACCTGCTTCGATTGTAATGTTTGGAATGGCAACGCGGCGGCCATGATTGCGGAGCTTCTTTGTGACTGCTGCCGCGCCAAGCTCGAATACCGTTATATTCATATCTTTTGAATACCGCCACGGCTCACAGTTACAGCTGAGAGACACCTCACAATAATTAATGCCCGGATTTCCTTTGACACGGATATACCCATAATACCACCATTCATCATCCGGCGGGCAAAAATAAAGCTTTTTACCATGCAATGCATTGGTGAGCCGGTCAAGCTGCTTACGCCAATCCACACCGACAAGTATCAGCTTTATCTCGCCCTCGCGGTCGTTGTACCGCATAACGCCATCCGTCAGTGCCGTAGACACATCAAGAGTGCCATCCGCTCCGGGAACATCCACCTTATCAGTTTTAGCCTCCGGCGGAGGGAACGAAAACGCATTCAGAACAGCATCAAAATCCTCGCCGGTACGGTAGTGTTCGCCCTGAGCATCTTCGTCAAGGCTGTCGATAAACACAAATTCACGCATTTACATTCCCCTCGCTTTCTGCCTTGATATCTCTGACAGCTTATCATCCACATCGCGGATGATCCCGCCTACAAGCGTCCTGCCGTTTAGATATATTTTTAAATTGTCAAGCTTATTTGATATGTTATTCATCGCCGCAAGTATAGCACCGTAATCAGTAGGCATTTGAACTGTACCACTCGGAAAATCATTTATTACTCCATCACCCATGTTTATCATGTCATCAAACAAATTTCTTAAGGGCTGCAATGCAGCTTTTGAGTTTCTGATAATTCCTCTACCTAATCCAGG
The DNA here is from genome assembly GCA_017404065.1 of Clostridia bacterium. Taxonomy (GTDB): domain Bacteria; phylum Bacillota; class Clostridia; order UBA1381; family UBA1381; genus Ornithomonoglobus. The sequence continues at coordinate 18,025 of JAFRDB010000144.1, forward strand.
AGGAATTTGATATCCTACCTTATCTTCCATAACGGTCGATGGCGAATGAATCCCCAAAACCTCTTTTGCAGTTGTTACAATACTTCCAAAGAAATCCTTGACCTTATTAGTAAACCAATCCTTAGCATTAACTATGCCGTTCCATACGCCCTGAACTATGTTTTTACCTATCTCAAGCATTTTACCCGGTATGCTTTTCCCTGCGCTTATAACATTATCTATGAGGCTGGTAATTGCCTCTTTGCCCTTTTGTCCCAGGTTCTTTACCCAGGTCTTAGCAGCGTCAAGAGCTTTGGAAAACGCCGTTTTAATTGCATCTACCAGCTTTCCGAGGAGTCCGCCAATAAGATCAACAAAATTCTTAAATGTTGCAGATATAAGGTTGATTATCGCGCTGAATACGGTCTTAACACCATCCCACGCCTTGCTCCAATCGCCGGTGAACACACCTATAAAGATCTCAAGAATTCCACAGATCACGTCAATCGCAGCCTTAAGGATGTCCGCTATTTGAGCAAATACCGCTTCAAATATAGGCGCAAAGAAGTTACAGAAGCCTTCCCAAACGGCTTTTATTACCTCAGTTATATCCGAAAACTGAAAACCGAGGGAATTAAGAAGCTCAACAACATTATTGCAGAATTCGTCAAACTTAGCCTTTACTTCCTCCCATATACCTATAACCTTCTCCCTGAACTCATCGTTGGTATTCCATAATGTCACAAATGCGGCAACCAACACACCGATAGCCGCCACGATCGCAAGTATCGGAGCCGACAGTCCGCCGAGCACTCCTGTTATCGCGGAAAATGTGCCCTGTAGCCCTGATATAGCACCCTGTATCTTAGGAGCCATTGTCATGATGGAGCCTACAGACTGCATCAGCTTTCCTACAACTACAAGAGTTGGTCCTATAGCTGCTACAACAGCACCCACTACTACTATTATCTTTTTTGTACTTTCCGGTAACTCATTGAATTTATCTACTAATTCCTGAACTATCTCTACCGCTTTTCTCACATAAGGCGTTATTACATCACCTATTGATATAGCTGCACTTTCAAGTGCTGATTTTAGCAAAGTCACCTGACCGGATAAATTATCAAGCTGAGTATCTGCCATTTCCTGTGCTGATCCACCACAATTATCAATAGAATCAGCAAGCGCATTAAAACTCTCATCGGTTGCATTTACTATGGCAAGAGCACCAGTCATTGACCTCTGTTGAAATAGGCTTTTAGCAGTTGCCGCCTGTTCCGACTCTGAGAGATGTGAAAAGGATTCTCTGAGATCTATAAGGATATCTCTTAGGCTACGCATTGAGCCATCCGCATTTACTGTTTGTACATTGAACTCTTCGCCTGCTTTGTTCGTTATTTTCAATTCACTTGTCAATTGACTGAATATGCCCCTCAATGATGTTCCTGCTTGCGAACCCTTAACACCTGCATTTGCCATTAAACCTATAGCCAACGCTGTATCCTCAGCAGTAAATCCTAATGCACCGGCTACAGGCGCACAATATTTAAATGCTTCTCCCAATCCATGTACCGTTGTGTTAGCCCTTGAGGATGTTCGTGCAAGCAAATCTGCAAAATGTGATGAATCTTCAGCTTTTAACCCAAACGCTGTCAAAGCATCTGTAACTATATCCGAAGCTTCACCCAGATCCATCTGCGCAGCCGCCGCAAGGTTCAGTATACCCGAAATGCCACCAAGCATTTGCTGAGTATTCCAACCGGCAAGAGCCATATACTGCATTCCTTCCGCCGCTTCTGTGGCCGAGAATGCTGTTTTCGCTCCCATTTCCTGCGCCTTTTCTCGCAAAGCGTCAAAATCTTCACCTGTCGCACCAGATAGAGCTTTTACCTGTGACATTGCCGAATCAAAATCAGCTGTAACCTTAACTGCCGCCTTCCCTACATCTGCAACCGCCGCGGACACAGGCGCAAACGCCTTTCCGGCGCCCTCGATCTTGCCGCCGACATCCTTCATCTTCTCTCCGGCCGCCGCGATCTGCTGAGCTGATACCGAGCCGAATTCCTTCATTTCAGTTTCCAAAGATTTCAGCTTTTCCTCGGTAGATATGATCTCGCGCTGGAAGTCACGGAATTCCTTTTCCCCGATCTCACCGTTAGCGAACTGTTGATTGACCTGCTCCTCTACGGATTTGAGCTGTTCAAGCTTTTTCTTTGTATTGTCTACCGATTCGGCAAGTACCTTCTGCTTTTGAGACAATAATTCGGTGTTGCCCGGATCAAGCTTCAGGAGCGAATTAATACCGCGAAGCTCCTGCTGCAAGGATTTTGATTCTTTATTGACATCACTCAGCGCCTTATTAAGCTTAGTGGTATCGCCGCCGATCTCAACGGTAATACCCTTAATAGCTCCGGCTGCCATTTAATCCGCCCCCTTTCCGAATTTTTCTCTAAGCTTGTTTCTGTCCGGCTCGGTCTGTTCTAAAAACCACGCCTTATCCAGCCATTCACGACCTTCATCTGTTTGGTTCCGAAGATGTATAAATGCGTCCCGGAGATATGTATAATACAGTGTGAATTCAAGCTCTCCGACTTCCGTGATCGGCAGATTTGTCCAGTCGGATACGAGTTTGTCCGGGCGTGTTTCGAGCTTATATTGATGATGTCCCGCACCATTGTCCTCGATCGGATAGTACGGGAGACTTAGTTTTTTCCCTTTGTCTGCTCGTTCACAAACTCAATATAGCCCGCATAGAATTCAAAAAGATCCGTTAGCGACAGCTCCTCCTCAAGTTCATCAGCGGTTATTTCGTATTTTTCAACATTATTGCTCATTGCAACAGCAGCAAAGTCCCACATAGCACCTATGCTACGAGGATCGAGCTTCTGAATATTCTCAGCGGATCCGATACTGTCCTTCAGCTCATACAGCTCTGTGAGCGTATTTTTTGACGGGCTTTTAATGTGGATCACCCGAACTCCGTTTTCAGAGTCGGAGCACGGAAGTGTAACCTTCCATGTGCTCCGCGCCTTCGCAAGATTTAATTCGCGCATTTCCTATCTCCTTCTATCTCAATTTCCTGATGTCTTGTTTGCAGTCTTTTCGGTATACTCAATAAGAGTGCCGGTGTCATCCTGCGGCATTGCTTTGAATTCTGCATTGATCGTTGTCTCTGCATCCTTTGCAAATGTCAGCTCAAAACCGGAGCGGCAAGTTCCAACGATCTTTACCCAGACATCGCCATCTGCAGCATCCTCATGATGGAAGCAAAGCACATACTTTTTGCCGTCATTGTTGGCAACACCGCCGATCTTTACGGTTCTTGTCCCGGGCTTGCTTGCAGTCGCTGCCGAAGTAGTAACTCTCGCTGTGGATGTGAGAGCTTTCAAAGTCTCGCCGTTCCATGTTATCAAACCGGATTTAAGTATAGCCTCCTCGTCCGTGATTATTGATTTTTGCACATATCCCATATCATCAGATGCATCATAGAATGTCGGGGTATATGTGAGTGTCGCTCCTCCTTTGATTCTTCCCAAGAGGTTTGCATCAACACACAGAGTATCATTTGCCGGCACAGTGCCGTCTGTAAACTCGGAATAATACAGCTTGCCGCTGCCGAGTGTAATGGTTTCTGTTTTTGATCTCATAATATCATGTTCTCCTTATCTTTTTTACGTCCGTCCAGACCCATCTTACAACATACACCTTTTCATTGCTGTCATAATCTTCGGTCTTTTCGTACTCAATACCTTTATCCTGCAGCACTGCAGTAAAGCTTGTTTCATGTTCAGTTCCAAGCTTCTTAACATACAGCTCTACAGTAATAGTGCGGCGCGTGAGATACATTTTATCATCTGCGCCCGACGCGCGTTCCGGCGATGCCGTCCACAAGATAAACGGCGGATCCGGAAGTCCGGCATTTTTATACTCTTTGAAATTTAACTGCGAATACGGCAGCTCAGTTCCATCAAGTATCTGTATCAGATCATCCATTTGTTATTATCTCCTCAGTCTTTTTCAGCAGACTCTTTTCTGCCGCCTCCGCATTCTTTTCAATATGCGGAAATGCGCGGGACTTTCCTCCGCTCCGCGTCCTGTGAGGCCGTTCGAGCAGATGAGACTTGCGGTGCTCCGGAGTCCCTACATACCACTGCTTTATCCTGTAATATGAGGTCTCGGAAAGGGTGCGGAGCTTCATTGCCTTTTTATACCGCCCTGTCCGCTCCGGTGCATCGCGCTTTATATTCTCGCTCATTTCCTTTGCGACATCATCCACAGCCCGCTTAATTCCGTCTGTAACCGCTGTTCCATATACGGCAAGGATATCATCTACAGCCGCCGCAAGTCCCTCTATTTTGACCGTTTGAGCCATGTCAGACACCCACGCGGCTCTGAGCGTACAGTTCTATCTTCCCATCACTGCGCTCATAAGTACGATATATGTCATACCGCTCGCCGCCACGCTCGATGATAGTCTCGCCGTCATATTCATCGAACCATATTACCGCCTTAAATTCCGGCCGTATGCCCGCTTCGTCAGCCTCAAAAAACTCTCGCTGAGTAATATCATGGATATCCGCAAACACTTCCGCCTCGTACTCTGCATCCTCTGTAAGCTCTGATATAAGCTTTATTTCTTCAACTGCTGTCAGCATTATCTTCCGCCTCCTCTCTGTATCTGCCGCCCTTGATCTTGATGCAAATAGTATTATAAGCCTGCATCAGCTTTTCACTGTCCGCATCACGAGAGAAAGAGGCATTAACATACGTCAGCACCGCCTCACGAATGAGCGGATCAGAGCAATCAGTAAGCCAGCTGTCATGGACTCCGATCCGCTGCAGGTCGCGGATCGCAGCTTGTGCAAGCTGGGTAAGATCAGCGTCAAGTGCATTGCTCCGCGCCCTACGGACGCGGAGCTTTATAGCAGACAGCAGCTCCGCGCTTACCGTACACATTAGTTAGATGCGGCTTTCTTCACGCGCTGGAAGCCATTATATCTTGTGACGTTACCGCCGACAAAGATAGAGCCTCTGTGTGCTATCTGACCGGTCTTGAACTTGAAATCAGTTGAATGCTTAACATCCATATCGCTGAATATTGCAAGCTCATAAGATGAAAGCGGACCATAAGCCATGCAATATGCGCCGGTAGTTGTACCGGATGCAGATACAGCCGCGCAGGCACTGTTGATTATGTACGGGACTCCGTTGATAGTGCCGGTGTTGCCATTGTTAACAACATCATAAGCCTTCCTGCCGTCCGTAAGTCTGCATGTAGCAAACGCCTTGAGATCAAGCTTGTTAAGGATCAGGACAGCTACATCTTCAACATCCTCATCACCGCCGAATGCGTAGATTATCTCGTCAAGGGTGTTTTCGTCAACCTCGCTGATCGCGATATCTGTATTTCTGTCGATGATATCATTTGATGCCGATGTAGGAACATGGAAAATACCCTTGAGGTTGTTTGCAGCGCCATTGCCAAGAAGTATCTGCTTTGTGATCTTCTTGCGGATCGCGACACGCACAGAATCACCTATGATATCGCTGTATGCCGAATCAGCAAGCTTGCCGATCTCCTCAGGCTCTTCACAGTACGCTGTGATCTTAGCCTTCGTGATCTCAGCATAACCAAATGTCGGCTCCGCCTCTGTATAGTTGCTCCCCTCTGTGGTGTAACCGCCCTCGCCGTAGCCCTTGACGAATCCGCGCTCATAGCTCTCGCCGCCGTCAAGCGGTACAATAGTAACGCGATCGATCAGAGAAGATACCTCGTTAAACGTCTCATGAACGCCGTTTGCTGTATGCTCCTTCATTACCGTCTGTGAGGACGAGAGCGAAAGAGAATTCTCCGGCTCAAACTTGAACTTCACGCTATTTCCGGCGCGAAGCTGCTTACCGCGTTCCGCCGCGGCATTCTTGGGATCTTCGCCTGCCTCTCCTGCCGGCTTCGGCTCTCCTGATGCCGCCGCACCTGCCGCCATATCTTTCAGTTTCTGCCTGTTCTGCGCCTCAGTAAGCTTCGCATTCAGATCCTTTGCCTCCTGTGTAAGCTTGTCCAACTCCGTGCCGGAAGCGTTTGCCGCGAGCTTTGCTATCTCGCCTAACCTGTTCTTGATTTCCTTTATAGTCATGATTATAAAATCTCCTTTCATTTTGTAATGCCCTGCAAGCAGAGCCTTTTTAAATTTTCCTTTTTTTCGTCTGTCTTATCAACAGATTGCAGCACTTCCTCCGGGATGTTATGATATGACCGCGTGAGGTCTGTAACGCTTGCGGCATATTCCGCCGCCTCAGATACCTTTATATCAAACAGCTCTGCCGCCTCCGCTCCGGTCATCCATGTGCCGGCATTCACCTTTTCTATAACGCTGTCACGATCATCCGGATTCTTCAGATGCTCGGCATATACCGCTACTATACCATCCTGTATACGGTCCAGTGCTTCTGCCATCTCGCGCATATCGTCAGCATTGCCCCACGTTGCCGCCTCCGGCTTATGCACAAACATATACGCATTTGACGGTATGATTATCTCATCACCCGCCAACGCTATTACAGAGGCAATTGATGCGGCCATGCCGTCAACATGAACTGTGACCTTGCCCTCATGCCGCTTGAGCATATTATATATAGCCATTCCTGCAAACACTGACCCGCCGCCGCTGTTGATATATACATTGAGCGCCTTGCCCTTCTGTCCGTCCAGGAAGTCGCGTATCTCAGCCGGATATCTCGCCTCATCATCCACCAGCTTTGCCCACCATTCCGAAACAATATCGCCGTAAAAATACAGATCCGCTGATGTCTCTGTGGAATTCTTTACGGCAAGAAAGTTCTTGAGATTGTTCTTTACCTTTGCCTTACTTTTCACCCTTCATCACCCCCTTTGCCGAGCTGGTATGCCGTCTGATCGTCCGCCTTGACATAGTTAAGCGATACCATTCTTACATCGCCGTCCTCTATCTCAGGCAGATACATGATCCTGCGGTACTCGTTTATTGTAATTATGCCTTTATCAAACATTCCATCCGCTATCACTTTGCGCGTTGTCAGCGTTGCGTACTGCAGCCTATCAGTTGAGAATATTATCTTATTCCCGTGTGCCCTCTCGCGCTCCGTAAGCAGCTTAAAGGTACATTCAAGTGATAGCTGAAGTGCTATAGGCTCTATGACCGCTTCATAAAATGCGTTCCATTCGCTTTCCGTATAGTGTGAAGTCAATATCTGCTCATTCACATTATAGAACCTATACAGGTTATCGCGGTTAAACTCGACCTGACTTATAGGCAGCTCCGGGATCTTGGTTGACAGCTCATGAAATTCATACGCATTATCAATTCCGGCTATGCCGCCGCTGTTGTCAGCGTTGTAATATGCTTCCTTGAACTCCTGGACCTTTTGCTTCATCTCCTCATCGTCTATGAGGTTATTATATTTCAGGTACCCGCGCAAGGATGCGGAGTTTGATATAAGCTTTTTAATGCCGGCATAAGTTGTATCAAGCATTTCAAGCGAGCTTCTAAGCTCCGCATCCGGTGGAGTGCCGAAATATCGCTTATCCTTATACCTCGATTTGATGTGGATTACAAACTGATACGGGATTACATAATGTTTGCCGTCATATTCCCAGATAAATTCAAAAAACAGCTCTCCATTCATCTCAAATATCTTATGCTGCCGCACAGTTACCGGCTCTATTGCCTGAAGCTCCGTCATGTCATCACTGTAAAAACATACAGCAAATGCGTTTGATTTATACACCAGATCACTGCCAAGCTTATACAGCAGGTCATAAGTGGATATATGCGCTCCGGGCCGAAGCCCAAGCACACGAGCCATACTGTTATTTTTTATCTCTGTCACTCCGTCCCGCTGTCTTATCACCTGTGGAGTAAGCTTGCCAACATTAGATGCGATTATATTAGCGATAGCGCCTATGATATCACTTTCCGCTGAGGTTCCTGTATACACTGTTTCAGCATCGCCAACATACGCAGTACGCCGCCCGAACATGTTATACAAAAACCGTCTGATATTCGTTAAAATGCTCATTTTTCATCTTCCTTCATTTTTCAGCATTATCCCGACCTCAGAATAATACTTGCTTTTTACCGTAAACGCGTCTATCACTGACACAAAACCGTCTATATGCATTCTCGGCTCTATCTTGACCGGCTTCATTCTTCCATCGCCGCTGTTTATCTGCACAGCAACATTCATCAGATGCATCTTCAGCAGATTATTTGTGCCGATATGTATTTTCCCATCCTTTAGTAGCCCCTCAAACTCCTTTAACAGCGGTGAAAGATTGGTGCCCTGGAATACATCATCTGTATGGAAGCCCGCGGATGACAGATCCTGTATGAGGTACTGCGCGGAATACCTATCATAACCTATCTTGAGCGGACGGATCTTATATTTCTTCACAAGCATTACAAGCCAGTTGAAGATATCATGATAGTCAACAAAATGCTCACCGGATATAGTAAGATATCCCTGCTGCTGATATATGTTATACGGGATGCCTTCTTCTTCGATCGCTTTTTTATACCGGTCTTTCGGCATGAAAAAGTGAGTGAAAATATAAAGCTCGCCGCCGCGCTCTATCACGATAGATAATGCCGACAAATCTGTTGTCTGTGAGAGGTCAATACCCGCAACACAGTAGCAGCCTTTAAACTCCTCAAGCTGCAGCTCCTCGCCGGATGCAGCATCCACATCCTGAAACTCAAGCCACGCTACAGAGCTGTTCTGCTTGATGTTGCAGTATTTAGTCATGAACTCAGCTTTTTTTGAAAGTGACCGCCGCGCGACTTTAATTTCCTCACGATAGAAGTCCTCTGAGACCGATACGCCTAAATTCGGATTAGACTTTCTGAGTTCAGTCAAATCGTCCCACTTCTCAGTATCATCAATGATGTACAAAAACGGCAAAAGCCTGACCTCATCGCCGCCGTTCAAAAACGCAGTAGAGCGTGTAAACAGCTCATCATATATGCTGTCTGAGATATAGCCGGCTGTCGATATCGATAATATAAGCGGCTGCTTTCTCGCGCCGAGTGCCGATTTCATTACCTCGTACTGTTTCAGGCCCTGATCTCCCGACCATGCCTCGATCTCATCACACACCGCAAGATGCGGATTGAAGCCGTCAGACTTTTTACTGTTGAACGCAAGCCGCCGGATGGATGTATTCAGGGATTTTATATAAATATCCGATCTCCGCTTTTTTGTGAAGTCAGGATCGCCAAGCTCCTCATCCGCCTGGACTATCTGATAAAACGCATCAAATACGAGATCCGCCTGCTCAAGCTTAGGCGCAAGGCAATAAATTTTAGCGCCATATTCTCCGTCAAGATACGCCATATATGCTATGACCGCCGCCGCAAACAGCGTTTTTCCGTTTTTACGGGCGACGATTATAAACACCTCTCTGAATTGCCGGTACCCGTCAGCGCCCACAATTCCGAATATTGCCGAAACACAAGCTTTCTGCCACAGCTCCAGCTTGAGCAGATCGCTCCGCCCCTCCGAGTGATGACAAAAGTTTTCGATGAACCTTATAGCCCGCTTTGCCTTTTTGTCATCGTAATACCAGCATTTAAGGTTTAGCCCCGTAATAAGCTGAATGTAAACTTTGAGGATCCACTTGCCGACAACGATCTCACCGGATACTATCTTGTCATAATACTCCCGGATATACCCGTAATCAGTCATCCATCATCAGCGCGGCAAGCCGCGACTGTTTCCTTTCCTGCTTTTCCGGGATATATGTCACAAGGGAATTGATAAGCTGTGTGTAGGTCTTGAGATAGTCAGAATACACCTGAACGGCAGGTGTGACCTTCTTGAATTTTTGTGACGCGTTTACTGTCACCGTCTCAATACCTTCCTCCTCGATCTTTGCCCTTGCTTCACTGAGCACACACCGGACAAATGCCGCCTCGCGCAGGAGATTTTCCAGCAGCAATCCTTTGTCGGTATACTTACGCTTGCCATCTGCGCCGGCAGGCTTGATGATATCCCGAAAAATCTTTGAAAGCTTATTATATTCTTTTCTCTGTGCCTTATCATTCACCAAAATCTCACATGTTCCTGTATCCTTCAAAATCCCGCCTCCTTCTTTTTACCCCCTTCACGTGCGCGCGCCCGCGGAGTTTTTTTTGACTCCCCCTCACCGGTTCCCGGAGCAAATATTTTTTCCGGCACCCGGGGGGAGTATATTTCCGCTCTTATCCACATGATATCTCTTTTCACGCGCGGACAAATGCTCCTTGTTGTGACAGTCCTGACAGAGCAGCTCTAAATTATCCCAATTCAAAACGATCTGAGGATCATTTATATTTCTTGGAGTTATATATATTTTGTGATGTACTATGTCTCCTGCCTGCTTGCATCTCTCGCACAATCCGTTAACGCTCTTTGCATACGCATCTCTTGTACGCCGCCACGCCTGAGAGCGATAGAATTGTTTCGCATATTCCTTCATTCCGTCCACCTACACAAAAAGCCCTGCGATAAGCAGAGCTTCATTCGCTATGTAAAATATAACACAAATCTTGGTTGCACTACTGTCAATTTTCGCGCAGTCCACGAAAGGCAGCAAAGAGCCGCCTCGCCTCGGCAAGTATGTAATACACCTTCCGCTCGTTGGTTTGGAATGAGAACGCCGCATTAATAACACGCATAGAGATATCTCTGCGCCTTAACGGATACTGAGGATGCAGAAAATAAACCGCCTTGAGTACATCAGCAGCATACGGCTCATTCCTGTCCTGCAGCTCACACATTACTTTTTCGACTGCAATTACATCGGCAGCCGCAGCATCTGAAGCTCCATCCGGTACCTTGCCTTTATTCCTCGCATAGTAGCGGAATGCCTCTGTAGCATAATCTCTGATATGGTCTTTCTTCATGTCACCCTCCTATCGCTATCCCGCCGTATTAATATATATCTCTGATACAGATATCCGTCCTCGGTAACTCCCATGTATTCCGATCCGGCTTTGACATCATACATCACTCCGTCTACCTTCACAGACTTCGGCCGCTCTGTAAACGTCTTAGCTTTGACTATTTTCTTTATCGCCTTTTGCGGCTTATGCAGATTAGCGCTCTTAGTCCTCAGCAATCGCTTCACTCCCTTATGCTGCTTTGCCCGGTCCTTTTCCTCCACCATATCATCAAGCTCACCCTTTGTCAGATATGATATCAGCTGTGACAGCTCTCCGGTATATGTACGCACAACCTTGACCTCACCATACGGCCAAAGCTTACATAGCTCATTGAGATCAACATCCTCCGCCAGCAGATGGTGATGCAATCCGCCCTTACTGCCTTCCTCTGCAACTCCCATGTATTTCAGCTCTTTATTTTTTCTCTTGAGCTTCTTCAAGAATTTTCTGAACAGCTCATGTGCCGCCTCTAAGCTCTCCGGCTTTTCCTCTCTCCTATACCCAAAGCGAATAAACATAGCTATGCCCGGAGTAAAATTCTCACAGCCATACTCCACAAATCTCTGAGCACTGTTTCTGTCATTGATAGCCTGCTGCTTCTCGCTGGTCTTTTGATACTTTACCCGCCGCCTTTCCCTCTGGGATATGTCAGGATCATTATAGCGATATGTATGATACTTATTCACGAATATTACATTACCCGCCTTCTGCATCCTCTTGATATACGGCATACTTTCACTTCCTTTTGTTCCTGGATTTAATTAATTTAGCCGGAGTAAAGCGGCGAGCCTCCGCCGCTTTATTTCCTATATAATATCAGCTGTTCAGTCCGCCACTGTCATCCGGTGGCAGCTTCGCGGATGATGAAGCTATCCCTTTTGTACAAAGCATAAGCGCATCCGTCAGCTTTTCCTTTGTTATCTCAACCAATTAACCATCCTCCTTAAAATGTAACTGTATACGAGAGCACCGCTGCAGCTGTCCAGTAAACCGTCTTTTTCCAATCTCCACTCACTGCACACATAACCGCCGCGCCTATATCAAGCATCATAAGCACCGCAGGAAATATCTGTGTCCTGCTCATAATTTCATCTCCATTCTCTCAAACTCGATCACCCACACCCACGGATTAGCATCCCAGCAGTATGTGTCAAGCCGCTTCTTGGGTATGGTGCTATCCCATAATTCTTCAAAAGGTGCGCCGATTTCAAGACCTTCCGCCACTACTCCATTATCATCTATGTCTTGCAACCGCTCCACGCGAACATCCGTCACTTTCAAGAATATCCGAGCCACTTCTTTCGGCATATGTATGGACGGATGCCAACTTATACCGCGGTATCCGTCATCGTTTTTACATTCGAGCTCGTGTAACTCATCATTGCAAAACTCTGCACGATATACATATCTTCCAACTATAAATGATGTTTTTGTGCCTCTTGGCAATTCCTCAAACCAACATTCATTTGAAAATTCCGAGCAATCAAAATATCCATAATTCCAGGTTTCCCGGACATACAAGATGTCGCCGGGTTTATATCTCGCATATCGCCGAATGTACTCACCTTTCGTCATCCAGCAGCTTGATACTGAATAATCTTTAATGTGTCCGTTTGGTTCATCTGTATCTTCATATCCATCTACCCATAAGCCGTCGCCCTGAGAAAGTTCCTCTCTCTGTGCCTTAAATGGATTTGCAGGCTTTAACGCCCGCCTTGTCGCCGTTTTGCGCCCGTCAAATATTGCCCGCACCATTTCAGTATTAAACAATATCGGCTTAGCGATTTTTAATAGCTCCTCTCTTGTCATCGCTCCGCTCCTTTCAAATAATCATCAATTCCCATCTGTATATACGGCGGCTGTTCCCATTCAATTCCGAGGTATTCAAGCACCCTGCCCCAGCCGTATTTTTCTCCTGTAATTTCATCCGTACAACATTCATACATCCAGAACTTCCATTTCTTCTCGTTCTGTAGACGCATACGATCAAACCTGTGAGGGCGCTGTTCAATATGGATCCCAAAGCCGCACATCTCGCAGCCCGTCCGCTGCGCCCCTGTCGTTCTGAGTGTTCCATCCTCATCCCTCACGATCTCGCCGTATATTTCGGGTACCGGTACTCTGAGATCAAGCGCAAGCTGTAACAGATCCTGACGACTGAATATAGCAAATGGGCAGCTTCTGATCACGGTTTCACCATAATAATTACAACCGTTCATTTTCAAAGCCTTTTCGCGGCGCCCTCCCTCAGATGCCATCATGCCCAGGAAAGGAACGCTGTTATGCTCTGTTGCCCAATCATCACAAGGCTTTTCCTTGAGATAATAACAACACTTTGCTGATACCTTAAAATCAGGCATACCGTATTCACAGCTTTCTGCCTCGTTTTCATATCCGCCGAATAGCTTAAGCCATTTTTGCGGTAATTTCATACGGCTGTCTTTCTGGTAGCCGCCGTATTCTCCGGTTTCACCGGTAATAATGGCATGTCTCACCGTTTTATTATCTTCTGTCGGGTTTTGCAGCGTCTCTATCTTAGCCGCTTTTTCTTTTGATAGAACGGGAAACCCGAAATTCTGTAATATGTACGGTTTTGTTATTGTCTTTCCTTTTGGATCTTTTGTTACCTTTCCTTTTTCATCAATCTTTAAAGGCTTTACATGTTCAACGCCGAGCTGTTTGTGTATTTTACGAATAGACACATCCTCCAGATGTGAAGCTGATATTGCCGGTATATCATCATGCCCTAAATCACGAAGGAAACATAATAAAGTAATACTGTCAAGTCCGCCCACCGATACATGAGTATTTAAGCCTCTTTTTCGCGTCTCTCGTATAAATTCATTTATTATGTTTCTTGCATGTATGACCTTATTCTCATATGAATAATACTTTTGACGGTAATTGAAAGCTTTTATATTTTCCTCTGCGTTTTTTTCTTCCATTTGTTCATATACATTCTTCATATATATTCACGCTCCCAGCAGATCAAACAGCGTCATCTGCTCCGTTTTGGTATCGGTGCTTTTCAGGTACCCGACACCATCACGGAAGCTGTCCGGATTCAGCTCGCAGCCTATGCCGTAGCGCCCTGTTTTCGCGGCAATATACGGCACCGTGAACAGTCCCGCAAACGGATCATACACCACATCGCCCTCATTGCTGTAACGGTTTATGATCCGCTCCACAATATCTATCTGAAGCGGGCATATATGCATTATCAGCTTCCGCCGCGCCTGCTCCGTATTCAGTGTTTTCATACGGTTTATATCATCCCATACCTCATCGCTCCACGATGCGGGATCTATCACCATAAATGTAGCCGGCAGTCTGCCGTTTTTGTCAAGCTCATTTGCAAGCTTCACATGCTCCTCATAGCTGTACACGCTTTCACGGCTGAATTTATGATATATCTTCCTCAGTGTGCTCACATCGGCATTGATAACATCATCCTTATCGAGCAGCCTGTCCCCGGAAGAGCGCCAGAAGCCGTGTGCGTCAAGCTGCCACTGTCCGCGCGTATATTCCTCTTTACTCTTTACCACCGGCACATCCGCATATGCGGTTGATGTATCCGTCGGCAGCTTCCGGAACAGCAGTATATATTCCGGACAGCCTACTCCCATTTTGGACCCGTCCTTGCATTGTTCCGTCCATCCGAGCCTGTATGTCTGGTTATTCTCGCGCACCACATCAGTAACGACCGTGATCATACCGAAATACATAAATCCGTGCTCCATATAGTGCTTTATGCACATAGCGTGAAACGGCTCTACCGTCGGCATACCCGTGCCGGTCGCGTTCCCGAATAGCACCCGATCCTTGACATGTACGGCCATAACCCGCCCCGGCTGCAGCACCCTCAGCAGCTCCGGTGTCAGATAATCCATCTGTTCAAAGAATTTGCCCGTACTCTCGTTATGCCCGAAGTCGTTGTAGTTCGGACTGTACTCATAATGATTTGAAAACGGGATGCTTGTGTGTATCAGCCCTACGCTGTCGCTCTCCATCTTCCGTGTTTCCTCAACACAGTCATTCAATATCGCTGTGTAATGCTGTCCCTTGATCTGCACTCTCTCAACTCCCATCTTTCGTTTCAGACCTTCAATGCCGGTATTTGATAATCCGTACTTTCTTATCAGGTCTGTCATCTTTTCAGTAAGATAATTATGCTGCTCCCACTTCTTTTGGAGCACATCTAAAATGCCCTTTTCCTTGTTGGTGTAGATAATATCTATCACGACCTGTTCAGACTGCAAAAACCTATATATGCGGTGTACAGCCTGTATAAAATCATTGAACTCATAATCTATCCCTAAGAATATAGCCCTGTGACAGTGCCGCTGAAAGTTGCAGCCGCTTCCGGACAGCTCCTTTTTGGTACCGA
This sequence comes from Clostridia bacterium, assembly GCA_017404065.1. Lineage (GTDB taxonomy): Bacteria > Bacillota > Clostridia > UBA1381 > UBA1381 > Ornithomonoglobus. The sequence continues at coordinate 33,349 of JAFRDB010000144.1, forward strand.
ATAACCTTGTCCGCCCCTCCTGGAAGTCTATCACCCGCCGCTCGCGGATGTCATAATCCTGTGAGCCGTATATATCCACCATTTCGGGAATAGCCTTCTTGAGCGCGTGCCGCTCCGCTTCAAGGTCGTGCCATATGATAAAGCTGTTGTCCGGCTCGGCATCTATTATCTCCTTCGCCTTTGCGATCCGGATCCCGATGCTCTCACGCTTTTCCCTCGCGCACTGCTGCAGGCTGAGGTTTTCAGCTGTCGCGAACCGCACCTGCCCGTCCTTGTCCTCGACTGTATCGCTGCCGCTGTCAATGCAGTGATAGCGTATCTCCATATCGGGAAGATCATAGCCGGTATTATCGTAGCCCAGATCAGACGGCTTTGTGATGAACAGCGCCCAAGATGCGAGCCAAGTCCAGAATTCTTCCTCACGCTCCGTATACAAAGTCAGATGATTTGCCTTTGTGCTGTCACGCTTGAAGAACCGCGTCAGCGCCTGTCCTGTGTCCATGACCTCAAGATAACCGGCATAATGTATCAGCTCCTTGTATTTGTTCGGTGACGGTGTCGCGGTGTTCACGAGCTTATACGGTACCCCCTTGAATTTATCAAGAAATGTCTGATATGTTTTGCTCCCGAAGCTCCTGAGCACGGCCGCCTCATCAAGCGATGTTACCGTAAAAAATGACGGATTTATATCCCCGTCCCGCACCCGCTCATAGTTCGTCAGCAGTATCGGCGCATCTGTCGCCCTTACCTCGGCCATAGTCCGCACATACGGCGGCTCCGGATAACCTAACAGCTCCACTGCATCGCGCTTGAACTCCTGCCGCACACCGAGTGGCATTACTATAAGAGCCTGTCCGCCTGCCCTCTTTGTTATGATATGACAGAATTCAAGCGCCTGTATCGTCTTACCAAGCCCGAAGCTCTCAAACAGCGCACGCCTTCCGCCGCGCACCGCCCAGATGACCGCATCACGCTGATGCGGAAGCAGCGCGGGATTTACATCCTCCGCCGTTATCTCAAGCCCCGTCTTTGGAGCTATCTCAATTTTCTGTTTCAGAAATTCCTTATATTCCATATCATTCACCATATAATCTTACCGGAAGCACGACAGCCGATGATATGCTGTCCCTGATCCTGATCGGCGCAGTCGGCGTTGATACCTTTATAAAGATGGTCGCATCTGAAAGTGCTTTTACGGCATCTATAAGATAGTTAGTGTTAAATCCTATCTTCACATCCGCCGCGCCGTATATCTCAAGCGACTCTGTATAATCCGATCCGTTGCCCGTTGCACCGAGCTTTAATTCTGTATTTGTAAACCGGCATTTGCACGGCGTAACATTTCCCGCTTTGGTCGCGGCAGGAATGATCACAGATACGCGCTTCAATGCTGCTTCTATCTCGTGCCGCTTTACCTTGACCTCGTGCCCTCCGATACCCTGCAGCACCTTTTTATAGTCCAGATATTCCCCGGACTGCAGCTGTGTGTATATCGTAAACCTGTCCGTCACCAGCTCCGCCGCCCGATCGCTTTTATATATAACAAGCTCGGTATCCTCTGCTATCATCTCACAGGCCTTGAGCGCGGCATCTCTCGGGATGGCAATATTGAAATCCTCACCCTCGACATCCGCCGTATATGTAGCGACCCGCCAGCTGTCTGTCGCGACAAAGTCCGCCTTGCCGCGGCGGATGTCGATATATATGCTTCTCAGTATAGGCTTGCGGCTCTCGCTCTGAGCCGCCGCATATGCCACCTTTTTGACCGCCGCTATGAATGTAAACCCGTCAATGCGAAATTCTGCATTATGCTCTACCTCGGGCACCTCCGGAAACAGCACCGCATCCATAGTCTCAAATGTCGATCTGATCTTTCCCTGTGCCACTGTAAGCTCTGTACCCTTGCAGGTTATCTCTATATCGCCACCGGGCATATTTTCTATCATAGTCAGCGCCTTTGGCGGGATAATAAACATATCCTTGTCTTGTATTCCGAGCTTCATCTTCACGCCCATATTCTCAGACCGTGCTTTTAATTCACCATTGCTGTAAAGCAAGCCGTAATTGGCTGATTTCATTTCCACGCCCTTGAGCAGCTTGATAGCTCCGGCGATAACATTCTTTGATATCTTCATTGTTTTTCCTTTCCTCATACAGCAACATGCTGTGTGAACTCTCTCATTGTTTTTATTCTTTTGCCGCACCATTCCGGGGCATTTGCTCTTACCAACGCCGTTGCAAAAGGCGGAGGCACACTGTTTCCGCATCTCGCGACTTGCTTTGTTTTCGGATATGCCCTGCCGTAACAATCTGTTTCTATCTCATAATCAACCGGAAAACCCTGTGCATTATACAGCTCGCGCGGCGACAGCATACGCAGGCCGATGTCCACTATGGCATATTCCTGTCCCTCGATAGTAACAAGTCCGAAGCGATCTTTTGTAGTAATCGTGTGTAACGGCTCATCCACACTCTGACTGTGACCTTCGCCGCCGCTGTAATACTTGATAAGGAATGCCCGTACCTCGCCGAAATGCCCCTCACCGCAGGTTATTGTTTTGAGCGGCTCATCTGCACGCTGTCCGATACAATGATTATTGAATTGTGTTATATGTACCGCCGCAAGCGCATTATGATCTATGGCCGTAACGGTTGATAACGGCTCATTCATCCCGGAGCCGCAGCCTTTGTATCCGCCGCTGTAATATTTTGATATAAACGCGGTGACAAGTCCATAGCGGTTTGATGTGTCTACAGTTTGCAAAGGCTGATCTAACCCCCGCCCTCTTACCTCGTTCTCCGACTGCTCTCCATGATATTGGATAAGCGTAGGTGTAACCAGACAATGCTCGTTTTTGGAAACAATAGTTTTCAGTGGTGTTTCAACACTGCTGCTTCTTTCACAACTTCCATTTTGGCATATCTGTGTAAGAATAGGTGTCGCTATTCCATAGCCGTGCTTTGATGTTACTGTGGAAAGTGGTTTATCTATGCTCTGCCCTCTGAAATTCTCACCGCCATGATTGACCTGCACGATAAACGGCTTCGGATTATCAATGACATATTTCTGTATGCCTTTTGCTATCCTCCGCATCGTATTCTCCGCAAGCGGCTTTTTTCGCTCAAATATGGACGGACATTTGATATTCCAGTCGATACATTCCGCCGCTGTATGCCACGGTTTTAGTTCGCCGCGCTTTACCTCTTTGCTTTCCGGATCCCCGTGCGTCGGCTCCGGCCAGACTATCGGCTGACCGTCCCGCCGGAACAGGATAAACAGTCTTTTTCGGATAGTCGGTGCTCCATAGTCGGAAGCTGTCAGCGTTCGCCATTCGCATTTGTATCCGAGTTGGCGCATTACTGTTATAAACCGTCTGAATGTCTGCCCGATCTTCCGCTTGTCCGGAATGAGCTGCTGCATGCTTTGCGGCACATATTCACGCTTATCTGCAAGAGCGCCGTCCGTCTTATATATCCGCCCGTCCTTATTTCGTCTCGCGCAGAGCGGGCCCCAGGTCATAAATTCCGGTACATTCTCCATACTGATGATCCTCGGATGCACTGTTCCCGCCCATTTTGTCACTACCCAGGCAAGCCCCCGGATGTGCTTCTTGACAGGTGTGCCGCCTTTTGCGCGGCTGAAATGCGTACAGTCCGGGGAGAAGTGCGCCCACCCTACCGGCCGTCCGCCGGTTGCTTCATATGGATCGACTTCAAAAATATTCTCATTATAATGTTTTGTCCACGGATGATTTCTTTTGTGCATTGCGATAGCATCTTTGTCATGATTTATGCCTATATCCACCGGGCGACCTATCGCAAGCTCAAAGCCTGTAGACCAGCCTCCGCCGCCGCAGAATCCGTCAACAGTGATCTCATCCATTAAGCTTATCTGTGCATTCAATTTGATATCTCCTATCCTTGACTTTGTTCCGGAGATATGCTATACTGATATTACGAACAAAAAGCATATCTCGCTTTTAGCGCTCACGCCAATGAGCGCTCTTTTCATTTTGCTCTCATCTCATCAATGCGCTTTGCGCCGGCCAGCAGGGCATCCTGCAGTTTAGTCGCTCTCCAGTGATTGACCTGCCGCCGCCAACGCTCAAACCGGATCTTCGCGCCGGCGCGGAAGCAGTCCTCGGCATGCTCCTTCCGCCGCTGCTCCCGCAACTTCTTGGCCGCCGCGTATTCTTGCGCTATCACTATCGGCTCATGTCTGATATCTCCCGTCTGATAGCGTCTGAGCCGCTCCAGTTGTCTTTTCCGCCAAAGCTTGTGCCGCTTATATGCCGCTATTCTGTCTGTGAGCCAATCATACACCCACAATACCGTTACTATCATTCCTACGCATGTAAACACCGTAATCACTGTAGCAACAAATGCACCTTCATTCATTCTCATTTCACCTCCTCCAAATAAACCGCATTAATGGACCTCTGATAGCTTGACGGCACACGCGCTATAAACCCAATATATGTAGTGGTAGGCTTGCCGTTTTGGATAATATACTGCTGACTGAACCCCATCAGATAGAATTCACCGTCCACATCGGAAAATGCCCGGTGCCCATCTGCATTTACGCGCACCCGCGTATATACTCTTCGTTCCTTGTATTTCTCCATAGCTGCTACTAACTGTCTTTTTGTCACTTTCTCCTCACTCCTTTCAAATAATCTATATAATCACGCAGAGCCGATTCAATATACCTCCAGCGCATGGCAGCCACAAAGTCGCTGTCTCTCACAGCCAGCAGCCGCCTCTCCGCCGCAATCTCCGCCGTCCTGCCAAACAGCCTCTTATCCGCCATATCGCCGCAAGGCTGTATTATCTCATCTTTTCTAAGTACTCTGCACACCCATGCAACTGCGGCAAGCATATATTTCTTCGCAAGCTCCGGCACGTCCGCACTTTCAACAAATATTGCTGCACCCGAAACGGCATTCTCTGTGTACCACGGAATTGTAACATTATCTATATCCATTTAAAGCCTCTCGCCTCTCTTTGTTATGCGTATTTTTCGTTTTAGTTGCACTAAATCTCAATTCTCGGCAGACATCCGCCGCGCATGATTAAAGTTTTCCTCAGTGCGAAAGAACGGGCAACCCGTGCAGCGTCCATTCTTATAACCGTTGCCAATCAGCGCTTTACAGCGATAGCCGCGGCCGCCGCGCTTTTCTTCAAAGAAGTAGCAGTTGACCGCCATGCCGTCTTTATTTTCTTCCATTTCATTCTTATATCCTGCCATTTACACACATCCTTTCCCGTCGCCATGCCTCAAACTCCGCATTGTTCGCAGGATCTCCGAAAAATTTCTTTGCTTCATCTAAGACATACGAAGCGTATGTACTGATTGTCGCCGCCGGGATGCTTTCTATGTCAATAGTGCCTTTTACAATGACCTTCATCACATTCGCCCCATCCGCTCAAATCTTTTACTGTCTACTTCAATCTCCTTCTCAACCTTATTTATTGCATCAAGCAATTCTGTTACATCCGCCGCAAATTGCAGATGTATAACTTGAAGCTCCTCAAGAGCTGCCGAAAGATTCTCTAACCCTTTCGCTGCCCTGACAAATGCAGCTCTTACTTCTGGTGTATCGCATTTTGCCTTTATTTCTACATTGAATGTTTTTATATTTACCATGTTATTTCTCTCCTTTCTGCCGGCATGAGCTTGTCACGCCGGCTTGTCCATACGACAGACAATATGCTAATTAAAATTTAAGCACTATATGTGTTCATTATGTCCAAAAAAAATTTCTTGTACTGTTCTTCCAAAATAATCCGCAATTCTTATCTTAATTTCATCTCTCGGGGTTCTTTCATTTCTCTCATACATCGCCCATGAAGATTTTGTTATACCTATATCTTTGGCAACCGCCTCTTGTGACCTGTTCCCGCGCAAAGTCTTTAACATTGCTCCACATGACATTATTACCACCTCCTTCTTTTGAGCACTTTATGTGCTTTTTATTTTATTGTACACTATATGTGCTCGATTGTCAATACTTTCTTTTCCGAAAATTATACAAATGCTTAATACACTTTTTGTACACAATTAACATTGATTTTAGTGCACAAAGAGTGTATAATCTCATTAAGGAGGTGGCAATAATGGCAAAATTCTCTAATAGATTGCGAGAGTTACGTCAGTCAAAAGAGCTATCACAGCAGAGGTTTGCTGACTATATCGGCATTTCTAAAAGTAGTATTAATATGTACGAAAGAGGCGAACGTGAGCCCGGATTAGAAACCGTGGAATCTATTGCTGATTTTTTCAATGTAGATTTAGATTATTTAATTGGTAAATCTGATATACCGAACAAAACCCTATATTCTTCAAAACAGAATGTATTCAGCATACCTAACATCTCTCCAATTACCACACAGCACTTACCGCTTCTCGGTGAAATAGCTTGCGGTGAACCAATATATGCATCCGAAGATAGAGAAAGCTATATAGAAGTCGGGACTGATATAAAAGCTGATTTCTGCCTACGAGCAAAGGGCGATAGCATGGTCAATGCTCGCATACTTGATGGTGATATAGTTTTTATCCGCAAACAGCCGATGGTCGAAAACGGTGAGATTGCAGCTGTTATTATTAACAACGAAGCAACGCTTAAAAGAGTTTATTATAATCAAGCAGAAGATCAGCTTGTATTAAGTCCGGAAAATACCTCTTATGCACCGCTTGTTTATACCGGCGAAAAACTAAATGAGATAACAATTCTCGGAAAAGCAATCGCTTTTCAAAGTGATGTAAAATAAGCAAGGTAATAATTGCATATAAATGCGTTATTATAAAAAAATTTTATAAGGAGAAGTGTCATGGAAAAGATAGAAAACAAAAAGAAGAAGCGTTGGTTATGGATCGTCATTGCAGCTATCATAGTAATTGGTTGCGCCACTATGTGCAGTAGCAGCGGTGACACAACAAGCACAGCAACTACAGCAGAAACAACAGAAGCAACAGAAGCAACAGAAGAAACAGAAGCTACAGAGAAGGCTGATATAACAGAAAAAGCAGAAACAACAGAGGCGAAGACGTCAGAAACAAAAGTAAAAGATGATATCCCTACCGAATACCAGTCAGCACTAAAAAAAGCGAAATTATATAGTGATACAATGTATATGTCGAAGCAGGGGATATATGATCAGCTGACTTCCGAATATGGCGAAAAATTCCCGGCTGAGGCTGCGCAGTACGCAATTGATAACCTTGATGCCGACTATAATTATAATGCCTTGCAAAAAGCAAAAACTTATCAAAAAACTATGAGTATGTCAACCGCTGCCATTTACGATCAATTAATATCTGAATATGGAGAAAAGTTCACGGCAGAAGAAGCACAATATGCGATTGATCATCTTGAATAATTATATTAATGAACTATATAAAAAGCTCCGGCTTTGCCAACAGTCAGATATCGTATGAGTATTATTCCAGAGCGACATAAAAATGAGAAAAAGAATTTACGAAATAATCAATCTTGCAGCTGAGGATGACACCGCAAGTGCCATATATGACAAATTCATGATCGCGGTAATAATCATCAGTATTATACCGCTGCTTTTCAAATCCACAAACGCCGTGTTCCAGATCACAGACAAGGTTACAGCAATAATATTTATTGCAGATTATATGTTGAGGCTTATAACTGCGGATTACAAATATAAAAAGCATAGCATATCATCATTCATAAGGTATCCGTTCGGAGCGTTCGCCATAATAGATGTTCTTTCGATATTGCCGACATTCCTACCTGTTAATGCCGGGCTGAAGCTCTTTCGTATCCTACGGCTCGGCAAGGCACTGAGGACTCTGAAGTTTCTGCGATACTCCAAAACATTTAATATAATTATAAACGTTATAAATAAGCAGAGATATTCTCTTATGGCTGTATGTTACCTATCTTTTGGATATGTGTTTTTATCAGCACTCGTTATGTATTCAGTAGAACCGGAGAGTTTTGACAGCTTTTTCTACGCCATCTATTGGGCCGTTGTAACTCTGACAACCGTCGGCTACGGAGATATCTATCCTGTAAGTATCACAGGAAGAATAGTAAGTATGATATCATCCTTTGCAGGAATTGCAATAGTGGCTCTTCCAACCGGTATTATAACAGCCGGATTTATGACAGAGCTTACAAAAGATCAAGATAACAAATAAGAAAAATAAAAAACCCCGACCGCTACCAACAGCCGGAGATCAATATAACGTGTCTATGATATATAAACACCATAAGCAAGTATTATTATATCATAGACACTCCAAAAAAGCAAGTAAAAGGAGTGTATTTTTATGCCTAAAAAAGAAAAAGATCCGATCATTGCCGCCGCGTACTATCGCTTTTCTTCCCACAAGCAAAACGAACAGAGCATTGAAGGTCAGCGCCGCGATTGCGAACGCTACGCCGAGCAGAACGGCATCAAGATAGTTAAGGAATATGTCGATCGAGCATTGACAGCAAAATCAGACGCGCGACCAGCTTTTCAGCAGGTCATAAAGGACAGTTCAAAAGGAATATTTAATACAGTGATAGTTTGGAAGCTTGACCGCTTCGCGCGTAACCGCTACGACAGCGCACACTATAAAGCCAAGCTACGCAAAAACGGTGTAAAACTTATTTCTGCAATGGAGCCGATACCCGATACTCCGGAAGGTATCCTTATGGAATCGCTGCTTGAAGGTATGGCGGAATACTATAGCGCAGATCTCGCCCAAAAAATGCGGCGCGGTATGCGTGAAAGCGCCCGGAAGCTCAAAATGCTCGGCGGTACACCGCCGCTCGGATATAAACGAGATGCGGAAGGAAAATATATGATAGATGAAGAAAACGCGGAAATCGTTAAGCTCATCTTTGAAATGTATATCAACGGCAGCACCAACACGGAAATAGTCAAATACCTCAACAAACACGGCTACAGAAATGCAGTAAACAAGGAATTTACAAATAACAGCATATATTCAATTCTCGGCAATGTCCGATACACCGGTACCTATAAGTATGATGATATAGTTATTCCCGATGCTATTCCTGTTATAATCAGCAAAGAGACATTTGAAAAGGCTCAGAAAACAAAAAACAAGAACCGAACCACACTCCGCCGTCACTACAGCGAAAGAGCATATCCGCTTGCAACAAAGCTGTTTTGTTCCTGTTGTAATTCAATGATGATAGGTGTATCCGGCACCGGCAACGGCGGCAGATATTATTATTACCGCTGCCAAAACCATAAAAAGAAGCTTTGCCCGGTCAAGAACGTCCGCGCCGAGCCGCTTGAGGAGCTTGTCGTAAAAGCTTTAAGTAAAATGATCTTAGATGATGATAAAGTCAGAGAAATAGCACTGAAGCTATACGAAGCTAATGAGGCCGAGCGCGACAGGTCCATGATTCAAAGCCTTGAAAAGCAGCTTGAGGATTGTGAAGCCGGGATAGATAACATAACCAAAGCAATTGAAAGCGGAGTTCTCAGCAAATCACTGACAAACCGATTATCGGAGCTTGAAGATCAGCAGATAGATCTGAGATACTCACTGGAACAGGAAAAGGCAAAAGCGCCTGATATAACGATCGAGCAGCTTGAGTTTATGCTCTGTAAGCTGCGTGAGGATATTAACAACACAGAGCATAACGAAAAACTTATACAGACCTTTGTACACCGGGTATATTACAATGCAGATGAAATTATAATATGGCTCAATATTACTAAGCCTACACCCGGCAATGACGACAACAAAGAGCTTGAAAAGCTCGTATATGAAGGTTTGTCCAATCACCTTCAAAGTTCACCAAGAAAAAAATCGACATTCTGCAGAAATGCAGGATGTCGATTTTTTATTTATACGACCTTATCCTATCATGGGCACAGACAGCTCCTCAAGCCTTCGGCAAGCGGTTATCACTCTGTCCGCGTCATAGTCCTCCAGAACATGTCCGTCAAAGCCGACACTCATCCTCATCCCGCTTCTTTTAACGGCATCGATAAGCGCGTCATTTTCAAAAAAGTCCTTTACATATTGATGCTCCCTGTAATGATGCTTTGAATCATAATTCACATTAAGCTCCCAGAAAACATTATGCTCCTTCATTTTCCTGAAGTACTCGTCCATATCCAATCCCTTGGAGATAAGATAGGCGGGCAGATCCGCATGAGCAAGCCCTGTTTTTCCGGTCCCGCACCGGTCGGCAAAAGCAAAAACATCGTCAATGACAGAGCCCTGAAGCTGAAAATTTTCAATAAGACAATAATCAAACATGGATACATCCACACCGTCGGGAAGCAGCGTGAATCCCCTGTCAATGACAGTGATCTCAACACCGCACCATACCTCTATCTGATCCCTGTATTTTTCGGCAAGAGTTTTGATATGCTCAAAATACCTTTTAAGAGCATTATTATGCGTTATTATCCTGTGCTCGTCATTTTGATATGTTACCCCGGGTCTGTTCATTACGATCCCGTAATAATGATCCGAGATACCCATAAGCTCGATCCCGCACGCGATCGCGTTTTTTATAACAGCTTCGGGAGAATCCTTGCCGCAATAAGAGTAATAGGTGTGCGAATGCAAGTCCTGGATCATTTATATCACTCCCTGTTTCAAACTTATGACCATTAAATCCCTCAACAAAACCGTTTGGGGAAAATGCGCAAAGACTAATAGGTGCTTTGCACCTGTTGGTGCTTTTGAGCAAGCGAGCTATACATGTGTATGTGAGCTTGCGAAAGAGTGCGAGATTCAAAGCGCATTTTTTCCAAACTTATATCCGTGACAGAACTATCTCGCCTTCCCCGGCTAAAACATAACTGCCCTTTTGTGCCGGAACGAATACACTGTCACCCTTATGAAGCTCGATTTTTGTATCGTTCATTTCTATAGATCCATCCCCGTCCGTGACTATCAATGAATGAAAGCTCGTATCATCGATATCGATCTCGGTTTTTCCGTTCAAACGCAAGCGTCTTACCGTGAAATATTTACAGCTTGCAAGCACCGCGTCGTCACCGCCCTGTGTTTGCGTGAGCTTCGGTGCAGGTCTTAGCTCTGTTACGTCCAGTGCCTTGTCTATATGCAGCTCCCTCGGTCTGCCGTACTTATCCCTGCGGTCATAGTCATATACACGATAGGTTATATTAGAGTTCTGCTGTATCTCGCATATCAGTATTCCCGCCCCTATCGCATGGATAGTGCCCGACGGGATAAAGAACACATCTCCCTTATGCACCTCAACCTTGTTCAGCACTTCAAGAACCGTGTTATTATCTATACGCTCCTTAAACTCCTCTTTGGACACCTCTCTGTTCAGACCGTAATACAAAAATGCGCCGGGTTCACAGTCAAGGACATACCACATCTCTGTCTTGCCGTAGCTGTGCTCTACCCTTTCGGCATATTCATCGTCCGGATGCACCTGAACGGACAGGTTGGTTTTTGCGTCTATGAGCTTTATAAGAAGCGGAAAATACGTCATCTCCTGCGCCTTACTGCCAAGAACGCTTTTGCCGACCTTTGCGATATATTCACGCATCGTATATCCATCAAATTCTCCGCCCGATACCACGCTCTGTCCATCCTCGTTCGCAGAAAGCTCCCAGCTCTCCGCCACGATATCAAGGTCGGACTTCTTGTTAAAATCTGTTTTCAGCTTTGTTCCGCCCCAAAGATAATCCTTGAAGGCCGGAAGCAGCTTTATTGGTTTGTTTTTGATTGTATTCATAATATACCTACTTACAAAATTATATTCAATATATCCGTTATACTCTCTACCTTATAATCACAAAGCTCGTCTACTCCGGCTTTTTCGATGTTGCCGCCCGCTACGCCGCAGCAGGAAAATCCGGCAAGCTTTATCGATACCACGCCTGCCGAGCTGTCCTCGATACCGAGCACCTTATGCCTGTTCTCAAACGGCACTCCCAGACCCACACGCGCGGTCTCGGCATAAAGCCAGGGATGCGGCTTCGGCGCAAGCTCGCCGAGCGTTCCGGTCTGCCCTTTTCTCAGCGCCTGTCCCGCGGTTATTATCGCGTCATAAAAATCAACAGGGTCGCCCATTTCAAGCTGACGGAATGCGGAGATTATCTCCGGCATCGCCTTTTCATAAAGTCCGCTTGTTACAAGTCCTATCTTTATACCCTCGCCCTTTACCGTCTTTAAAAACTCTTTAAGCCCGGGCGCGGGGGTAAACGCATCCTGCTTGCCTCTGCCGTGAAGGATCTCGTTAAGCTCATAGTTCACTATATCAAAATAATAGCCGCGCGCTTTTTCAAGGCTCTCGCCCTTTGCGTACTTGTCTATCATATACTGCAAATGCTCCGATACGCTGTGACCGGATATATACGGCTCATCCTCCGGCTCATTCTTAAAATCGGACCTTCCCAAAAGCCGTGCCGTCGTCTCCTGTATCACCCACATCCAGAACGCTTCGCTGTGAACGCTTGTCCCGTCCAGATCCATGAGTATAGCCTCCGCCTTCGGCTCAAAATGAGTTTCATGCATAGGATATATCGCCGGATAGCCCAACGCGCTCTTTACATAGCACAGGCGTTTATCATCAAATTCGACTATGTCTATCTTCTTATCGTCCGGAGTTAATATCCTTTTAACACCGTCCTTACCTGTCTCGAAAAAATCGCTTTTCTGTATCTCTGTCATACAAATCACTCCATATTAAATACCTTTATCCATTCGCGCGCAATAAGCTCATGTCCCGCCGCCGTCGGATGAACTCCGTCCATGATCCAATATTCGGGCGGCGCGATCTTAACGGCATCATCAAATTTTTTCATAAGCGGGACGAAATCCAAGCCGAACTCAGCCGCGATCTTTTTTGATATCGCCGCGCGCTTTTCCGCTTCGGGTCTGAATATCTCCCACTTCTCCGCCGTCGCCGAGCCCTTCAGCAAAAACGGCTCAAGAATGATTATCCTTATATCCGGCAGAGCGGCTTTTATCTGTTTTATCAAGAGACGGTAATACTCCTCATAAATATCGGCGTCCACTCCGTTCTGCGCGCTCAATTCATGCCACACATCATTTATGCCTATCAAAATGCTCATTACATCGGGTTTGAGGTTGATCGTATCACACTTTATCCTTGCAAGCAGGTCTACCACTCTGTTACCGGATATGCCTCTGTTTATAAATTCATATTTATCCGGATGATCATATCCCAGCTTTGCAGATACTATCGTTGCATAGCCGGAGCCGCGGTATTGATCCGATTCTCTCCATCGCATCGCATCCGTTATTGAGTCGCCTTGAAATAGAATTCTGATTTTTTCCATTTTGGTCTCCTTTACTCCGAATATTTCGGCAAAATTTGAATGAAACGTGAAATTGAGTTTAACTCCCTCCGTCAGCCCTTACGGGCTGCCACCTCCCTCAAGAGGGAGGCAAGAATGTGGTACACCGATACTTGACCCCCTCTTGAGGTAAGCGACACGCTTGCGTGTCGTAGGCGTGTTGCAAAGCAACAAACGCCGTAGTTGGGGTCGGCGCGTCAGCGCCGAGGGGAGTAGGCGCAATAGCGCCGTGAGGGAGTTAAACCGAAATTTACCCATTAAATACAATTTATTCGATCATCCAAAAACCTTAACCTCCGCCACCTGACATTTTCCATCGATCGCCGCGGCAGCCGCTTTTCCTGCCGCCTCGCCGGTCAGGGCGCAGACAGGTATAACTCTTGCGACCTCCCAGCCGTCGCCGACAGGTGCTGAAATTATCCTGCCGCAGGCAAGGATGTTGTCAAATTCGGGATTATATAACGCTCCGTACGGCATCTGATAATGCTTTCCCGCTCCGTTCGGTCTGAAATCACCACAGTTACCTATAGAATCGGGGACCTCCATGCCGTCTATCGCATTGAATTCACTTGCGCCCACAATATGCCTTATCGTCCTCATCTGCGGCATAGCGGGCAGAGTCATGATATCAAAGGAATTTCTGTCCTTTGTCTTAAGCCGCTCTAAAAGCCTGCGCTTGCCGTACAGCATATAATCGGTTATATCGTCGGCGGAATTGCACACTATCTTATTCATACCGTTGGGATGTCCGTTACCGAACAGGTCGCTGCCTACCCACTCCCATTTCCGCAATGTATTTGAGTGCTCCTCAGGGCTGCATTTTTCCTTATCAAAGAAATGCGCCATATAGGTCATGAAATTTTCGCCCGCCACGGTCGGGATACCGGCTCTTTGGGATATGCTTGCATCCCCTGTTGCGTCTATCACAACATCGGCTTTAAAATACTCCTGCCCGCCTATGCTCTCGCATATTACACCGCAGCAATGGTTCCCCTCCATTACAGGATAGGTGGCATAAGTATCAAACCTGAGCTTAACGCCGTTTGAGATCACAAACTCATCAAGCGCCATAGAAAATACCGTCGGAGAAAATCTTGACGCATATCTGTGCTTCTCTGTGTTTTTTCCGCCCCATTCCACCGGAAGCGTGTCAAAGCAATATTTTATTGCAAGCTGTATAAGCTCCTCGCTGATGCCGAATACCATCTGCTTGCCGTTGCCGTCGCAAAGCGGCTCAAACCATGATATGAGCCCGTTTGTTGCCAAGCCGCCAAGGTTCACGCTTTTCTCTATAAGCAAAACGCTTTTCCTGCATCTTGCGGCTGAAACGGCGGCGCTGACTCCGGCTATGCCTCCGCCTACTACTATAACATCAAACTCTCCGCTACTGTTTTTGTTCATCATAGTTATGACCACCTCGTTACTTTATCCTGTATGTCATTATCTTCTTTGGCCCGATCTCAGCTTTAGCATCGGTCTTTGCTATAAACTCCTCCGCCATGCTGTCGATCTCGATATCCTTACTGCTATCAAAGCTGAATCCGACAGGCTGCTTTTCATTGGTGGGGTTATACATTCTTACTATTACCCCATCCCCGTCATCGGCGCGCTTTACGGCGGTAACGTGGAGGTTTTTGTTGTCTATGCCAAGCAGGCTCATCTCATGCGCAAGCTCGCCCTTTCCGCGTCCGCATACCGCGCATTTTATCGGGGCAAACAGCTCCGCCGCCCTGTTCGGCAGCTCGTTTATCTGTCCCTCGTTAAACTGCATGGCATATTCAAATACCTGCTTGCCCGGGCACTGTATACCCTCATCCTCAAGCTCGGTCACCTTTTCCTCCGATACAGCAAGCTTGATGCGGCACGCGCGGATAAGCGTGAGTGCCATTGTGCTGTCGTCAAATACCTCATATTCAAACATACCCTTAGGCATTACGGAAAAGCCGTCCTTGCCGTCCGTTACCGCCGCAAAGGTCCTTAGCGGCTGCGTTCCGAACGCCTGCTCTACCCAGCCGGTGCTGTCGGGTATCGCAATATCGCGGCGCACTATGTCAAAATGGCTGTCGGAATATGAATACTCGGTTTTTATCCCCGTCGGGAAATTGACTCTCAGCCAATGATCCCTTGCGGTGTTGTTTACCTCTGTTTTGATCTTTATACAGTCCGCGCCCTTTTCCAGGGTGTAGCTCGTCTTGATATGTACGTTCGTGCATATATTCGTATCGCAGCTTTCGGGTATTGCGAAGTCACCCTCGCATACGATCGTTCCTGATAATTCGCCGCTTTCTACGGTATATATCTGAGTAAGGCTGCTTATGTATTTCTTATCGAACTCCGGACTTTCATGCTTCCACGCATTTCCGACCTCGCCCTGTGAGGTGAAACGGTTAAGCTCCCTGTAAAGCTTGCCTGTCGGCTTATAAAGCACGTCTATCGTCCCGTCGCCGTTCACGCTTGCTCTTATATATTCGTTTTCAAGCACGCCGTTTAAGGCGATACCCGGTCTTTTTTGCAGCTTGTCCGGCTTGCCCTTGATCTCAAGCACCTTGTAGCCCATCGCGGGGATATTTTCTATTTCCGCATATACTCTGTGATGGTAGCTGTCAAGTATGGTCGGCACGTCCCAGATATTGTCTATAAATATGCTTGATTTTTCGCTATGTATTGATTGAAGCGCCACTCCGTCTATCTCAAAGCCCTTGCCAAGCTCCGACGGTACCTCGATATCAAGCGGCACGACCGCGCTTCGCTCATAAGGGAGGGTGTTATATACAACAAGCTGAACAACATCCTCCGCCTGCCCCTTCGGTGAGAGGTTTTTGGCTATATATGCCATAGCGTCCTCAGACACTATCTCGGCTATATCCTTTGTCTTTCTGTAGCGGTACTCCATATCCTTGCATACGCTGTCCGGAGCGCAACCGCCGTTAGCGTCATGGCTGTGGTTTGAGAGGAGATAACGCCAGCCGTTTTCAAGATATTTCGCGCTGTCGTTTCCCGCTATCGCGTTAAGCGGCTCGGCTATATAGCAAAGCTCCGTATAAGCCGCGAAATCCCACTGCTTCATATATGTCCTCGCGCTTATCGTTCCGGGGAAAAGATATGTCCACTTTCCCGTTTTAAGATACGCGCGGCGCTCGCCGGTAAGTACGGTCATCTTGTCCTTGTCAAGATACTTTTCCGCGTCCTTCCAGAACCCTTCAAGGTTTGTATGCTCTATATCTATCTCGCCTTTAAACAGCTCTTTCGCGTCCTTTATTACCTCGCTCTCTCGCGGGAAGCCTACGGATATATCGTGTCCGTTCATGCCGAGGAATACAGGAGTTGTGAAATGTCCCTTTTCCTCCTCAAGCATATCAAGTATCGCCTGCCTGAGATTTGTTTTATCATAATTCATGGCAGGCGATTTTAAGTCATAATTTATTGCAGGCCCAACAAAGCCGTCCGCGCGGCGGAACGGAGCCTCGTTATACTCACCCCATTTATAGCCCTTGGACCACACCGTGCCCCTTGACACGGCTCTGTGTACCTGATAGTACCAGTTATACCTGCAGTACAGAGCAAACCGGCTTGCAAGCACATCTGTTCCATCAGGAGCACGCCATATGTATTCTGCCGGAGCCTCATGGTGAGATATGCCCCGGTAGAACATCATATAGCGTATTCCAAAAGAGGAGAGAATTTGCGGATACTGTCCCGTCTGTCCCCATGATGATGGAGTATAGGCAACAATCGGGGATTTTCCGCCGTATTTAGCAACTGTTTTTTGTCCGAATATGAGATTGCGGACAAGCGCCTCGTGTTGTATTGAAAATTCCTCCGCAAGTGTATAATACGGTCCGATAATGAGCCGCCCCTCGCGGATGAATTTTTCGACCTGTTCGCGCCGCTCCGGACGCATCTCAAGATAATCGTCTATCATGATCGAGTGTCCGTCCATGGTGAACGAATGATACTCCGGATCATTTTCAAGTATGTCAAGCGTGGTATCGAGCATAACCAAAAGATTATGCCGCGTCTTTTCAAAGCTGAACCGAAACTCTCTGTCCCAGTGTGTGTTTGATACAACATCAATTTTTTTTACTTCCATTTTGTACCTCACAACATTATTATTCGCTAAACATTTTATTTATTTCCTCAACTGTCTTGCGAACAAGCTGCTCTCCGCCTTCATGTCCGACATTACCGCTTGATACGTAGGCACTGTAGTGACTGCCCTTTTCCGCCTTTTTGGTCGGCAGATAGCCTCCGGCTCCGCAGGCGAGCTGTATCAAAAACGTCTGCCTTGCGCGGCTCCTTGCCCGTATCCGGTTGCCGTAATCCAAAAACAGCTCAAACGGATTTGTAGCTATTGCAACATTACCGAGTCTTGCGATATGCACCTCGACCGGATAAATGCTCTGCTTGTGCTGCTCCTCCCAGCGCATTACGGTCCCCATGTGAACATACATCTTTGCGGTGTCGTTAAAGTTGATATGCCCCTCTACGCCGGCTGCATATTTTTTTATCATTTCGACAGCTTCTTCGTATTCCTTCGGCGTAACGTGTCTGAAAGACAGGTCTACCGTCAGCTTTTCGTGCTTTAAAACCGCCTTATCAAATGTTTTTTCGACATCCTCCAAAGCCATGATTATCTCGTTTGCTATTCGCCGTCCGACAACGCGGCTGCCCTTGATATCGAACATGGACGGGTCTGCGTCACGCTCTATATAATCGTTTCTTTCTATATTGGGATCGTCTATCGGCGTTTCCGGGTTTACCCATCTTATCAGATCTCGCGGACACTGGTCACCCGCCGCCGAGCATAAGCCTAAAACAAACAGCTCGTCGCCGTATTTTTCGCGGAGTATCTGCTTTACCTTGCCCCAATAGTCGGAGGATATGAACAGCCTGTGCTCTAAAACCTGCGCCGGACAAGCTACATTTGCCGCGATACCCGTCAGCTTTTCATTTTCATCGTAGAAAAACAGCATTTCTATTCCGCTGTCGTTCCCGCCCTCAAGCTCCGTAAAGCTTGCCAAATTGGTATCGCCCCACATTTTTGCGCTGCCGTCCGTATAGCAGGCGCGTCTGCACATACCGACCGCGGCTCTGCCGAAGCCTTGTGCATACCTCGCCGAGCGCCTGTTGTCCCAGGCACCGACCGCCGCCCTTGCGATCCTTTCGGTCAGATACTCAAGCGACTCATCAGCATTCATGAAATCGTCACCCTTCGCGGATACCTTTGGCTTGTATTGCTTTTCGGGCGGCACGAACGCGTCGAGCATCGTCCTGAATTTTGCATTCCTGCTGTCACTTTTCGCAGAATCTCTGCTGTATGTATGCGACGTATGCGTATGGATCGCGGATATTATTATCTTATCGGTATCTATCTCATCGCTCATTCTCTTTACCAGCTCCCTTACGCCGGCAACAAGGTTCTCACCTATGCTTATAAGGTCGCAGGAGCATATTATAAGCTGCTCCTCGCCATCCTCTATGGCAAGAGCCGTTACCGTAATGGGTGTTTCGACATATTCCGAGATCCTCTCCGCAAACTGCCCCGCAAGCGATATTTTCTTATCGGGCGTTATGCTTACCTCTGACCAGCCCACATTTATTTTATTCATTTCTCTCGCCCCTTTCACAAATGAAAACTACACTAATTATTCACATTTTATCACGCTTATGCTATCTTTTAAATATGGTTATCTTTCCTTTTTAGACGATAATTTTTCCAAGTAGTTATATATAGCTCTGCCCATGCACGGGATCGGAGCTTTTGCAGCGATCATACAAATTTTGGTTTAGTGGACTCCCCACGGCGCTCTCGCGCCTACTCCCCCCGGCGCTGACGCGCCGACCCCCTCAAGAGGGGGTCAAGTATCGGTGTACCACAATTCTTGCCTCCCTCTTGAGGTAAACGAAACGCTTGCGTTTCGTAGGCGTGTTGCATAGCAACAAACGCCGTAGCTAAAAGGTGGCAGCCCGTAAGGGCTGACGGAGGGAGTCCGATAAACTGAAATTTGCTCATGCAAAAAGGCTGCCATCACTGACAGCCCCTTTGCTTATTCTTCCATCTCCTTGAATATCTTTTTGACAGACGTGGGGACGGTTCCAGACGTGGGGACGGTTCTCTCGTCAAGTTTGTTTGCCTCAACCAGACAACAGAACCGTCCCCCCTGTCTGCAGTCCCCCTGTCTGTTATTCATAGTGATAGCTACCCAAGAACTTGTAGAAGAGCGAGCTTTTCTTCACATTATCCAGCGCAAAATATATGTTCGCATCGTCGGCGTTGCCCTCTATATCTATGAAGAACACATAGCTGCCCAGCTCATTTTTCATCGGACGCGATTCTATTTTGAGCATATTTATCTTTTCCTTACCCAAAAGTCCCAGCGCCTTATACAGAGCACCCGATTCATGAGCCGTGGAAAAGACTATAGAGCTTTTGTCATGTTCTGTGACCTTCATGTTCGGCGTCTTTTCTATCACAACAAACCGAGTAAGATTATTCGCATGATCACTGCATGCACGCCGCACTATTTCAAGTCCGTATTTCTCCGCCGCCGCTGCCGGAGCTATCGCCGCAAGAGTACCGTCGCCCTCAGCCGCCGCCTGCGCAGCCTGTGCCGTAGACCGCGTTGCTCTCAGCTCGACCCCCGCAAATTCACTCTCAAGCATTTGGGCACACTGACCAAGTGCCTGCGGATGTGAGATCACAGTCTTTATATCCGATACCTTTGCGCCCTTTTTGACCGCAAGGTTTTGTGATATATTTATCACATGTTCAGCCGTTATATACACATCTGCATCGAAGGCAAGCGTATCGAGGGTCATGGCTACGCTTCCGTTAAGATTGTTCTCTATCGGGACAATGCATCTGTCAATATCACCCTTATCCACTGCCTTTATAGCAGCGGCAATAGTCGGATATTCAATGACAGGCTCCTTGCCGCGCGACCACTCTCTCGCTGCCTGCTCGGAAAATGTCCCAGCGGGACCTAAATATCCTAACATATCAGATCTCCTTTCCTATGGCTGCCGCTATCCCTCTCAACTCGTCCATCAGCTGCAGAAACCGTTTCGGCTTTAACGACTGCGGGCCGTCGGAAACCGCACATTCGGGGCAATCGTGGACCTCTACCATAACACCATCCGCACCCGCCGCTATCCCGGCGCGTGCCACCGCCGCGACGTATTTATAATTACCCGTAGCATGTGACGGGTCAGCTATTATCGGCAAATGCGTAAGCTCCTGCGTTACGGGTATCGCGCTCACATCAAATGTGTTTCGTGTGGACGTTTCATACGTTCTTATACCTCGTTCGCAGAGCATGACATTATCATTGCCCTCGCTCATAATATATTCCGCAGCCATGAGCCATTCGTTTATGGTGCTTGCAAGTCCGCGCTTTAAGAATATCGGCTTATTATGTTTACCCACCTCTCGCAGAAGAGTAAAGTTCTGCATGTTTCTCGCGCCTATCTGGATAATATCGGCATACTCCGCTACAAGATCGACATCACGCGTATCCATGACCTCGGTACATATCGGCATGTCCAGCTCGTCACCCGCATCACGCATGATCTTGAGCCCTTCCTCTCCAAGTCCGCCAAAGGCATATGGAGATGTGCGCGGCTTGAACGCGCCGCCGCGAAGTATATTTGCACCCGCCTCCTTAACGGCTCTTGCCATCTTGAAGAAATGCTCACGGCTCTCCACCGCACACGGACCTGCGAATACGGCAAGCGTCTTTCCGCCTATCATAACTCCATGCCCGACATCTATTATCGTCTTTTCCTGCTTGATCTCCTTTGATGCAAGCTTGTACGGACGCATGATAGGAACTATGTTTTCAACACCGCTCATAAGCAGGATCTCATTCATGCTTATATTCCGCTTATCACCTATGGCGCCTATTACCGTTTTTGTCTCACCTTCGATCGGGTGCGTCTGAAAGCCTATCTGAGCCAGCTTGGATTCTACCGCCGCTATCTCGTTTTTAGCCGCGTTATCCTTCATTATAATTATCAATTCCCTCACTCCTTACATAATATCACAAGGATTATACCACAGATCTTTTGATTTGTCCATATTTTTTTCCGGTTTTTGCACGGTTTTTGAATGAGTCATCACAGACGCGGGGACGGTTCTCTCGTCACGTTTGTTTGCCTCAACCAGACAACAGAACCGTCCCCTTGTCTGACTCCCCCCGGCGCTGACGCGCCGACCACAACTACGGCGTTTGTTGCTTTTCAACACGCCTACGACACGCAAGCGTGTCGCTTACCTCAAGAGGGGGTCAAGTATCGGTGTACCACAATTCTTGCCTCCCTCTTGAGGGAGGTGGCAGCCCGTAAGGGCTGACGGAGGGAGTCCGATAAACTGAAATTTGCTCATGCAAAAAGGCTGCCATCACTGACAGCCCTTTGCTTATTATTCCATCTCCTTGAATATCTTTTTGATAAGCTGCTTCATTATACGTTCAGGTATAATGGGTATCGCGCGCCGGAATTGAAAGACAACTATCAAATATATCCGTTTGACTGTCTGTACTCAAACGGAGTGCGCCCGAAATGATGATGAAATGTGCTTATAAAATGCGACGGCGAATTGAATCCGACCTTCCATGCTATCGTGTTTATATCATTATCGGTCGTAAGAAGCATATCCTTCGCTATTCTCAAGCGGCAGCTTATTATATATTGATGTATCGTTTTGCCGGCAAAATTTTTCATCAGCCTATTAAGATAATACGGGTGATAATTGAATTTTTCCGCTATAGACTTATTTGACAGCTCGGCATCCGCATGGTTTGCGTTTATATATTCCAGTACAGACGCTATAAGCCTGTTATTTTGCCCAAGCGAATTTTCCGTGGTCAAAAGTGTTAGTAGGCTCTTTTTCAGTATGGAGGACGCTATTTCTTTATAGTATTTTGAATTAGCTATGAAAACATCGATACATTCTCTAAGCGATTCGTTTATCCCGAAAAAGTCCTCGCTTATTATAATGTGGCTGAATTCATCCGGCAGCTCATAGCGCGGGACCAGTTCATTATCAAAATCATCCTTTGAAGGCGTTCCCAAGTGCTTTGAGTCGCTGAAGTACTTATCCGACAGGTCAAAATTAAAAACACGGACTGTAATAGGCTCTTTACGGTCAAGCACGAATCTGTATTCCGTCTTTGGCGGGAAATACATTATATAATTATTTGAAAAGTTATATTTTTCTCCGTTCACTATCAGATATCCTGAACCCGAACAGAAATAAAACATCCTGCAATCGTAGCATTTGCAAAGATACGGCATTCCCTTAAAATTACTGTGCTCTCTTGCATATCGGATGTTGGGGTTTATATGATATAATTCCATGCTTTACCTCCTCCGTGTCAGCATACTGTATACAACAGCCCATAATGTTTGTTTTCTTATATTTATTATTTATTATTTGATACATTATAACACAAATCGATGCTATAATCAATAGCATAATCAACAAATACGTATAAAAACTCAAGGAGTATATTGTGAAATATTCAGTAGGATATCAGCTCACGGCAACGGCTGATTTTGTGCAGACGATAATAGAAAACAAAGACAGCATATATGAAGTGTACTTTGCATGGGACGGATTTGCCAACGGACGGAACACTACATATATAGCTAACGATTTTTCTCAATGGGATGCCCAAAAGAGAAAAATGGACGATCTCAAGACGCTTTCGCAAAACGGAATAAAGCTCAATTTGCTGTTTAACGCGACCTGCTACGGCGCGGAGAGCCTATCGAGAGCTTTCTTTGAAAGTATAGGTGCTACGACAGATTTTGTAAAAAACACCTTCGGTCTGGACTCGATAACCACGACTTCACCGCTTATCGGTAAGTTTATAAAGGATAACTTCCCCGGCATAGACGTGAGGGCATCGGTCAATATGTCGATAGGCACACCGGAGGGCATGGATTATGTTTCTCCGTATTTTGACAGCTTCTATTTAAAACGCGAGCTGAACAGAGATTTTGCGGCGATCAAAGAGATAAGAAGCTGGTGCCTTGATAACGGTAAAGGGTTATATGCCCTGGCAAACAGCGGATGTCTTAATAACTGCTCCGCGCACGTGTTCCATGATAATCTCGTATCCCACGAAAACGAGATAAGAAAGATGGATAACGGATATGTCTTCGGCGGGATATGCAAGGATTATCTGCGTGATACGCAGCACTTAAGATCGATATTCGATATCACTAATTTTATAAGACCTGAGGATGTACATCTATACGAGGGGCTCTTCCCCGCCTTAAAGCTCGCCACGCGGGTCTCGGGCAACCCTATAAGGATCTTAAAGGCGTATATCGAAAATAAAAGGTTTTCCGGCAGTATTTTTGTTCTGCTTGAACCAAATCACACAAACGTTGTCTATCCTTACCTTTTGGATAACAGCAAGATAAAGAGCACAGTAGTAAACGAAAAATTAAAATATTCAGGAGCAGATTCTGCACTGATAAGATTGGAGGAGTAAAGATGCTTACAAGCAAAATGATCAAGGACGCGGCCTTTGAAGCAGGCGCAGACAAATGCGGAATAGGCCCGATGTCCAGGTTTGAGGGAGCGCCCCCCGAAATGGATCCGCGCAAAATTTTCCCTAAAGCAAAATCAGTCATAGGGTTTGCGTTCAGGATACCGCGCGGCGTCCAAAGAGGCATTGAGGAAGGAACACAGTTCTATCAGTACCCCTCAATGGCATACGGCGGTATAAATGAGATTTACGCGCCGGCTGTTCTCTACCATGTCGGAAAGGTGATAGAGGACGCGGGCTATGAGGCGGTAGTGTACAGAAACACAGGTGCGCGCGGCATCGTTTCGGATATGGACGGCAGCCCCGGCAACACTCTTTCGCCTGAGGAGCAGATAGAGGTAAGCAAGCACGCAAAGGGCAAGACCGCTCACCACAGAAGCGTTCAGTTCACAAGAGAAGTTAGCGAGGGCAAGGTGCCGCCGGATGTACAGTTCCAATTCAGATTGGCAGCGGTAGCGTGCGGACTCGGCGAGATCGGCTGGAGCAAAATGCTCCTGACACCGGAATTCGGCCCTCTGCAGCGTGTGGCGTTCATATTTACCGACGCGGAGCTGGAATATGACGAGATGTACAGCGGCGAGCCGCTTTGCAGAAGATGCGGCGCGTGCGTAAGAGAATGTCCCGGCTCGTGCATTCCCCCGCTCAATTCAGGCAAAACGGTAAGAGTAGACCTTGCCGGCAAGATCTGTGAATGGGGCGATATAGATATGTGGCGCTGCTATGCGTTCTATACTCACACCGGCAGATATTATAACCCGTTCGTACCGAAAGAGGTATTTGACGAAAACAAGGACGGCGCGCTCGATCTTCTGGAGCACGAAGATGTTTCGGCGAACGAGAAGGAAGTTATGAAGGTCTATACGAGCCTTGAAAAATATTTCCCGAGCTGGGTAGGCTATAATATGGCAAAATGCGGCGGCTGCATCAGGGCGTGCGTAAGCATGCTGGAGAAAAAGGGCGGCTGCATGGCAGGCAGGTTTGACAAGCCCCTCCGCACCTCGAAGGCATGGAGGATGGACAGATGATAGAAACCATCGATAAGTATTCGGCAGGGTTTTATCCGATGACGAAAACGGACAAATGGCAGGTGGCATATATTACATATTCCGATGCCTACGGGGATCTGAAGGAGCTTAAGCGCCATCTTACGACCGATGAAGTCATAATACCCATTCACGGCAGCGCGACCTTATACACTTATGAAAATGAAAAGGTGCGCTCCATTGAGATGAAAAAGGATGTTCTCTATAACATAAAGCGAGGAACCTGGCACCACATCAAGGCAAGCGAGGATGCGTTTTTGATCGTTGTTGAGGACAGTTATATTACCAAAGAATCTACAGAAAGGATGACTGTAAATGCTGACTGCTGAATTTATAAAACAGAAGGCCAAAGAGCTTGGGGCAATGACCTGCGGCATAGGTGACATTTCCTATTATGAAGGCTGCGATCCGCAAAGAGACCCGAAACGCATACTGCCCAATGCAAAATGCATTATAGGCTTCGGAATGAAGATCCCCAACTCCCTCTATAATGCAATGGAGAACAAGGTCCAGTATTACAATTATACAAATTTGGGTGTCAAATATATTGACGAAGCCTTTGTTGAGATCCTGCTGCTGAAAATGGCGCGCATAATTGAAAACGAAGGATTTGATGCCTGTCTGCAAAGGACAGTACCGGGGCTCAGAATAAAGGGAGATAAATCCACATCACCCGAAGTAAGCCAGACATACGAGCTTAAATATTCAACCCCCGTTGCGCCCGGCAAGCCTGCTCCGGAGGTAATAATAGACTATAACAGAGCTGCCGTTATTTGCGGTCTGGGCTCAATAGGAATGAACGGCAGGGTCATTGCACCGAAATTCGGTACATATATGAGATATGCATTCATAATCACAGACGCGCCGCTCGAGTGCGATGAGCCGTTCAAGGAAGAGCTGTGTGACAAATGCGGTGAGTGCCTGAACGCCTGCCCGGGAAAAGCAATAGACGAAAACGGCGTGGATTCATGGCAGTGCAGTGTTTATTACAGAGGGGCGCACAAATCAAATCCGTTTATGACAGACGATTTCCTTGCCGGTGATCCGAACAGGGAAAAGATAATAAACGGTGACATGAGATTTGACAGCGAGTCTGCAAAAGCGATCTATGATGAGCTGAAATTCCTGCCAAACACACATTTCGGATATGTCCCCTGCCTTTGCGGGAGAAAATGCGAAACAGTATGCTATAAGCATTTAAAGGAGGTCGGCAGAATATGAGACAAGCGATAATCGATACAGCTTTAAAATTTGACGCGGATGTTGTCGGATTCGCGCCCGCATCGAGATTTGATAAGGATGATGCTATATTCAAGATCTTCCCCGCCGCAAAAACCGTCATAGGTCTCGGCTTCCGTGTACTGCGCGGTGAATACAGAGGTGTTGAGGAAGGCACGACCTACTATCAGTACACGACCATGGGAGTTGAAAATCTTGAAGAAACGGTAATGCCGCTCGCCCTGCTCAGGATCAGCTGTCTGATAGAAGAAAACGGGTTTGAGGCAATGCCGCAAAGACGAAACCAGCTCATAATGAACGAGGAAAACGAAACAAATCCCGAAGTCGATTATAATGATATCAAGAGAGGCGTAAAGGCGGAAAATCAGATCGATTTCAACAAATGCGCAGTCCTTTGCGGGCTTGGCGAAAAGGGATTGTCCGGAAGCATTTTAAACGATGAATACGGTCCTTTTATCAGATACTGTTTCATCATAACAGACGCTGAATTAGAGCCGACGCCGATGTATGAGCCGCATATCTGCGATGGGTGCGGTGAATGTATCAAGGGCTGTCCGGGACACGCAATAGACGAAACCGGCAAGCTTGATTCCTGGCGTTGCGCCGTTTACTATAACGGTGGAAACGGCACTAAAAACCCGTTTATGCCGCCCGATGCTTTTAAAGACTTCGACAACAAATTCGATATCATCAACGGTACTGCGGAATTTGATGCTGATCAGGCGCGGGATATACTGGATAACATCTATTTTTATCCGCCGGCAAAACATTATTACAGAACTTCTATCTGCGGCAGAGCCTGCGACAGAGCTTGCTATATACACCTTGAGGAAAAGGGCGTTCTTAAAAAAGAATTCAAGAACAGGTTCCGAACCGGTGAGGATTGGAAGCTGAGTACAAAACAATTTGAAACAGGAAAACGTGAAAAGGAATGGCAGTTCAGCGGAAGAACTTGATTTTCCCCACTGAAACAATGTCGATCAAAAGGAAGGAGCTTAACTAAAATGAAAGAGAAAATGAAAATTGCAGTAGTAGGATGCGGTAGATTCAGTCCGTTCTTCGTTCCGCTGTTTAAGGCGGACCCCATTGTTGAAGAGGTTTATGTGTGCGATAAGAGAAGAGAGCGCGCAGAAAAATTCGCAAAGGATTTTGATGTTAAGATCATAGACACATACGAGGAAATACTTGAGTCAAAGGAGATCAATGCCGTAGCGGTATTCACACAGCGTTTCACACACGGTGAGATGGTTATACGCGCGCTCAAAGCGGGCAAGCATGTATACAGCTCCGTACCCTGCGCTGTAAAGGTTGAGGAGATAAAGGAAATAGCAAGGCTTGTAGAGGAAACCAGACTTACATATTCAATGGGTGAGACAGGCTTCTACCGCGCTCCCGCCTGCTTCTTGAGAAAGGAATTCGAGAAGGGCACATTCGGCAGATTTACTTATGCCGAGGCACAGTACAACCATGATATACGCAACATGGAGCAGAGCTTCCGCAGCTCAGGCGGCGAGGACTGGAAGAAATTTGCCGGAATTCCGCCGTTCTTCTATCCGTCACATTCAACCTCAATGATCCTTTCCGCAATGCCGGGCGTATACGCCAAGAGAGTCGTTGCGTTAGGCTTTAAGGGAAGCGAGAGAACCGATATTTATGGTACAGACGGACAAAACGACTATGATAACCCGTTCTCAAACGAGACCATGCTCCTGGAGCTGTCAAACGGCGGTATAGCAAGAGTAAGCGAGAACCGCTGCGTAGGTTGGGTAGCACCCGAAACATACATAACTCAGTTCTACGGCGACAGCGCCGGATACGAGTTCTCAGTCGCAAGACACAGCCTCTCACGCTGGAACCCTGAGGACGACCATAAGATCCTTATGAAGGACGTTACGGATCAGATCCAGCCCAAGTCTGTATACGATCTTATCACTAATGATTATAACGACGCTATCCAGCAGATCGCAACCGGCGTAGGCTGGTACGATGCAGCACCCGTTCAGCCGACAGACCGTATACCGAAGGAATATGCCGGCATACACAACGGACACAACGGCACACATCACTTCCTGATAGACGATTTCTGCCGCGCATACGAAACAGGAAAGCTTTCACCCACAAACATCTGGGCCGTTGCAAGATATAACATACCTGGACTTATTGCGCATGAGTCAGCTTTGGCAGGCGGCATACCGATGGAGATCCCCGATCTCGGCAATCCTCCGGAGGATTGGGAAGTATTGTCTTGGGATAAGAGATAATTCCACGGCTTTAAGTGAGTAAAAGCTTTGTGAATTAAAACATAAAATTTCAGTTTAACTCCCTCAGTCACGCCTGTCGGCGCGACAGCTCCCTCATAGAGGGAGCCAAGTGTATCGGGCTACCACACACATTCTTGCCTCCCTCTTGAGGGAGGTGGCAGCCCGTAAGGGCTGACGGAGGGAGTCCGATAA